>URVZ01000011.1 GCA_900551365.1 uncultured Collinsella sp.
ACGACGGAGGCCACATTAAGTGGCCTCCTGTTCGTGCGGAACTCGCGATAAACTTTACCCGCGGACCCCGCCGGGAACAGCAAAAGGGCTGGTTGGTGCGGGTTGCTATTTTGTCAGATAGTCTATTCAGTCGTCAGATATCAACTTGATTGAAGGCTCTGTTAGACCACTATTGACATATAGGTGATACTACCGTGGTATTAAGAAACAAGTAACCACGGTATTGGATCAGACATGAACGCCGAGGATCTGGACACCACCCTCAAGAAGAATATGGCAAAACTCAGCAAGTCCGAGCGCCGCCGTGCAATCGAGACGGTGCGCGACATCATACGTTCCGCCATGTATGACGATGCGGCGGGAAGCGGCTACAAAATAGAGCGTTGCCCCCGTTGCGGCTCGGTCGCTATCGTCAAGAAGGGCAAGTCCAGGAGCGGTGAGCAGCGCTCCTCTTCCGCGACTACGGCGGGACGTTTTCTGGCTCCACCGACCGGATCCTCGGCGCGAGCAAGCTGCTACGCGAGGCCTGGATGGCCTATGCTGAGTGCTTCGTCCTCATGCTCCCGCTCCGCGAGTGTGTTGATCGCTGCGGCGTCTGCCTCAGGATCGCGTACACTAGTGCTACAGGCTCATCGAGTGCCTGAAGGAATATGCGCCCGAGTTCCACGTCGGGCAGGGGCAGGCCTGCGAGCTCGATGAGACATACTTCACCGAGTCCTTCAAGGGCAACCACCCCTGGGCTCCTTCACCCTGCCGAGAAAGGCACGCCATCGTGGCGAGCAGATTCACAAGTGCGGCCTCTCCCGCGAGCAGATTTGCGTAATAATGGGCATCAGCGATACGAACACTACCTTCTTCGACGTTTCGGGGCGAAGTGTGGTCTTGCGCAATCGCGCGGAGGAAGCCCTTCGCGTCCGTATCGGCGCAGGCTCGGTCGTCGCCAAGGTCAAGGCAATCGCATGCATCGACCTGCAGCACGACCCGAAGGTTGCCTTGCATAAGTCTTATGATTCCACTGACCGCTCGGAGGGCACTATCAGCCGCACCAACATCCTCCATTCGCTCCTCGATTCGTTCACGGTACGCTTCAAGGGCGTATCCACCAAGCACCTCGGCGACTACCTCGACTGGTTCCGCTGGTGCCACACTTTCATGGCGATCGACTTCCGCACGGTGGAGTACACGGTCGCTTGTCAGCTCGCCAACGGCACCCGCGCGACCCGCATCCGCGACATGTTCAACGTCCTTCCGCTATATATGGACTACTGGGTGGAGTGGGTATGATGAATTGGACACCTAGTTAAGAGCGAAAGGTGTTCAAGATGACCCAAAGAAGAAAGCGATACGACAGGCAGTTCAAGGTCTCGGCGGCAAAGGTGGTCCTGTCCGGGGAAATGACGGTCAAAGGCCTATCGGAGGAACTCGGCATAAAGGATTCGACGCTGAGAAGATGGGCCCGCGAATACGAGGAGATGGGAGACGGCGCGTTCCCCGGAAACGGCTCCCCGAAGATCAACAAGGACTACGAGATCGTGAAGCTCAAGAAGAAGGTCGAGGAGCTCGAGCGCGAGAACGAGATACTAAAAAATTTCCGGGCCTTCTTGAGTCAAGACCATGCGTGAGGTTCGAGTTCCTCAAAGAGCATAGGGGCGAGATTGGCCCCATCAAGAAGGCATGCGGGCTGATGAAAGTCTCGAAATCCGGTTTCTACGAGTATCTCGGCCGGAAGAAGTCCGACGCCCAGATAGAGCGGGAGGCGATCGAAGGTTTCGTCGTCGAGGCCTTCGAGCGGCATAAGGGCCGTTACGGCTACCGGCGCATCAACCGCGAACTGCGAAAAAGCGGCATCGTCGTGAGCGAGAAGCGCGTGCTCCGCATCATGCAGAAGCTCGGACTTGCCGGAAAGGGCGCGACCCGAAAACACCGCATCCAGAAGAAGGTCGAGCCGGGAGACCCTCGGTTGAACCTGGTAGAGCGCGCTTTCACCGTGGGCGAGCGCAACAGGCTTTGGGTGGGCGACATCACCTACATACCCACAAGAGAAGGGTGGCTCTATCTCGCAGCCGTGATAGACGCCTTCTCCCGCAAGGTCGTGGGCTGGTCGATGTCCGAGCGCATCACCGAGAAGGTCGCGATCGACGCGATGGAGCAGGCGGTCGGCAGGGAGGGTCCGCCAGATGACGGCAGCCTCGTCTTCCATGACGATCAGGGCGCGCAGTACACCTCCCGTTCCTTCCAGCGGTGTCTGGACTCGCATGGCATAGTCCAGTCGGTATCAAGGCCCGGCACGCCGCTGGACAACGCGGTGGCCGAGTCGTTCTTCAAGACGCTGAAAAGGGAATTGGTGAAAGAGAGGAGCTATGGGACGAGGGACGAGGCCAAGCAGGACATCTTCAAGTACATAGAGCTCTATTACAATAGGGTGCGCATGCATTCCACCCTGGGCTACATGTCTCCAGTGGAATACGAGCGGCAATACGCTTGAGGATCCTTAAAAGAAAGTCCAGTTTATCCTTCCCACTCCAGGGTCTTGTGGACTGCATAGTCCGCTAAAATGGTCGCACCGTGGTATACACGAGAGATAGGAACCGCCATGCCGTCGAACATACCCGCAACCACCATCAGGATTGAGTCGGAGGTGAAGAGGGAAGCATCCGCCATCCTCGATGAACTCAGCCTCTCCATGTCTAATGCAGTGAGCATGTTCCTCCGTGCGGTGTTCCGCGAGGGTGGCATGCCGTTCGAGATGAAGGTCGGTAAAAGCAGGAGCGACAATCAATAATGGCTTATGAATCCAATAGCTTTGTAGAGCATCACTTAACTCGTTTGCCCGTCCTCTCCAAACTTCTTGAGCTGGGATGGGAACGCGACCAAATCCAATGCCCGGGCTCCGATTCAAATGACAAGGAATGGAGGGTTCCGAAAAATCCGTCATCAGCCGCAAGGCGCGAATCGAACGCGAGCTTCGATGGCTTTCCAGTTGATATTGCAATATTCGACAGTGCATCCCACAAAGGTGACTGGAGACATGCGAAGATCATTATCGAGTGCAAGACAGCGGGAGACTCAACAGGTTTAAGCGAGCTTGAAACATATATGGGACTTGAGCCACAAGTCCGATTGGGCGTACTTACCGATGGAACTTCCTTTACAAAGGTGTATAAGCTGCCGTCTGGAAACTATAGCGTCGTAGAGTCAGCAGAACTCCCAGCTCCAAATGAAAACCTCATCTTAAAAGAGAACGTTTGCTACTCCGATCTAAAGGTTCCGGAAAGCGACTTGCTAAAGAGTCTTTTTGCATCTTTGCTTGACCTGGTCGTCTCGGAAGACAGTAAATCTACGAGACCGGAAGCGCGGCTGAATCAAATTTGCAATTTAATCCTTGTCAAGCTTCAGTCTGATCTTGATGCAAGGGCGATCAAAGCAAAATCTGTTGATTTCCAAATCGAAGATACTCCCATTGCCAGTCAATCCGGTATAAATCGGCTTTTCAAACGATACAAAAGCGACAGGCGCGATCTATTCAGCGATGATGAGCCCGATCAAATCCTATTCGATTCCACGACGATCCATGCTGCTGTTGCTGAACTTCAGCGATTTGATCTTGTTGACGTAAGCCCGGAAGCACTTTCGTTAGCCTTCCAGGTCTTTCGCAATGCAAACTTAAAAGTCGGCGATGGACAATACTTTACGCCAGCAAGGGTTGTTTCCGCCGCGACGAAAATGATGTGCATTGAGCCGACTGACAAGGTGATTGATATCGCATGCGGAACGGGAGGGTTTCTCAGCCAAGCCTACCTTACTATTTTGGATAAAATACCCGAGGCCGATGCCGTCAGATGGGCCAATGCGAAACTCTACGGCATTGACCGTGATGATATTAACGTAAAACTCGCACGTGCGCTGATGGTTGGAGTCGGAGACGGGTCTACTCACGTCAAGCTTGGCGATTCGATCAGAAAGGCAAAATGGGCTGATTATGGCCATGGGCTCGCAGATTCCCTTCAAGACGATAGTTACGATGTCGTTTTGACAAATCCTCCGTTTGGAAAGAACTTAAAGCTAAGCGCCACCGACGCTGGGTATGACAATCTGACCATCTGCAAGCACTCGAAAAACGGGAAGCCTTCGGACAGCTACTGTTCCACGGAGCTGGGAATCGCTTTTGTTGAGAGAGCATGGAGGCTACTCCATAAGGGGGGTCGTCTCGGCATTGTCCTCCCAGAGACATATTTCTTCTCAGCGAGCTATAAGTGGTTCAGGGATTGGCTAGATGCGCATTTCACATTGAAGGGCGTGCTGAATATTCCTATGGAAGCCTTTCAGGGTTTCTGTCGAGCAAAGACTAATTTCTATGTGTTTGAAAAGTCCGAAGAAGGCGCCTGCGATAATTCTGATGCGACTCCGTGGTTTATCGGAAACTATACGTGGGTCTCAAATGCCCCGACAATCGGAATCAACAAAGATGGCAGAACATTGTACGTTGTGAGTAGGGCTGAGAATAGAAGAACTAGTGATATTGACGATAAGGCGATCGAGGATGTGATTTCCCTGATTGATGGCGATGGCGAAACGGATACCGCATCCTTCTACCCAACTAAGCCGCTTTCCGAAAGCCTTCTAGGTGTGCCCCAATATTGCGACAGAAGATCAACCATTGCAGTGGAAAAATGGATTTCTAAAAATCTGAAAGGCTTCTGGCCGGTCTCATTAGGAGAGCTTGTTGATAAGGGCATCATAAAATCAAGAGGCGGACACGGAAGCCCCTCTCAAGACTTCAGAATAGGAGACATTCCATACATCAAGGTTTCTGACCTGCGTAATCGGCAAGTCAATATCAATAGCACCAATATGGTGACATTACAAACTGCCAAAAAATTCTGGAAAAGCTCGGTCAGCGGAATCAACCCATGGGACGTTATAACTCCAGCGAGAGCCTCAAAGAATATAGGTGAGCCAGTAATGGTTCTGCCGGGGCAAGAGAAGGCGGTCTACACAAAGGAAGTTCTGATTCTCAGAGCCGCTGAGTCAGCGCCAATAGACAATTTCTACATTGCTTGGGCTCTTATGCTACCTTCCGTCCAGGCGCAATGGAGTCGTGTCGTTCTGATGCAGACGAATAGAGAAGATCTAGGCGATAGGTGGAGGGAGGTTGTTGTTCCCTTTTCAGATGATGTTGCATCTACTAAAAAAGTATCAAAGGATGTAAAAAACTACTATTTAGGTCTTTCGATGCTTAACGATTCCCTCGCCTCAAGCCTCTCTAAATGGGGTTAAATAAAATTAGTTTAAGGGGTCCCAGTTTAAATGGGACCCCTTTTTATCAAAGCTCTTAATGCCATTTCTGGTCTAACAGAGCCTTATTGAAAGCCACGTTCTGGTATTTCCGCGGATAAAACTGACCAAAATAAACCTGTCCCTTTTTGTCAGGTCTGGTCTCAGCGGGGCCGGCGGGATAGACCGGTTCAGATGGGGCTTTGATGCATGGGTGGTCTGTTGTTGTGCAAATGGGTATCATACTGTGGTTATTGCATCGACTCTGTGATGCATGTTTGTACGTTCCCGGCGGTCGGTTTGCCAGAAGCGCCCCGTCGGTTGTTTCAGACCCGTTTCGAAGAAAGGAAACAACACTAACCTATGGCAGCTAAAAAATCATCTCCCTTGAAGATCATCCCGCTCGGCGGCCTTGACGGCATCGGCAAGAACATGACGGTCTTCGAGTGCGGCGACGACATGGTGCTCGTTGACGCTGGCCTCATGTTCCCCGACGATTCCCAGCCCGGTATTGACCTGGTGCTTCCCGACTACACCTATGTTCTGGAGAACGAGGAGAAGCTCCGCGGTATCGTCGTCACCCACGGCCACGAGGACCACACCGGTTCGCTTCCGTACCTGCTGCAGGACCTCAACAACAAGGTGCCCATCTTCTCGAGCAAGCTGACGCTTGGCTTTATCGAGGGCAAGCTTTCTGAGTTCCGCATCCGCGCACCCAAGTTCCGCGAGGTCAAGGGCGGCAGCCATGTCAACCTCGGCGGCATCTCGCTCGACTTCTTCTCGATGACGCACTCCATCCCCGGCGCTCTGGGCGTGTTCATCCGCACCAATCAGGGCACCGTTATGCACACGGGCGACTTTAAGCTCGACCAGACGCCCATCGACGGCGTCACGCCCGACTATGCCGCTATCAGCCGCTTTGCCAAGCAGGGCATCGACCTACTGCTTTCCGACTCTACCAATGCCACGGTTCCCGGCTTTACCAAGTCCGAGGCCGAGGTTGGACCCAACCTGCTGCACGCCATCAAGAACGCCCCGGGTCGCGTGTTCGTCGCGTCGTTCTCGAGCCATATCCATCGTTTGCAGCAGATCTGCGATGCTGCCCGCAAGTGCGGCCGTAAGGTCGTTGTGACCGGTCGCTCTATGCTCACTAACACCCGCGTGGCGCGTGAGCTGGGCTACCTCAACATCGACGACGCCGATATTATCGATGCCTTCGATATCGATAACCTGCCCGACGACAAGATCGTCGTCATGTGCACCGGCTCTCAAGGCGAGCCGCTGTCGGCCCTGTCCCGCATGGCCAACGGCGAGCACAAGACGCTCTCCATCCACGAGGGCGATACCGTCATCCTCTCGGCCACGCCGGTCCCCGGCAACGAGAAAGCCGTCCAGCAGGTCGTTAACAGCCTCGCCAAGCTCGGCTGCGACGTGTGGGACAAGAACCGCGCCCTCGTCCACGTCTCGGGTCACGGCAGCCAGGAGGAGCTCAAGCTCCTGATGGCCATGGCCAAGCCCACGTACTTTATGCCGGTTCACGGTGAGGCCGTGCATCTGCGCGCCCATGCCCAGTTGGCCCGCAAGATGGGCATCAAGGACGATCATATCTTTGTCCTCGATAACGGCGACACGCTCGAGATGCGCGGTGGTATCGTCAAGCGCGGTGCACCCGTCGAGTCCGGCGTCGTTTACGTCGACGGCCTGCGTATCGGCGATACCGACCCCATCGTCCTGCGCGATCGCCAGAAGCTCGCCAACGACGGTATGGTCACGGCCGTTGCCATCGTCTCGCTCAAGCACAAGAAGATCGAGGCCATCGAGTTCTCGGGCCGCGGTGTCTCGTTTGCTATCGACGACCAGTTCTCCGAGGATGCCTCCGCGTCCATTATGAAGACGATCGAGAAGGGCAAGTTCAGCTTTACGAGCAGCGGTTCCGATGCCATTCGCAAGGCCGTGCGCGACTCGCTCTCTAACTTTATCTGGAGTCGTACGCGCACCCGCCCGATGATCATCCCGGTCGTCATGGAGGTTTAGTTTGGCGCGCGGATCTGCACAAAACGCCAAAGGCAATAAGGCCAATAACCAACCGGCACCTGCTAAGGGTGCCGGTTCCCATCTGCGTGCCAATAAGGGTCACGAGGCGGACTTCGACGATTTTGAGCCTTTGGTCGAGCCCTCAGCAAATCGCGATATCGCCGGCGTGGTCATCGCCGTTTTGGCGATTGCGTCCTTTATTGCCGTGATTTCGCCGGCGACTGCACCCGTTACAGCTGCGGTCGCTGGTTTCTACCACCTTGGTTTTGGCCTGGGTGCCTATGTGCTGCCGATCGTCATCCTGCTGTTTGCCGCCACGCTCTTTTTGGGTGAGGACTCGCCGCTCAACGTACGCTCTGTTGCGGGCGGCGCCGTGGTCTTTATCGCCGTCGTCTCCATTCTTTCGCTGATGGTGCCGGGTACGAGTGTCTCTTGTGACCTTATGTTCACGCCGCAAAATTTGTCCGCCTCGGGTGGCTACATTGGTGCGTTTATTGCGAGTGCGCTGCAGAATGCCCTGGGTAAGCCTATCGCGATGGTAGTCCTGTTGGGCTTTGTCGTCGTGGGCTTGGTCATCATTGGCTTTTCGGTTGGCGGCGTTTTGCGCTCTGCTCGCGACCGTGCGGCCGATTTTGCCGAGCGCCGCCGTGCCGATGTCAACGCCAGCCCGTGGGGTGACGACGAAGCCCTGTCGGTGCCCGGCGTTGCCCGTCCGCACCTGAGCATTCTTCGTCAAAAGGGCTCCGATGCTGCCGTGACCACGGTTATGGGCAATGACGTCGATCCGATTCTTGACGAAGAAGACGAGGACGAGGATCCGTTTGTCGATGTGTCCGAGGCCGTGGAGTCCGAGCGCGCCAAAACGACGCTGCTGCCGCGCCGTCACGCCAAGAAGGGCAAGGCCGCGCCTAAACTCAATACAAGCGAGCCGGATCCGTCTTGGTCCGATAGCGAAATCGAACTCACCGAGGGCGATGACGAGGACGACGAGGCTCCGCTCGAGTCTGCCAGGACAACCTTGTTGCCGCGTCGCCATGCCAAGCGTGGACAGGTGACCGGCCAGCTTTCGATGGAAGACGACCCCGATAAGATCGACGAGTCCGAGCCGCCGTTTGCCGTGAATCCTGTCTCGGCAGCACCTCAGATCCCCGACTTCTTGAAGCATCCCAAGGTTGCCGATGCGCCTGCCTTGAGTGCTGTCGAATCGGCTGCGGCTAGCGATGGGGGAGCGGACGGCGGCGCCGCAGATAACGAGGGCGAAGAAGAGGACGGCCTCAAACTTCCGCCACTTGAGATTCTGCATGCCAACCCGCAGTCGGCTTCCTCCGCGTCTTCTGACAAGGAGCTGGAACAGACTGCCGAGTCGCTTCAGTCCACCTTGCTGGAGTTTGGTCGTAGTGCCCGCGTGGTCGGCTGGATCGCCGGCCCCACGGTGACGACCTTTAAGCTGCAACCTGGCGAGGGCGAGCGCGTGAGCAAGATTTCGAGCCTCGAGGACGATATCGCGCTATCGCTTGCTGCCCAGTCCGTGCGTATCTTTGCCCCGATCCCCGGCACCTCGCTTGTGGGTATCGAGATCCCCAATCGCAAGCGCCAGAACGTCAACCTGGGCGACGTGCTTCCCTATGTGAAGGGCGGTCCGCTCGAGCTCGCCATCGGTCGAGATGCCGAGGGTACGCCGGTCGTCGCCGACCTTGCCAAGATGCCCCACCTGCTGATCGCCGGTACCACGGGTTCCGGTAAGTCGGTCATGATCAACTCCATCATCACGACCTTGCTCATGCGCGCCCTTCCCGAGGACGTTCGCCTGATCATGGTCGACCCCAAGCGCGTCGAGCTTGCGGGCTATAACGGTCTGCCGCATCTTTACGTGCCTGTAGTGACCGAGCCCAAGCAGGCCGCGAGCGCTCTGCAATGGGCCGTGTCCGAGATGGAGCGACGCCTGAAGGTCTTCGAGCGTCTCAACGTGCGTAAGATCTCGACCTACAACGAAAAGCAGGCCGCCGGCGAGTTTGAGCATTACGACAACCCGCCGCAAAAGATGCCCTACCTGGTCATCATCATTGACGAGCTCTCGGACCTGATGATGGTCGCCGGTAAGGATGTCGAGGCCTCGATCGTGCGTATTGCACAGCTGGGCCGTGCCGCCGGTATTCATCTTATTGTGGCCACCCAGCGCCCCAGCTCCAACGTGGTGACGGGCCTCATCAAGGCCAACATCACCAACCGCATCGCCTTTAACGTCGCCACGGGCATCGACTCGCGCGTCATCATCGACCAGATGGGTGCCGAAAAGCTCACCGGTTTGGGCGACATGCTGTTCTCTAAGGTCGACTGGGGCAAGCCTCGCCGTATCCAGGGCTGCTTTGTCTCGGATGACGAAATCAACGAGATTGTCGAGTTCGTCAAGTCGCAGAGCGAGCCCGACTACCACGAGGAGATCCTGTCTGCCGTGGCGCCCGCTTCCATGTCCATGGCGGGTGGCGGCGGCATTGTCCGCACCGGAGTCGCCGAGCCGCAAGACGATGATCCTCTCATTTGGGAAGCCGCCCATATTGTGGTGGAATCGCAGCTTGGCTCCACATCTGGCCTGCAACGCCGTCTGAAGGTTGGCTATGCACGTGCCGGGCGTATTATGGACATGCTGGAAGAAAAGGGTGTCGTCGGACCGCCCGACGGTTCCAAGCCGCGCGAGGTCCTGTTGGACGAGGAGGGGCTTGCCGCGCTGGAATCTGTCGACGCCGAGATGGCACGTGAAGATCGTGAGTTTGGAGGATTCTGATGACTGCACGCTTTGGTGACATGCTGCTCGAGCAGCGTCGCCGAATGGGCCTTTCCATTCAGCAGGTCGCCAACACCATCAAAATCAGGCCGCAGATCATCGAGTTTTTCGAGACCGGTAACTTTGCTTCGATGCCGCCGCGCGGCTATGCGCAGGGCATGATTTCGAGCTATGCTCGCTTTTTGGGCCTCAATCCGCGCGAGGTCGTCAATGCCTACTTTGACGACCTGATGGCATACGAACGCGAGACGTCGCAGCAGGGCGGTCGTTTTCAGGACGCCGCCGGCTACGTCAATTCGCGTTCCTCGGTCGATAACGGGCGCTTCCTGATGGTTCAGGGCGGTCGTTCGACCCGCTATGGACAGCGTCCTCAGCAGGCCGGTTATATTACCGAGACGGGTTCGGGCGAGGAAATTCGCTCACAGCGTGACCGGTTCCGCAGTACGCCGATGCCCGAGGACCGTGCACTTCCCGCTGCCCGCGGCGTGGCTCGTGACCCTCGTGCCGGCTACGGCGACGGCGGCTATTCCGATCGCGGTTACCGTGGGGTCTCTTCTGGTCGCTCTCGTGGCGGCTATGCGGACGCCGATACCACGCAGGTGACGCCGCGTCTTCGTTCTCAGTCGCAGCCGTATGGCCAGCGCTCTTCGGCTCCGCGTTCGGGCCAGCGTGGCTATCAAGGCCGCGGTGAACTTGCGCCCCGTTCGGGTCAGCACAGCCTTCAGGGCCAGGGTGGCTATCGCGGCCGATCCGATAGCAATCGTGGCCGTATGCCTCAGGAAGGCGGCCGCAGCAGTTCCAGTCGTGGACGCGGCGGATCACGTACTCCTCAAAACAACGGGCTCGATCCGCGTATCGTCTACGCGGGCATCGGTGCCGTTGCGCTGCTGTTGATTCTGCTCATCGTGGTGCTTCTACGTGGCTGCGCATCTTCGGCGCCCGAGAACACGCCCGAGACGCCCACTGCTACCAAGATGACGACCAAGAAGTCTTCTAAGAAGACCGAAACGGTCGACGAGGACGAAGACACCGATGAGGCGACGGATGAGTCGACTGATTCGGACGCTACCAAGACGACGGCCAAGAAGGAAGAGAACGAGGTCACGAAGGTCAAAGTCTCCGTTGCCAAGGGAAAGACCGCGTGGATTGAGGTCAAGGTCGACGGCAAGTCGGTCTATGGCGCCCAAGCGACTGGCCCCTTTGAGCAGGAGTACTCGCCCGAGTCCTCGATCGAGATCACCACGTCCAAGCCTTCCGATGTCACCGTTACCAAGAACGGTGAAAAGGTCCGTTACGATACCAAGACCTCGGGCGTGGCGCGTGTGACGATCACCGTTCCCAAGAAGGAGACGACCGATTCCGAGAATGGTGAAAGTTCTGATGGTACCGATACCACCGACGGCACCGATGCCCAGTCCACGGATGACGCCGATACCGCAACTGACGGTCAGACGCCCACCGATTCTACCGACTATTCGTACGATAGCTACTAAGCCGCTCGTACGCGAAAGGAAACATCATGGCTAAAGATTCCAGCTTCGACGTCGTGTCCGAGGTCAACATGCAAGAGGTCGACAACGCCTTCCAGCAGACCACGCGCGAGATTTCCCAGCGCTATGACCTTAAGGATTCCGGCGCCACGATCGAGCTTTCGAAGGGCGACAAGCTCTTTACGATCAACGCCCCGGCCGACTTTGTCTCCAAACAGATTGTTGACGTGCTGAGCTCCAAGCTCATCAAGCGCGGCATCGACCTCAAGGCTGTCTCGTGGGATGCTCCACAGGCGGCGTCGGGCGGCACCGTGCGCGTGCTCGGCCATGTCGTCGAGGGTATCGACCAGGCGACCGCCAAGAAGATCAATAAGGACATCAAGGACCAAAAGCTTAAGGTCAAGGTAGCCATCGAGGCCGACAAGCTGCGTGTTTCCTCTGCTTCGAAGGACGCGTTGCAGACCGTGATCCAGTTCCTGCGCGACCAGGACTACGGCCAGCCGCTTCAGTTCACCAACTACCGCTAATATCATTCGAAAGGACCGCTCTCCAACATGGATACACCGTTGGGCTCCGTGCTCTACATCACCCTCGGGTGCGCTAAGAACGAGGTTGACACCGACCGCATGCGTTCTCTTTTGACCGCCGCGGGCTACGAAGAGGCATTCGACCCGCAGGATGCCGATATCGCCATCGTCAATACATGCTCGTTTCTCGCCTCCGCAACGTCCGAGAGCATCGAGACCACGCTCGAGCTCGCCAACGAGGTTCAGGACGGCGTTCGTTCTTGCCCCATCGTTATGTGCGGCTGCGTGCCGTCGCGCTATGGCGACGACCTGCCTGACGAGCTGCCCGAGGTCGCTGCCTTTGTGAAGGCCGACGAGGAGGACGGCATCGTGGCGGTCATCGATGGCGTGCTGGGTGTCGAGCGTGAGATCGCAGCCTATATCCCGCAGGTCAAACGTACCGTCGAGGGTGCTGTCGCTTACGTCAAGATTTCCGATGGCTGCAACCGCTTCTGCAGCTTCTGCATGATTCCCTACATCCGCGGCCGCTATCATTCGCGCAATGCCGAGAGCATTATCTCCGAGGTGCGCGACCTGGTTGCCGGCGGCGTGCGCGAGATTGTGCTGATTGGCCAGGACACGGGCATTTGGGGTACCGACTTTGCCGACGAGGACGTCACCGAGGGCTCGCCGCGCAATCTGGCGCAGCTGCTGCGTGCCGTCGCCGAGGCCGTGCGCCCGCACAACGTCTGGGTCCGCGTGCTCTATCTGCAGCCCGAGGGCATGACCGACGAGCTTATCGATACGATTCGCGATACGCCCGAGGTGCTGCCCTATATCGATATCCCCGTGCAGCACTGTGACGCGCGCATCCTCAAGGCCATGCGCCGTTCTGGTTCCCGCCAGGAGCTCGAGGACCTGTTCCGCGACCTTCGCGAGCGCATCCCCGGCATCGTGATTCGTTCCACGGCCATGGTCGGCTTCCCGACCGAGACCGACGACGAGTTCCGCGACCTTATCGACTTTATGGATGCCGTCGGCTTTGACTACACGAGCGTCTTTGCCTACTCGCAGGAGGAGGGCAGCCTGGCCGCTAAGATGGAGGGTCAGGTCGACGAAGAGGTCAAGCTCGAGCGCGCCCAGGAGGCCATGGACCTGGCCGAGTCGCTCGGTTTTGCCGCCACCGCCGCACATGTGGGCGAGCGCGCCCAGGTGATCGTCGACGGTATCGAAGAGACCGAGGATGGCGCCGAGCTGATCGGCCATGCCTGGTTCCAGGCGCCCGATTCCGATGGCGCGGTTCACTTGGACGCCAGTGAGGCGTCCGTGGGCGATATTCTGACTGTCGAGTTTACCGATAGCTTCTGCTATGAGCTTATCGGCCATGTTGTGGAGTAGGAGAGCATCGTGGCAAACGAGAGCAATAAGGAACTGACGAGTGTTTGGACGCCCGCCAACATCGTGACGTGCGTTCGCATCGTCTTTATCCCGGTGTTCATGATCGTGTCGGCGCTTTCTCACACGAGTGTTGCCGGTACGGATTGGAGCACCTTCGACGGCCCGCTCGCCGCCGCTGCCTTCATTCTGTATGTGATCCTGTCGTGCACCGATAAGGTCGACGGTTATCTGGCGCGTTCGCGCAACGAGATCACCGATTTCGGTAAATTCTTGGACCCCATCGCCGATAAGCTGCTCGTGTTCTCGGCCCTGCTGCTGTTCTTGGATTTTGGCGCGGTGACCGTGTGGTCCGTGTTCATTATCCTGTTCCGCGAGCTGCTGGTGAGCGCCCTTCGCATGGTCGCGAGTGCGGCCGGTGTGGTCGTTGCGGCCGATAAGCTCGGCAAGTACAAGACGGCAACCACGATGGTCTCCATTTGCGGTTACCTGTGCGTTTTTGCTATGGCCGGCTTGCACCTTGGCCCGGTGGCGCTGACGCTCGGCATCTACTCGGTGTCGCGCTTCCTGTACGCCGTTGCCGTTGTCCTGACCGTTATCTCGGGCGCCCAGTACTTCTGGAACTGCCGCAAGATCGTCTTTTCGGTCTAGGTCCTGGTGGGTATGACGGTCTCTTTTGAGCAGATTTCCGCACACAATGAGGAGCTGGCGCGCGATATTGTCGAGCGCGCGAGCGCTCGGGGCGTGACGGTTTCGACGGCTGAGTCGCTGACGGCGGGTATGATCGCCTCGACGATTGCGGATATCCCGGGCGCCTCGGCGGTGTTGCGTGGCGGTGCGGTGACTTACTGCGATGAGATTAAGCATCGCGTTCTTGGTGTTGAGCAGGAGACGCTCGACCGCTATACCGCGGTGTCGCATCAGACCGCGCGCGAGATGGCGGTGGGTTCGCTGGAGCTGTACCAGAGCGATATTGCAGTGAGCGCAACGGGTTATGCCGGCCCCGGCGGTGGCACTGAGGGCGATCCGGCGGGCACTTTCTATATTGGCTGGGCGTATCGCGCGGCTTATGGGGAAGTCCCGGTTGTGGACTCTGTGCGCTGCCACTATGAGGGCGACCGTTCGTGTGTTCGTGCCCATGCGGTCGCGGAGGCATTGGGGCGCATTGCCCTTGTGCTCAACTCTATGGAATAGACGTGTTTTAAGGGGCCTCCGAGCCCCTTAATTGTGGAGATAGGGACCTTAGGCTCATTTGGCGTTTGTGCTGGTTGTAGATGTATTTTTGCCTGCCTTGTTCATATTTGGTCCTTTGTGGTCAAGCATTTGGTCAGTGTTTGGTCGGCGTTTGGTTGGGTTTTGGAAAGACCGCCTGCATATGATTGGCCTGAACGGTTGACCACGAACAGCCGTTCGTTTATTATCGATGCAGGTTGTTAAGAGGAGGGCTATTCATGGCCAAGAATTCAGGTCCCGTACGTACCGTTCATGCTCGCACGACGGGTAAAGAGCGCGATGAGATGATCGCCACCACCAAGGCCGAGATCGAGAAGAAATTCGGCCAGGGTTCCATCATGAGGTACGGCGACGGTGGTCCCGAGCTCGAGGTCGAGGCCATTCCCACGGGCGCCCTGGCCCTCGATGCCGCGCTGGGTATCGGCGGCGTGCCGCGCGGCCGTATCGTCGAGATTTACGGTCCTGAGTCCTCCGGTAAGACGACGCTTTCGCTCGAGATCTTGGCCGAGGCCCAGGCAATGGGTGGCGTTGTGGCATTTATCGATGCCGAGCACGCGCTTGATCCCACGTATGCCGCGCGCATCGGCGTGGATATCGACGAGGTGCTCATTTCCCAGCCCGATACGGGCGAGCAGGCGCTTGAGATTGTTGACATGCTCGTGCGTTCCGGCGCCATCGATGCCATCGTCGTCGACTCCGTCGCCGCGCTGACCCCGCGTGCCGAGATCGAGGGAGAAATCGGCGATACTACGGTCGGTCTTCAGGCTCGCCTAATGAGTCAGGCGCTCCGCAAGCTCGCCGGCTCGCTGTCCAAGTCCAACACGACGTGCATCTTCATTAACCAGCTGCGTGAGAAGATCGGCGTCATGTTCGGCAACCCCGAGACTACGACGGGCGGCCGCGCCCTTAAGTTCTTCTCTTCGGTGCGTATCGACATTCGCCGTATCGACAGCATTAAGCTTAAGGACGAGGTTATCGGTAACCGCGTGCGCGCCAAGGTCGTTAAGAACAAGGTGGCAGCTCCGTTCCGTTCTGCTGAGTTCGACATCATGTACGGTACGGGCATCTCTAAGGAGGGCTCAATTCTGGACATGGCTGTCGAGTGCGGCATCTGCAAGAAGATGGGCTCCTGGTTTGCCTATGGCGAGGACAAGCTTGGCAACGGTCGAGAGGCCGCCAAGGCTTTCCTGCGCGAACACCCCGATTGCGCCGACGAGATTGAGCATAAGGTCCGCCTTGCCTGCGGACTTGAGTTTGATGACGATGCTCCGTCCGAGGTCGAGCTGACCGATCAGCCTGCGCCTGAGGAGTTTGACGAGCTTTACGCCATCGATGGTTCCGCCATGCTCGATGATGACGACGAGTAGCGGTTACGCTCATGTCGTATACGGTGACCGAGGCCACGGTCGTCTTTCCCGATAAGAAGGCGGCCTCCTCGTTCTCGAGCGGGTATGCGTCCAAAAAGCCTTGCGCACATATCGATTGTGAGCTTGAGGGCGGTTTTGAGCGGTCCATTTGGATTCCCGTGCGGGTCGCGCGGCTGTATGTCAAAAACCGCCCCGATCTTCCCTGTGATTGGGACAACTTTCGTGAGGCGGTGCAGCTCATCGAGCGTAAATGTGCACTTACCATGGTGACCGAGATGCTATCGCGCCGCGACCATGCGACGGGTGAGGTCCGTGACAAGCTGGCTCGCTACGGCTTTCACCAGCCCGCGATCGATTTCGCCGTCGAGCGCGCCACCGAGTATCACTTTTTAGACGACAACCGCTTTTGCTCGTACTTTATCGAGGAGCGCAAGCGGCGCGGTTGGGGACAGCGCAAAATCGAGACCGAGCTCAAGCGCCGTCATGTTGTGCTCGATGACATTCCCGGTTATCCCGAGGATTATTTTGCCGTCGAAGACGATTTGGCGCGTGCGTCAGCCCTGCTCGCCAAGCGGCGTGTTCCAGAGGCGCGCGGATTCGAAAAACTGGTTCGGTTTTTGATGGGCAAGGGCTTCTCGTATCATATCGCCGCCGATGCCGTTAAGGCACGTCTCGATGCCGAACGCGAGGAATGTGCGGTTTAGGCGTATGCGTTTTGTGGCCCTGCCGCTCACCGTGTTTTAGCCGCCGTGTTGGGGGCATTTATTTGACAGTTGTTGTGGTTCAACGTACGATAAACAGCGTCATTTGCTTTGTGATATGTGCTCATCTGTGATGAGTTTGTTTATATGTTTATCTGTATCCGACCCGCATAAGCTGCGCCCATATTACTCAAATGTCGCGAGCCGTTCGTAAGGACGGTTCGCTTTGTTGTGTAACGAATCCATAAAAAGGAGTGAGCATGCCTATCATCGCAGCGCTCGTTGGCATCGTTTTGGGTGCCATCGCCGCCATTGCCTACATGCGCACCGCCAAGCAGGGTAGTCTTCACGAGGCCGACGAAAAAATCCAGTCGGCACACGCACAGGCTGAGTCCCTGATCGGTGATGCTAAGCGTCAGGCCGAGACCCTCAAAAAAGAGGCTCTGCTCGAGGCTAAAGAGGAGATCATCAAGAACAAGCAGGCCGCCGAGGCCGAGGACAAGCAGCGTAAGAACGAGATTCGTACGCTCGAGAACCGCGTGATGCAGCGCGAGGAATCCCTTGATCGCCGCAACGACGCTCTCGACAAGCGCGAGCATCAGCTGTCCAGCCAGGCCGGTCAGGTCGAGAAGCGCTCCCGTGAGCTCGAGGAGCTCTGTGCAAAGCAGACCTCCGAGCTCGAGCGTATCGCCGACCTTACCCGCGAGGACGCCCACAAGGAGCTCCTCGATAAGGTTCGCGGCGAGGTCACCCACGAGGCCGCCACGATCATTCGCGAGTCCGAGCAGCAGGTTCGCGCCGAGTGCCACAAGACCGCCCAGGAGATTCTGTCTCTGGCGATTCAGCGCTGCGCTGCCGACCACACTGCCGAGGTCACCGTTACCTCCGTGCACATTCCCTCTGATGACCTCAAGGGCCGTATCATCGGTCGCGAGGGTCGCAACATCCGGACCTTCGAGCAGGTTTCCGGCGTCAACCTCGTGATCGACGACACGCCCGAGACCGTCGTTCTTTCGAGCTTCGACCCGGTCCGTCGTGAGACCGCCCGTGTCGCCCTCGAGAACCTCATCGCCGACGGCCGCATTCACCCTGCCCGTATCGAGGAGATGTATCACAAGGCCGCCGACCTGGTTCAGCAGCGCGTGCGCGAGGCTGGCGAGCAGGCTGCCTTCGATACCGGCATCCACGATCTGCACCCCGAGATCGTCAAGACCCTTGGTGCCCTGCGCTACCGTACCTCGTTTGGTCAGAACGTGCTTCAGCATTCCCTCGAGGTCTCTGATCTGTGCGGCGTGATGGCTTCCGAGCTTGGCCTGGACGTTGTGACCGCCAAGCGCGCCGGCCTGCTTCATGACCTGGGCAAGGCAATCGACCACGACGTCGAGGGCCCGCATGCCGTCATCGGTGCCGAGCTTGCCCGCCGTTATGGCGAGAAGCCCGTTATCGTCCACGCTATTGAGGCTCAC
Source organism: uncultured Collinsella sp. (assembly GCA_900551365.1). GTDB lineage: Bacteria > Actinomycetota > Coriobacteriia > Coriobacteriales > Coriobacteriaceae > Collinsella. The sequence goes on from URVZ01000011.1 coordinate 18,249, forward strand.
CATGCCGATGTCGACCCCAACACGGTGCTCGATGTCCTGGTGCAGGCCGCCGATGCTGTCTCTGCCTCTCGCCCCGGTGCCCGTCGCGAGTCTGCCGAGAACTACATCAAGCGTCTTGAGAAGCTCGAGGAGATCGCCAACTCCCATGACGGCGTCGAACGTACCTATGCCATGCAGGCCGGTCGCGAGGTCCACGTCATGGTCCAGCCGGACAAGATTTCCGATGCCCAGTCCACGGTTCTGGCTCACGATATCGCCCATCAGATCGAGGAAGAGATGGAGTATCCCGGTCAGGTGCGCGTCGTCGTGATTCGCGAGAGCCGCGCTGTCGATATCGCTAAATAACATGAGCGACGCGAACGAGCTTATCTCATTTATCGCGTCGATGTCGGGGGAGGGCAACCTTCGCGTCGAGGAGAACCTTGGCGAGGGGTATGTCCGCCTCCGCGTTTCGGAGGCCGAGCGGCGCCAGGCTAAGCACGACATTCAGCATGTCGAGGACATCGTCATCGAAATGCTCCGTAATGCTCGCGATGCCGGCGCCGACAAGGTCTATCTCGCCACGACCAAGGAAGATGGCGTCCGCACGCTTGTCTTTCTGGATAACGGTTCTGGCGTTCCGCAGGATATGCAAGAGCGAATCTTTGATGCCCGCGTTACCTCCAAGCTCGAGAGCATGAAGATGGACCGTTGGGGCGTTCACGGTCGTGGCATGGCATTGTTTTCGATCAAGCAGAACACCGACGAGGCCCGTGTGGTCACTTCCGGCGTCGATCTTGGTTCAGCCTTCAAGGTGAGCGTTGCGGCCGACCGCCTCAGTGAGCGTGCCGATCAGTCCAGCTGGCCCCAGGCCGTCAAGGATGAGGACGGACGTTATGTCTGCGCTCGCGGTCCACATAATATTATTCGCGCTGCTTGTGAGTTTGCGCTCGAGGAGTTGCGTGGTTGCGATGTCTATCTTGGTTCTCCGTCTGAGATTGCCGCGACCCTTTATGCTCAAGCGTCAAGTCGGCTCGATACGTCTCGTCTCCTGTTCATTGATGACGAGAGCGAGCTTCCGGTTGTCGATCGTTTAGGCCTTGCTTCTGATGCCGAGGACTTTATCCGTATTTGTTCGGGTTTGGGTCTTGAGATGTCCGAGCGCACGGCCCATCGCATTTTGGCAGGGCAGATTAAGCCCGTTCGCGGTGTGACCGCGCGTCTGCTGCGCGAGCGTGATTCGTCCTCGCATGCGCCGGCTCCTGTCGATCTCGCGAAGGATCGTCGCGGGCTACGTATTGCCAAGGATGACATGGCACAGTTTTCGCGCGCTGTGGAACGCGACTTTAATGACCTTGCCGCCCGGTACTATCTCAACCTTTGCGGCGACCCAAAGATCCGTGTTTCGCGTGATCGAATCACCGTGATCTTTGATCTTGCCAAAGAGGAATAGTGCCTTTACCGAGTCCACTCGGTACGATACAGTTATTGCAGTTAAAACGTACTTTTAAATGCAGGAGTTTCTTCATGGATTGCCTGAAGGTATCAAGCAAATCATCGCCCGCGTCCGTTGCCGGCGCCATCGCCGGCATGGTCAAGGATGGTGTACCCGTCAACATCCAGTGTGTCGGCGCCGGTGCCGTCAACCAGGCCATTAAGGCCGTGGCTATCGCGCGCGGTTTTTTGATTCCAACCGGTTTTGATATTTCCTGCGCGCCCGTGTTCTCCGACATCCTCATTAACGGGGAGTCGCGCACGGCCATCCGCCTTTCTATCTACGTTCACCAGATCAATCGAGCTGCTATGGATAACGTCGTCATGGATGATGTTAAGCCTGTGGCATAGCTTCTGCTTGCCTTGTTTCGCTCCCCATCGTTAGGACTTATGCACATGGACCAGCGTTCCGTACGCGATATTCTTGCCGGTAAAACCTACTTTATCCGCACCTTTGGCTGCCAGATGAATCAGCACGACTCCGAGCGTGTGAGCGGTCTGCTTGATTCGTATGGCTGCCTCATGGCGCTCGATCCCGCGCATGCCGATATCGTTGTCTTCATGACGTGCTGCGTGCGCGAGGCCGCCGATACTCGCCTGTACGGTCAGTGCAATTCCTGCAAAAGCCTGCCGCCTTCGCCTTCGGGCAAGCGCGTGGTTGCCGTTGGCGGTTGCATCGCGCAGCGCGATGGCGAGGGCCTGCTCACCAACGTCGATAACGTCAATGTCATCTTTGGCACGCATTCCATTGCACATGTGGCCGAGCTCATTGCCGAGGCGTTCCTTGATGGTAAGCGTCATATCCGCACCAATGAGCATGAGGATACGGATGCCATGAGCATGCCGTGGCATCGCGAGACTCAGTATCACGCCTGGGTGCCCATCATGACGGGCTGCAATAATTTCTGCACCTATTGCATCGTGCCGTACGTGCGCGGTCGCGAAAAGAGCCGCCCCTTCGAGGAGATTGTCGACGAGGTGACCGGTTTGGTGCGCCAGGGCGTGCGTGAGATTACGCTGCTGGGCCAAAACGTTAACTCATATGGTCGCGATCTGTTTGGCAAGCCGCGTTTTGCCGATCTGCTGCGTGCCGTGGGCGATACGGGCGTGGAGCGCATCTTCTTTACGTCTTCGCATCCCAAGGACCTGTTGCCCGAGACCATCGACGCCATGGCCGAGACGCCTGCCGTTATGCCGCAGCTGCACTTGGCCGTCCAGTCAGGTTCGACGCGGATCCTCAAAGAGATGAATCGCCGTTATACACGCGAGGACTATCTGGGCCTTGTCGATCGCATTCGCAACCGCATGCCCGATATCGCGCTCTCGACCGACATTATCGTTGGCTTCCCGGGTGAGACTGAAGAAGACTTTGAGCAGACGCTCTCACTTGCCGAGACGGTGCGCTATGCCCAAGCCTACACGTTTATTTACTCCAAGCGCGCCGGTACCCCGGCCGCCGAGATTTATGATCCCACCCCGCATGAGGTTATCCTTGAGCGCTTTAACCGTCTGGTCAAGGTTATCGAGACGACGGCACACGAGTTTAACCAGGGCGAGCTTCACACTGTGGTGCCTGCGCTCATTGAGGGCACGAGCAAGAAGAACGACGCTGTCCTTCTGGGCAAGAGCCCTAAGAACCAGACGGTGCATGCGCCGATTTCTGCTGGCTATAGCATCGATCAGCTTATTGGCAAGATCGTCGATGTTGATATTGATGTCGCCAAGACGTGGTATCTGTCTGGCTCCGTCGTGGGCGAGCCTCGCTAATGATTTCTCCTGGTGCAAGCCTTTCTGCTGTAGCGATTGTCGGTCCGACAGCGGTCGGAAAAAGCGATGTTGCCGACCGCCTGGCCGCTCGTCTATCGTCCGAAGTATTGTCGTGCGACGCGATGCAAATCTATCGCGGCATGGACATCGGTACGGCCAAAATGATGCCCGAGGAGTGCTCGGCACCTCTGCGCCTTATCGATATCGTGGATCCCGGCGTCGCGTATTCTGCTGCGCTCTACCAGTCGGACGCCCGAGCACATGTCGAGCGTTTGCTTGGCGAGCAGCGTCTTCCGGTCTTTTGCGGCGGTACGGGCTTGTATCTCAAGGCCGCCCTCGATGAGATGGATTTTCCTTCGGGAGAACTCGAGGACGAACGCCGCGTGGGCTATCAGGAGCTTGCCGAGCGCATTGGCGAGGAAGCATTGCATGCCCTGCTTGCCGAGCGCGACCCCGAATCAGCTGCCGTGATTCATCCCCATAACGTGCGTCGTGTGATTCGTGCGCTCGAGATGCACGATGATGGCGTGTCATATGCCCAGCAGAAGTCGAAATTCAGTGTTCCGCGTGAGCGTTATCATGCCTTGTGGTTTGGTCTGACGCGTAGTCGTGAAGTGCTCTATGAGCGCATTAACCTGCGTGTCGACCTTATGTTTGAGCAGGGACTGGTTGATGAGGTCCGTGGCCTTATGGACCAGGGCCTGGGCGATGCGCTCACGTCGATGCAGGCAATTGGTTACAAAGAGATTATTGATGCCTTGCGTGGCGCTATTACCATGGATGAGGCCCGTGAGCTTATCAAGATGCGTTCACGTCGCTATGCCAAGCGCCAGCTTTCCTGGTTTAAGCGTGACGATCGCATCGTGTGGTTCGATATGGATGAGTTTACGATCGATGAGGTCGTTAATGATATTTACCGTCGCATCGAGGCTGCCTAATGGCTCGTTTCCCTTTGGTCCCCACGGCGCCTGAACCTGAGCGCGCCATCTTGGTTGGTGTCGAGTGGCGCGATAACGCCTGGCCGCTCGACCGTTCGCTCGACGAGCTCGAGCGTCTAGCCCACACTGCTGGGGCCCAATGCGTGGCACGCTTGTCTCAGCGCCTGGTCAAACCCTATCCCAAATCGTTTATCGGTTCTGGCAAGGTCGAGGAGCTGTGCGGTTTGGTGCATCGCATGGATGCGGATGTTGTTATCTTCGACGACGATTTAACGCCCTCGCAGCAGTCCTATCTTGAGAAAGCCGTGGGCGAACCGGTCAAGATTATTGACCGTACGGCGTTGATTTTGGATATCTTTGGCCTGCATGCCCAGACGCGTGAGGGCCGCTTACAGGTTCAGCTGGCACAGTTGCAGTATCTGCTGCCTCGTCTGCGAGGTATGTGGAGCCATCTTGCCAAGGAACAGACGCGTGGCGGCATTGGATCGCGTTTTGGCCAGGGCGAAAGCCAGCTCGAGGTCGACCGTCGCCTGATTCGCAATAAGATCGCTGCGCTTCGACGCGAACTGAAACAGGTTGAACAACGTCGCGATGTGCAATCGAAAAGCCGTATTGAATCGCCGGCGTTTCGCGTGGCGTTGGCTGGCTACACCAATGCCGGCAAGTCGACGTTGCTTAATCGTTTGACGGGATCCACGGTACTTTCGCAGGATAAGCTGTTTGCCACGCTCGACCCGACGACGCGTTCGTATCGCCTGCCCGGCGGTCGTGGCATGACGATTACCGATACCGTCGGCTTTATTCAAAAGCTACCGCATGGTCTCGTTGATGCCTTTAAGTCCACGCTGTCTGAGGTTCTTGGTGCCGATCTGATCCTTAAAGTTGTGGATGCCTCTGACGAGGACTACGAGCGCCAGCTCGAGGCAGTCGATCGCGTTCTTGACGAGATCGGTGCTGGCGAGCGTTTGACGCTTACGGTGTTCAATAAAATCGATCTTCTCGATAGCGTTGATCGATTGAGTTTCCGTCGTCGCTATCCCGAGGCCGTGCTGTTCTCGGCCCAGACGGGCGAGGGACTCGACGATCTCGTCGACCGTATTGCTCGTGAGGCGGCTGCCACCGATGTGTTGCTCTCTGCTGATATCCCGTATCGCGAGGGCACCCTCATCACGCTGGTGCATGAACAGGGAACCCTTTTGCATGAGGAATATCTTGAGGACGGCGTTCGTATTGTGGCAAAGCTGCCGGCTCGTATTGCGCCGCGGCTCAAGCGTTATCGCACCGAGTAGACGAGCTCCAAAATGCCCAGAATGATGGGCTGATGCAGTAGATAAAAGGGGAGTGCGTGACGTCCAAGGCTGGCGAGCTCCGGGATGGGATTGGCGTAGGCCCAGCTAGGGACGGTCTTATCGATTCCCTTCGCTATGTGTGCGGCGAAGTATCCTGCAAGATACATAAAGAAAAACGGGATGATGGGGTAGTAATCACCTGAGACAAACCCAGGGCTCGGAAATCCCAGCCACGCCAGGTAGGGGACAGGGTAGATCGTTTTGGGGATGCTCCAGGTGAGGGCAAACAACAAAAGGCATAGGGACATGCCCCATCTCGCCGATATCTTCTTAAGGACGGGATCGGTCAACGCCACGATGCCGGTACATGCGGCCATGCAGTAGATGATGCCATAATTAACAGAATCGTCAACTGAGACAAGTGTTGTTGCCAACCAGACGACGAGTGCTGCTAAGGCGTATTTGGCGGCACGTTTGATATTGTTGCGCGAAAGGGTGCACATCCAACCCGCGATAAACAAAAATACCCAGCTGATGCTGGCGCGCCAGATGTCTTGAAAGACAGTCTGGGTAAACCAGGGCATATCCCAGTCGTACAGGTAGGCAAGATCGTAGCAAGCGTGAAAACCTGCCATTGAAATCATCGTAAGCCCGCGGACGGTATCAAAGATGGTGATGCGTTTTTGCATTACGAGAACCGGCGCATCAAGCCGACGACTTTGCCCAAGATAACGGGATTCGTTGCATAGATAGGCTCCATGGTGTCATTCTCAGGCTGCAGGCGTACGCGTCCCTGCTCCTTGTAGAACGTCTTGACGGTCGCTGAACCATCAATCATAGCCACGACAATTTCGCCGTTCATGGCACTCTTTTGTTCACGGACGATGATGTAATCGCCATTGAAGATACCGACATTGATCATTGAGCTCCCATGCACCTCAAGGATAAAGGAACCCTGATCAGTGGCGATTTCGGTCGGGATAGTAAATGTGTCTTCGATATTCTGCTCGGCCAGAATGGGAATCCCAGCCGCGACGCGACCAACGAGCGGTAGTGAGACCGTTCCGCGAGGTGCGGTGGTCTCGTCAGATTTAGAAATTGAGACAGAGGAACCGTCCTCGTTAAAGAGTTCCAGAGCGCGCGGTTTGGTGGCATCGCGCTTGAGTAGCCCGCGCGCCTCCAGGGCAGATAGATGGGCGTGCACGGTGCTGGGGGAGGAAAGGCCCACGGCAGAAGCCATCTCGCGCACGCTGGGCGGATAACCCTTCTCCTGCTGATATTCCTTGATGAAGTCGTAAATTTGCTGCTGACGCTTGGTAATTTTGCGAGCCATCAGGGCATCCTCTCTACCCATGTCAAACAAATGTTCGAATTTTGCTTGACAGGAACAACTGTTCGAAGATAATAATAACCGAACATTCGTTCTCGCGCTAGACATTTTTGTCCGCGCGGCTTGATAAAACTGTTCTCAGCAAAACACGCGAGAGGAGAACATGATGAACGCAACGAATATGGTCCAGGGAAACCTCGCCCTTAAGCTCGAGACGTCTGCAGAATACACTTTTACGGTTGTTCAGGGTGGCTGCTCCGGCTTTCAGCCTTTGACCGTAAAGCCTGCTCGCAATCAGCAGGCTGTAGCCGCGCCGGGCCGCGTTGCCCTGAAGGTTCCGACGATTGTCGCCGTTGCCGTTGCGCTTACGCTCTTCTTTGTCCTCGCTACGTCGGTCTTTAGCGCTCGTCACGCCGCGTATGCCGAGTCCGTTTCCAACGTTACCTATGAGACCATTCGCGTTCAGTCTGGTGATTCTCTTTGGTCGCTTGCCGAGGAATATCCAATCGAAGGCCTTTCCACGCAAGAGACTTCCGACATGATCCGTAACGTCAATCATCTGGAGCATGGTTCGCTCGCCGCCGGTGCGCATCTTAAGGTTCCTGCTCGTTCGTAATCATTATCGCGCTGCGCATGGTACCCTTGTTATCGTTTAAGAGGAGGTACCATGCGCTGTCCCAAATGCGGCAAGGCACATACCCGCGTCGTTGATTCCCGTATGCAGGAGTCAAATAACACCATTAAGCGTCGCCGCGAATGTTGCTCGTGTAACTATCGCTTTACAACGTTCGAACGATGCGAAGACCCAATCGAGGTCATTAAGTCGGACGGAACCAAGCAGCGGTTCGATCGCAATAAGCTGCTCGTCGGCTTGATGCGCGCCACTATCAAGCGCGATATCGACACTAAGAAGCTCAATGAGATTATCGATGACATCGAGGTCGAGCTGCGCTCTCGCACGCTGACGGCCGTTACGTCCCATGAGTTGGGTGACATGGTACTCAAGCGCTTGGCCAAGATCGACAAGGTGGCGTACATCCGCTTTGCCTCGGTCTACCGCGATTTCAAAGACGTCGATGAGTTTCTGCAAGAGCTCGACAAGCTAAGGTGATTCCATGTCCAACATTACCGTCAACATAAAGCGTCTCGACCCCACCGTCGAGCTTCCCAAATACGCCCATCCCACCGATGCCGGCTTGGATTTGCGCTCCAACGAGGACTGCATTCTGAAGCCCTTCGAACGCCGTCTGGTCTCTACTGGGCTGGCCATCGCCCTGCCCGATGGCTACGCCGGCTTCGTCCAGCCCCGAAGCGGTTTGGCCATCAAGCAGGGCCTGTCTATAGTCAATACGCCGGGCCTCATCGACGCCCACTACCGAGGAGAACTCAAGGTTATCCTCATCAACCTGGATCCCTCCAACAACATCCAAATCAACAAAGGCGACCGCATAGCCCAACTCGTCATCCAAGAAGTTCCCACGGTCAATCTCTTAGAGGTAGACGAGCTAGACAAAACCGACCGAGGAGCCGGCGGTTTCGGTTCTAGCGGCGTCGCTTAGTCGTTTACGTACTGTCCGCTGACCGGCCCGACCCGCCTATATATCATCCCATGCTCAAACATTCTCGCTTCGCTGCGAAACTGCGCGTGGGACGATATATAGGCGGGCCGGGCCGGTCAACTACGTTTACGCACTACCAGCTGCGCCGGATCCCCAAATTTGAAGCTGCAAAGGCGAACCAAAGTAACTAATTGCAGTAAGCAGATGCGGCAAAGGGACTGTTCCTTTGCCGCATCTGCTTATCAGAAAGATTGATTGTTGTTTTCAAGCGAGTAGCCGCTCGCCTGCTTCTCACACATATCGTTCCACGCGCAGTTTCGCAGCGAGCGAAGCGAAGCGAGAATGTTTGAGCATGGAATGATATGTGTGAGAAGCGGGCGAGAGGGATACGAGCGCCCCGCGAGAATGTTTGAGCATGGAATGATATATGGGCGGCTCCCGCCGAGCAGCGGACTTTCGTCTACCTGATGTGCGCTGGCTTATCGCCCCAGTAGAAGCGGCAGAATGCGCGTTTTCTTTTCTGGGGTTTGCCTACGAGTTCCATGGTGGCGATGGCGATGTCTTCGGCTGCGTGGGGGCGGCGTAGTACTTCGCCGTTGATGAGTAGCGCTTTGAGCGACTCAGGGTGGTCGTGCAGGTGACGAAGCGTCACGATGAGCTCGCGTGCGGTGGTGACGTGCATGCTGGCGCCCATGCCGGTAAGCATCGTGGTGTTGGCCTTTTCCTGACCGTATGATTTGCCCAGCAGGATCATCGGCAGATGAGCGCACAGGCACTCGGTGACCGTGAGTCCGCCTGATTTGAGGATTGCCAGGTCGCAGCCGTGCATGAGGGCCGCCATGTCGTCCACGTAGTCTAGAACCGTGACGTTTTCGAGCTTCATGGCGTCGAAGAGCGTCTTGAGTCGGGTGGCGTATTCTTTATCCTTGCCCGGTAAAAAGACAAAGTGCATGTCCTCAAAGCTGCGTAAGAAGGGGAGCGTGTGGTCCATCGCGGCGCGGAAACGCACGTATGGTTGGGGTAAACTGGCACCGGCCATCACCAATACGACGGTTTTGTCTATGGGGAGATTGAACTTGCTGAGCTCATCTTCGCGTTTGTAATCTGAATCGAAACCGGCTCGGATGGGGATGCCCGTTATGCGGATCTTTGACTCGGGAACCTTGCGCGGGCGCAGCGTTTCGGCCATAAACTCGTTGGCTACACAGAATAGGTCGGTGTCCTTGTGGGGCCAAAAGCCTTCGACTTCGTAATCGGTCGGCACACAGATGACCGGATAATCGATACCCGTGATGACGCGGGCACCCACAGCGACGTTGGCCGCCGTGATGTGTGTCGCGACCACGGCTATGGGCCTGCGGGTGCGGACATATTCGTTGAAGGCAGGGAACATAATACGTGACCATGCCGTGCCTCCGCCCCAGAGCAGATGTCCCGTAAACGTGTATCGCCAGGTTAGGTCATATATGGGACGCGTGGCGCCGGTAAACGAAGCTGCTGTTTTATTACCATCGAACCTAATGCGTCCAAAATCGAGGATATCCAGGACTTCGATCTCAACATCCTCAGGGATTCCCTTGGTGCCGCGGATAAGTTCAAATGCTTGTGCAATCGCGTTGGCGGCGGCTTTGTGGCCCGATCCAACCGATGCGTGCACAATGGTTACTAGGGGTTTTTGTGCAGGTGAAACGGTCATTTGCTCCGGTTGGGGAGTGGCTTGCATGGGCAGGGGAGCGCTATTGCTCATCTGCGTTTGATCCATCGATAACTCCCCTTCAGCTTTGTTACGCGATTTATCATTGTAGTGCATGAGTGTCATGTTCACGTAAATTTGGGTATTAGCGCAAAGAACGCCAATCTTTCGACAGGAGGTCTCTTCATGACTACCCATCAGCCGATCGATGTTGCGATTATCGGTGGCGGCCCTGCGGGCTATGCTGCGGCCATTTATGCGGCGCGCTCCAACCTAACGACGACCGTGATTGAACAGGGCATGTCGGGAGGGCAGATCGCCACGACCAATGAAGTCGAGAACTATCCGGGCATTCCGCTCTTGGGTGGCGCCGAACTCGGTGAGCGTTTTCAGCAGCATGCAGAGGGCCTGGGAGCACAGGTTACATGGAGCATGGTTACGGGTATCGATTACGATGCCGATGCAGCGCTGTTTACGGTGCATCACGATTTGGGCGATACGTCGGCCTCGAGCGTTATCGCTTGCATGGGTGCCACGCCGCGATCTGCTGGTTTTGTTGGCGAGGATGCGTATCGCGGTCGCGGCGTTTCGTATTGCGCGACGTGCGACGGCATGTTCTTTCGCGGCAAGCAGGTTTTTGTCATCGGCGGCGGCAATGCTGCCTGCGAGGAAGCTCTGTTCTTGTCAGAAATCGCCAGCAGCGTGACCATCGTTTTGCGCCGCGATCAGTTCCGTGCCCCCGATGGTGTGGTTCAAAAAGTTCTTGCAAAAGATAATATTTCAGTTAGGTACCAAACTAGTATTGTCGAGCTCTCGGGCGAAGTCATGCCAACGACGATTACCTTTAAGGACAATGCATCCGGGGAAACTCACACCGAGTCATTTGTCCCTGGCTCGTTTGGTATCTTTGTCTTTACCGGAACGCAGCCCCATTCCGAGCTCGTTGAGCATCTAGTCGATCTGGCGCCGGACGGCGGTATTGTTACTGATGATTCCATGGCGACCCGCACGCCAGGTCTATTTGCCGCTGGCGACATCCGTTCCAAGCGTTTACGCCAGGTTGTGACTGCCGTTTCTGATGGAGCCATAGCGGCAACGAGCGTATACGCGTTTCTCCGTGGATAAGTACGATAATATATCTTATGTAAGGTTGTTATTTTACTTAAATGTCCCGCGGCAACGTTACCTCAAGCTCGTTGCCGCGGGACATTACATTGCAAAGTCTGAGCCAGTTATCCTGCGACCGGACCCGAGCTAAAGCCGACGCTCATACCGTTCATTGTGGTATGCAAAACTAGATAACCTAGAATACAATATTGAAAATGAACGGAGGCACCATATGAATCACGTTAAACATGTCATTCCCATGTCCGATACGTCGGTTAGCATTAGCCCAGAGGATATTCAGCCCACGGTGCTACCTGATGCATTTATCCAGTCTGATATAGTCCGCAAGCTCAATACGCTCAGCTTGCCGCGCTATAACCAGTTGCCGAATGTAACGCTCTACCGTGACCAGGTCATTGAGTATATCGAACTGTGGATGGAGCCGCTTTCGATTTGTGTGGAGCAGCCCGTCATTACGCCCTCCATGATCAACAACTACGTAAAGGTCGGTCTGGTGCCGGCTCCGGTAAAAAAGCAATATGGTCGCGAGCAGATCGCTCGCCTTATTGCTATCTGTATTTTTAAGCAGGTGCTGCCCATCGCTGCTGTTCAGGCGCTCTTTATCATTCAACGCCTGAGCTACGATGCACCGACCGCCTTTGATTATGTGATTGATCAGCTCGAGGCGTCGATTCGCGCAGCTTTTTCAATTGAGCAGGTTTCTGTACCCGATACGGCTCATCAGGTCACACGCGAGTCGCTGCTCGTTCGCAGCGCGGTATCGTCTTTTGTATCGAAGGCGTATCTAATGAGCTACCTAAAGTTCAATGGGTTTAATAGCTAACCGAGGTACAAGACGGGCGGGACAAAGAGCCATCAGACACTTTGTCCCGCCCGTATTTTTGTTTAGTTGGACATTATCGGCCCGAAGCCACGCCCATGCCGTAGCCGATAATGAGCCCGTGTATCTCGGCATAGTATGAATCCAGTCCATTGCAGGGCATGATGATGGTCTTGGAGCCGGGCCAATGCTCCACAATGCGGCTGGCGAGTGCCTGGGCGCCCGCCTCATTCTCGACATGGTCGATAACGACCTCGCCGCCGGTAAAGCCCTCGGCCTCCATGGTATCGACAATCTTGCCAAGCATCTTCTTTTCGCCACGGGTGTGACCAACGAGCTTAATCTCCCCCGCCTCACTTGCAGTGCCTAAAACTCGAATGTTGAGTTTATTGGCGATGACCCCGGCTGCCTTGGGAATACGTCCGGCCTTTGCGAGATTTTCGTAATTGCACAGGCTAAAGAGGATCTTGCTGTTCTGTTCCAGCTCATCAAAATAGCTGCAGGCTTCCTCAAATGAAACGTCTGGAGTGCTTGCAAGATACCGGTCGAACAGCAGGAAGATCAGGTCCATTTTGCCGCCGGCTCCGCGTGAATTTACCAGATGAATTTGACGGTTCGGCTCCTCGGCAAGGACTAAATCGCGTGCCGTGGCGGCGGCGTTATAGCTGCCCGATACGCCCTCCGAGATGGGCATGCAAATCGTCTTGTCGGCAAGCCTAAAGAGTTCGCTCCACTCGCCTACGCTCGGACAGGCGCTCGAAGAAGCGTTCGACTCCGCTTGCACGGCGCAATTGAGTTCGTGAACGTCGAGCGTGAGGTCATCGACGAACTCGCGCTCCCCCACTCGAATTTTGAGGGGTGCAAATGCAAAGGTTGTATGGGGCGCGGTCGGTTGCCAATCGCGGAGGTTGCAGCTCGAATCGGAGATAAGTGCCCAGCTCATAGAGGGTCCTTTCTATATGCTTCTCAATCATTATAGCGATATTGCTCACCGATGAAGCGTGCATCTAGTATTGAAAACTAGCACATTGGGATCATGTATGGAGCACGGTCATAAATAAATGAACCTCGCAGCCCAAAGGTCACGAGGTTCACATTCGTTTGCTATACAGAGTGACTTAGTAGCGCACGAAAATGTAGTTGTTGTTCATGCCGGCTGCGACAGAGCTGATGATAACGCCCGTATTGTAATCGGAAGCATGGATCATCTGGCCGCCGCCAATATAGATGCCGGTGTGGTAAGAGTTGACCACAACGTCACCCGGCTGAGGATCGGAAACGCGCGTCCAACCCATAAACGTGCCGGTGGTGCCCAGGCGGCAGTAGCGACCGGTGAGGCAGTAGCTAACGAATCCCGAGCAGTCAAAGCTGTTCGGGCCAATGCCGCCCCAGGAATAAGCGCAGCCAAGCTTGCTGTAGGCACGCGAAACAACGGAACCGCCGTCAACGGACTGGCTCGGCGCAGAAGGGGCCGGAGTCGGAGCCGGAGCCGGAGCGGGCTGCGGCGTAGGGGCAGGAGCGGGCGTGGGAGTGGGGGCAGGCGTGTTGCCGCCGTCATTGGTCGTACCGCCACCTTTGTTAGTGTTCTCAGTCGTGCCGGCGGTCTCGGTGTTCACCGTGGCCTTCTCGGCAGTACTGGCGTTAATGCCGGCTTGCAGCGCGGCATTGGCTTCGGCCTCGGCGGCAAGTTCGGCCTTCAGTTGGGAGTCCAGAGAGTTCACAACGTTTTGAGCCTCGGCCTGCTGAGCGTTGAGCTCGTCGACCTTCTTTTGCGTGGCGGCGACGTTCTTCTCCTGCTCGGCCTGCTTGTTGGTAAGTTCCTGCTTGAGCTCTTTGACCTCTTGGATGGTTTGGGCCTGCTTGTCGGAAACCTTGCCGTAGTAGAACAGGCGGTTGAGTATATCGCCCAGGTCATCGACGCCTGTCAGTACCTGGAGCAGGCTCAGGCCGCCGGTCTTGTACTCACCTGCAACGTAGTTGGAAAGCTTGGTCTGGCCATCGGCGATCTCCTGCTGCTTTTGCGTGATCTCGCCAGCGGTCTGGTCGAGCGCCTGCGTCTGAGTGGCGAGCTCGTCGTAGATCTGCTGGGTTTGCGTGCCGATCTGCTCGAGTTTGGTACGAGCAGCGGCAAGATCGGATGCGGTATCGGCATAGGCAGGAGCCGCGAGGCCCAGGCCCAAAACACAAGCGAGGGTTGCCGTAGCAGCGCAGCGTGCCATGTTTTTATGCGTGTTTGCTGTGCGCATGGAGCTTCCTTTCCGGTATCTAAGGGTAGCGGCTAGTCCACCGTTACCAGGCTAAAGAGCTCGACGTCCTCGTTGGAGGGCGTGAGCTTCTCGCGCGGGTTAAGAAACGCAAGCTCGAGGATACAGCCGTAACCCACAAGCTTTGCGCCCATATCTCGCACCAGTTTACCTGTTGCCTCGACGGTTCCGCCCGTCGCGACCAAGTCGTCCAGAATCAACACGGTATCTTTAGAGGTAATGGCATCGGCATGGATCTCGATAGAGTCGGTGCCATATTCGAGCTCGTAGCTCTGGCTCACCGTCTTGCGCGGCAGCTTGCCCGGCTTGCGCGCGGGCACAAAGCCGGCGCCCAGGGCGACAGCCACGGGCACGCCGACCATAAAGCCGCGAGCCTCGGGACCCACGACCTTGGTGATACCCATGCCGGCAAAATGCTCGGCCAGGGCATCTACCATGGCCTTTAGCGCCTCGGGATTACCAAAGAGCGGCGTGATGTCCTTAAAGACGACTCCAGGCTCGGGATAGTCGGGGATATCGACGATATGAGATTCGAAGTCGTACATAGCATGACCTTTCATGGGAAGCTGGTTTGTAGCAGCGTCTATTTGTCCGCGCTGGCGGTGCCGACGTGCGAGGGGGCGACAACCTTAAGCGGCTGCACGAGAGATTCCTCGCGCACGGGGACCGCGGAGGTAGATGCCTCTTCGCTTTTGGCCTTGGTGGATTCCGAGCGTGCGATTTCCTCGTCGAGGGCATCGATATCGGCGTCCTCGACCACGGCGTTGAGTGACTCGAATACACGGTTCTTGAGCAGTGCGGTATGCACGCCCTCGGTGAGGTCATGCAACTTCTTAAACGCACGCTCGAGCTTGGCGTCGCGTTCGTCGTCGGAAGTATCCATACCGAGCATGCTCACGAGCACCTGCTCAAACATCGAAGACTCGCGGTTTGCCGACGATACGTACTGGCGCAGGTTTCGAGGCTCGATATGGAAGCGCGAAAGTTCGGAGCAGTAGCGGATGATCGGGAAATCGCGGCCATCGACAAGCTCGCGGTTCTGCGGGCTCTTGATGATGCGAATGAGGTCGTTTTCGGCCAGGGAGCGGATAAAGGAGATCTCGACGCCGAGCATATCGGGAATGGTCTCGATAGGATGCAGCTTTTGCTTGGTCTCCTTGGGCTCCGTCTTGAGCGGAACGTCGGACAGCAGGCCCACCTCGTAGGCGAGCGTCGACAGGTCCGTGGCGTTTTCCAGGCGCTGCTTGATCACGTTGAGCGGCATGTAGCGGGTCTTCTGCAGGTGCAGAATGACCTCTAGGCGGTCAACATCTTCCTTGGAGTACTGGCGATACCCCTTAGGCGTGCGATGAGGGGTGATGAGCCCCTCATCTTCGAGAAATCTAATTTTTGAGTTCGAAAGATCGGGGTATGCGCCTCGAAGTAAATTGACGACCTGGCCGATACTCAGATAATTGCGTTCGGCCATGCCCTACTCACCGGTTTCGATGCGCTCCGGCGTGCTCTCGTGATAGATGAGCGTAAACGTACCGATCTGGACGGAAGAGCCGTCGTGCAGCGGTGCGCCGTTGACGATAGCGCCGTCAACCCACGTACCGTTGAGCGAGCCCAGGTCCTCGATGCGGGCTCCCAGACCCTCGCGAATAATGCGCGCATGGCTACGCGACACGGTCATGTCGTTGAGGAAGATGCAGTTAGCGGGATCGCGGCCGATGGTGGTCACATTATCCTCGAGCTCAAAGGCGGCGCCGGTCTGCGGGCCCTTGACGATAGACAACACGGGCGCGGTTATGTGTACGTTGGCCATGAGGTCGGGAACGGTGACATCGCTCGAAGGAACGCGGAAAACGCAGGTGGCGTCTGAGGCCTTACCGTTCTGAGGCATATTGTTAACCATGTTGTCCATGACAACCCCTAACTTAACGCGGACATGCCGCAAAGAATGAACTGTACGTAATCATACCCCAATGGCTTAATCTTCGATTTCGGGGTTAAGAAAGTCGATGTCTTCGTCCTCGGGATGCGCCACGGCCTGTCTAATGGCCGCTCCGCCCTTAATGGAATAGATGACAGCGGTGAGCATGGAGAAGATGACGCCGCCGTACACAAAGAAAATGCCAAGCGGTACCGGGCTGCCGTTGAGGCCCGGGAAGGCCGTGAACGTGGCGGGCAGCAGATGCCAGCCGTCCACAGTGGGAAAGCCTAGTAGCATGAGCGAAAAACCGGTCATGAGCAGAGCCGTGGCAATCTTGCCGGGAAACACCACGTCGATGGGACGGCGGTGATAGTGGCGCACGATGAGCGTGCCAATGCCAAGGTAGATATCGCGACCGATGATGAGCACGCAGACCCAGATGGGAAGCTCGCCACGGACCACGAGACCTAAAACGCCTGTAAATAGCAGCGCGCGGTCGCAAATGGGATCCATAACCTTGCCGAGCCACGAGACCGTTTTGGTCATGCGGGCAATCTGACCGTCCATCCAGTCGGTGGAGGCCGCGATGGCGTAGATGACGATGGCGACGACGCGGTTGTTGTCCGTCACAAACAGGTACAGGAAGACCAGTGTGAGGATCAGGCGCGTGAAGGTAATGAAATTGGAGATCGTAAAGATCTTATTCGACGGGTAATCGGAGGTGCCGATAAGCTCCTTTTTGATCTTCTTTTTGATTCCCACAGGACTCCCCCGCTGGTAAACGACAAAACTTTCGATACTATACCCGTTCTGGCGATGTCTATCCAGCGCGAGCATAGAGTGTCCAGACATATATAAGACCCCAACGACCGTTACGGCTTCGTTAGAAACGCGCCCCACCATGGATGGTGAACCCGAAAGGTAAGGCGCGCGGGCACGGCGACTCGGCCCGCGCGCCCGGAAGAGAAAGGATAAACCCATGGGTTACATGCTCGAGACGCGCGGGCTCACCAAGCGCTTCGGCCGCGGCGACCAGGCGCAGGACGCCGTGACCGACGTGAGCCTTCATATCCGCGAGGGCGAGGTGTACGGGCTGCTCGGCCCCAACGGCGCCGGCAAGTCGACAACGCTCAAGATGATCTGCGGGATGCTGCGGCCGACGGCCGGGGAGATCCTCTTTGCCGGGCACGCCTGGCGCCGCGAGGACCTCTACGCAATCGGCAGCCTCATCGAGGAGGCGCCGCTCTACCCCAACCTCACCGCGCGCGAGAACCTGCGCGTGCGCACCACGCTGCTGGGCCTTCCCGAGAGCCGCGTAGATGAGGCGCTCGCCGCCGTGGGCCTCGAGGACACCGGGAAGAAGCGCGCCGGGCGCTTCTCGATGGGCATGCGGCAGCGCCTGGGGCTCGCGCTGGCGCTGATCGCCCGGCCACGCCTGCTCGTGCTCGACGAGCCCACCAACGGCCTCGACCCCATCGGCATCGAGGAGCTGCGCGACCAAATCCGCGGCTTCGCGGCGGCGGGTACGACGGTGATCGTCTCGAGCCACATCCTCTCCGAGGTGCAGCAGATGGCGGACACCATCGGCATCATCTACGGGGGGCGCCTCGCCTACGAGGATGAGCTTCGGCCCGGGCAGGACCTCGAGGAACTCTTCATGAGCGTCTGCCGGGAGGGGCGTCGAGCGCGCGGGGAGGTGGCGGCATGACGGGCGAGAAAGGCGGCCTGCTCGCGGGCCTGCGCGCCGAGGCCCTGAAGTCGCGCCACGCGGCACCGGTTCGCCTGGCCGTGCTCATGGCGCTGCCGATGCCGCTGCTCGGCGCGATGCCCTACCGGGGCGTGCAGATCTTCAGCGCGTGGAACTACTGGTACGCGCTCTTCCTGCCCGTGGCTCTCTCGCTCGTGGTGGCGTGCGTCGCGCGGGCGGACGCGCGCACGCGGATGCGGGGGCTTCTGGGCCTGGGCTTCCCGCTCGGGCGCGCCTGGTGGGCCAAGGCGCTCTGGTGCCTCGCGCTCTGCACGCTCTCGAACCTCGTGGTCTTCGGCATCTACCTCGCGGGATCGGCGTTCTCCTCGCAGGGCCTCACGGCCGCGGGCACCCTCACGATGCTCCTCTGCGCGCTCGCCAACACGGTGACCGCGGCGTGGATGATCCCCGCAGGGCTCTTCCTCACGGCGCGGCTCGGCATGCTCGCGGGCATCTTCTGCCCGCTCGTCGCGCAGCTCATGGGTGGGTTCGCCTGGTCGCTGATGCCGCTGCCGCAGCTCTTTCCGCCGTCGGCGAGCATGGTCATCCCCACGAGCTTCATCCCCGTGCTGCCGAGCGGCGAGCCACTCGCGGCGGACATGGCGCTCGGCGGGGCGCTCACGGCGGACGGTATGCTCACACTGGCGGGCCTTGCGGTCTGCGCGCTCGCGTTCGCCGCGCTCACGGCGGCGGGCGCGGCCTGGTTCGCGCGCTCCGAGGAGAGGTGATGGCCATGACACGACTCCCCGACCCGACGCCGCGCATGACTCTCCCGCGGGCCCTGCTCTCCGAGGCCCTGCGCCTGGCGCGCTCCCCGCTCACGGCGGTGCACCTCGTCTGCGGCCTGGCAGCCGGTCTTGCCTGCGGCGAGTACTTCTCCATAACCCGATGGGACCCGGCGCTGGGCGCGGACGCCTACGCCCAGTTCCTCGGCGCCCTCATGCCGCTCATGTCCGCCATCGTCTGCGGGCTCGCCGTGGACGAAGAGCGCGCTGCCGGGCGCCTCGCCAACCTCACGGCGGTCCC
>URVZ01000012.1 GCA_900551365.1 uncultured Collinsella sp.
TGGGGGCTGTCAACGAAAACCTCTAGATACACGGCCCCGGGCGTATCTATATAGCCGTGACCTGCGGTTTTGTTGAGTTTGGATATGAAGGACGGTGGTTTTGGATACTGAGGTGACGTTTCCCGAGGTAACACTTTTGTGTAGTGGAGTAAGCCTGCAGAATATTACTTCGATAACGACTCATTTGCACCTATATATAGGTCGAGACCGGGCTTCCCAGACAGAATCGAGCGTGGATAATCTCCCACTTTTGGCGTGGCTTCGAGTCCAAAGTGGGAGATTATCCACCCTCGTATGTCCGGAAATCCTCACTCGACCAGGATGACTGGGGCCGGTCCGGCCTTTGTCTCGATCTGTAACAGTAAGAGGGTTATTCCTCCCCCATCTGTTACAAATCGAGATATTACGCAGAGACACCAGCTTACGTCTCATTCTGTAACAGTAAGAACGGTTTTCAGCCTCTTCGTGTTACAGATCGAGATATTATCGGCCAACCCTTGGCATTGTCTCAATCTGTAACTATAAGGAGGGTTTTCAGCCCACCCGTGTTACAGATCGAGACAAACCTGAAGCTTGGTGGGAGTCAAACCCACTTACATGTCGACATAAATAGAAACGGGCCCTGTCCCACAAGGAACAGAGCCCGAAACTCTCATGGAGCCAGTGACAGGAATCGAACCTGCAACCCACTGATTACAAATCAGTTGCGCTACCGTTGCGCCACACTGGCACACTTGGCGCTTTCACGCGAAGCCAGTTAAGAATAAAGGAATTGCGGACGGGGCGCAACAGGCCGCACGGCGTTATACAAATATGCAAAATCCAGCAACAACGCGTACCAGGCCCGTTCATTTCTGTCAGTGCGCCCTCAATCTTGAAACCATTCGCCAGAACGAATAGTTTTAATTACAATTGCTATATATAAAACTATTCGTTCTGGCGAAGGGTTTCGCGATGCTTACTACCAAAGAAGCCGCCGAGCTACTCGGCATCACTCCGCGCAGGGTGCAGGAGCTCATAAAAAACGGAGCACTTGAGGCCCGCAAGGCTTCTGGCGTATGGCTCATCGACAAAGACAGCGTCGACACGCGACTCCGCTCCGTGACCAAAACGGGGGGACGTCCCCGCCGCGGCTACGGTAAGAGCGAGATCGCGTTCACCCTCATGAACCGCACGTATGAAGTCGCTCAGCTGGTCTACAACACATCGCGAAAAGACTTCACCCACATCGGTGCCGACGTCGATTACGCCCACGCCCCTATTGGGGTATTTGGCCCTAATAGCCCCGTATCGCTCGACTCTTTCCGCACTTGGTGGCGCGGCCGCGGTATCCCGCTCGCACGCATTGGGCTAGCCTCCCTGCTTGCAGAAGCCGCAGTCGATGTTCCCGATGAACTCGTACAGCGAAATCTTGGCCTCTCCTTATCCGACCAGTATTGGATAAGGCCCCAAAGTTCCGGTCTCGCCTGGGAGGACATTAACTTCTTCAATAACGCCTTTGATGACGTCTCACTGTCCATTGCGCCCTTTGCCCCAGAGGGAAAAGCGGCTGCCGCAAAGCCCGATAACACGTCGGACGGCAATCTTCAAAAGTACTGGACATGCGAGGGCGGGCGTCGAATTCTGCATAAAGCAGGAGCGCATCTAAACCAGGAACCCTATAACGAGATGGTGGCGACTGCACTTCACCGTCGCATCCTGAACACTTACGATTATGTACCCTATTCGCTCGAAGGCGCGGGCACTTCCGCCTTGAGCACATGCAGTGTCTTCTTAACTGACGAAGAAGAATATGTCCCTGCGTTCTATGTAAACCAGCATGCAAATGCAGACGAGCGACTAACCGATTACGAACGGTATGTAGCAAACTGCGAGGAGCTTGGAGCGACAGATATAAAAGACGCCCTTGGCCGCATGATCGTATGCGATGACATCATTGCCAACTACGATCGTCATTGGCGCAACTTCGGCCTCGTGCGAAACGTCAACTCACTGGTCTGCAGACCAGCCCCCATCTTCGATTCGGGCTCATCACTCTGGTGCAACATATCACTAGAGGAGCTTAGGGCGGGAGAGCACAGTTTTACCAGTGCGCAATTTCATTCAAGCCCCGCCAAACAAATGTTGCTCGTCGAGGACATGAGCTGGTTTGACGGCGACAAACTCGAAGGCTTCGTTGACGAGGCAATCGAGATTCTGTCCAGAAACGACGCGCTCGCGGCAAGGCTGCCATATCTAAAAGAGGCGCTTACATGGCGCCTCCGTAGAATGATCGACATCGCTGAATGGAGTTAGCGAGACAGCGTCGCGCCGTCAGCTCACCTACCTCCCGCGAAGGGCCTTGAGCTTGGCCAGGGCATCGGGGCTCAGGCGACTGCCCAGAGTCATCTTGATTTGCGGGGCTTCCTCGGCCTCGTGAACGTCGTTGTCGATCTGTTTGATCTCGTCCACCAGCATGCGGCTCGAGATGCGCGTGACGCCCTTGCCCATGACGACGGCCTGGATTGTGCCGTCACTCGAAACCACGGAGCACGCGCGGCCTTCTTCGCGCGCCTCGATGCAGAGCTTCTGCACCACGGTATCGGCCGAAACACCCGTCGGCGAAAACTCAATGCGCACGCCGCGGGCCGGTAGGTTGGGGCGCTCGCTGGAAATATTGCCCGCGCCGTCAAATACGATCACGGCCTCGTAGCGGCCCTGGGCAAACGCAGCTACGTCATTAATGAGCGCCGTGCGCGCCATATCGTGAACGTCGCTGGAATACGGATCGTCGGAATGGTCGTAGACGAGCTTTTCGTAGCGCGGCGTGCAGTGAATCACGTTGTAACCGTCGACCACCAGCAGCTCGGGCTTGTTGGAGTGCACCGTCGAGACTGGGTCGGCGATAGCCTGCGCAAACGCATTGCCGCCCACGCCGTAGGTCGCGGCCGAAACAATCGGCTTGGCCGAGCCCTCGCCAAAGCGCTTGGCCTTGGACTTGGCACGGTTCTTTTTGGACATGCGTTACTCCTCCCCCATGAGCTCGCCGGCGTTGCGGCGCAGCCACTCAAAGCACAGCGCCGTGGTCGCCTGGGCAACATTGAGGCTCTCGGTCATGCCGCGCTGGGGAAGCTTGGTCAAAAAGTCGCATTTCTCAAGCACCAGGCGCGAGATGCCGTCGCCCTCGGAGCCCATGACGAGCGCCACGCGGCCCTCGAAGGGAGCATCCCAGCAACTGCCTTCGGCGTGCTCAGAGGCACCGCCCACCCAAAAGCCAGCGGCCTTAAGATCGTCGAGTGCACGGGCGATGTTGGGCACCTGCGCGATAGGCAGATGCATGACGGCGCCGGCTGAAGTCTTGTAGCTGCCCACGGTCACGCCGGCGGCACGCTTGTTGGCGATGATGACGCCGGCCGCGCCCACAACCTCGGCGGAGCGCACGATGGCACCAAAGTTGCCGTCGTCAGTCACATGGTCGAGCACCACGACAAGTGCTGGGCCCTCGCCTGCGCGGTCGAGAATATCGACGACATCGGCATAGGGGAAGTTGCCAACCTCGAGCGCGATGCCCTGGTGAGCGCCATGGCTCGACAGTGCGTCGAGCTGCGCGCGCGGCACATACTTAATGCGGACACCCGCGGCGTTGAGGTCGTCGACCAGGCGCGACAAGGCGGCGTCGCGCTCCCCGCCCTCGGCAATGAGCGCGCACTTGATGGGAAAACCGGTGCGTAGCGCCTCGGCGGCAGCACGGCGACCTTCGATAAACTCGCCCTTGGGGACCTGAACGTTGTCGCGGTTGCGATCTCGCTGCGGACGCGCAGCCTGGGCTTGGGAGCGCTCGCGCTGGCCCTTGGGAGTGGCAGCGCGGTCGTTGCGGCGAATCGGACGCGAGCCAGAAGCAGCCTGCTTGCCTCCACGCGGTGCACGCTTGCGATTGTCGGCCATAAAGCGACCTCCTAAATACAACTATCAAACGAAACAAAATAAACGACCGCCCATGAATATTAATTCGGGCGGTCGGTACGGGTTTTCCAAGTGCCCGAGATTGCCGTGAAAGAGGAGCGACGCGTACTTGAGTACGCGAGCGACGGTTTGAACGGCAAGGTCGGGTGCTTGGGAAACCCGCGGGGATTAGAGAGACTTAATACGGGTGCCGGCGGCAGTATCCTCAATGGTAAGGCCCAGGTCCTTGAGCTGGTCGCGGATGGCATCGGCCAGATCCCAGTTCTTGGCGGCGCGGGCCTCGGCGCGGGCCTCGAGAATCTTGGCAGCAGCCTCGTCCACGTCGTCGCCCGTGTAGGCGACCAGGCCGGCGGCAACGCCTAGCAGACCCAGCGGCAGCTCGACCTTGGGCTCGGGGAGCTCGACGCCAAGCGTATCGAGCAGCTCGGCCAGCGTGTCGGCGGCGGCAAGCGCGGCGGCCTTGTCGGCTGCGTCGCCCGCCTGCTCCAAGTACTGGTTGCACTCGGTCACAAAGCCAAAGACAGCACCCATGGCACCAGCGGTGTTAAAGTCGTCGTCCATGCACTCCTTAAAGGCGGCACGGGTCTCGGCGGCCTTGGCGGCAAACGCCTCGGCGGCAGCCTCATCGGCGTCGGCCGTCGCATGGTTCGCGGCCCAACGCAGGTTCTCGACCGTACCGGCGATACGCGTGAGCGAGTTCTCGGCACCCTCCAGGCGCTCCCAAGAAAAGTCGAGCGGCGAGCGATAGCTCGTCTGCAGCATCAGCAGGCGCAGGGCGGCAGCGGAGTGCTGCTCGAGCACCTCGGCCAGCGTAAAGAAGTTTCCGAGCGACTTGGACATCTTCTCGCCGTCTACCAGCAGCATGCCCGTGTGCATCCAGGTGTTGGAGAAGCCCTGGTGCCAGGCGCAGGTGGCCTGAGCGCACTCGTTCTCGTGATGCGGGAAGGCAAGGTCGGAGCCGCCGCCGTGGATGTCGATCGGAGTGCCCAGGTAGCGATGCACCATGGCGGCGCACTCGGTGTGCCAACCGGGACGGCCCTCGCCCCAGGGGCTCGGCCAGCTGGGCTCGCCGGGCTTGGCGGCCTTCCACAGGGCAAAGTCGAGCGGGTCGTTCTTGTCCTCGTTCTCCTCAATGCGTGCGCCAACCATAAGGTCGTCGATGTTGCGGCCCGAGACCTGACCATAGTTGGGATCGCTGCGCACGGCAAAGTACACATCGCCGTTATCGGCTGCGTAAGCGTGGCCCTGCTCGATAAGCGTCTTGATCATGGCGATCATGGGGCCGATCTCCTTGGTGGCGCGGGGGCGCACATCGGGATCGAGCACGTTGGCGGCGCGCATGACGCCGATGAACTTGTCGGAGAACTCCGTCGCGACCTCGGCGGCCGTACGGCCCTGCTCGTTGGCGCGCTTGATGATCTTGTCGTCGACATCGGTGAGGTTCTGGGCGAACGTGACCTCGTAGCCGCTCGCGATGAGCCAGCGGCGAATCACGTCAAAGCTGATGAACGTGCGGGCGTTGCCGATGTGGATGTTGTCGTAGACCGTAGGGCCGCACACGTACATGCGGACCTTGCCGGACTCGATGGGCTGGAACTCTTCCTTTTTATGGGTAGCGCTGTTGTAGATACGCATTCGTTACTCCTTAACGGTTTTCTGTAGCAGGCAGACGGCCCAGGCGCCGATTCCCTCGCCCTGGCCTTCCCAACCGAGCTTTTCGGTCGTAGTGGCGGCGACGCCCACGTTTTCGACGTCAACGCCCAGGGCATGGGCAAGGTTGGCGCGCATGGCATCGCGGTGCGGGGTGATCTTGGGTTGCTGACAGGCAATGGTGCAATCGGCATCGACAAACTCAAAGCCCAACTCGCGCGCATAGTCCATCACGCGAGCGAGCAGCACCATCGAATCAGCACCCTCATAGGCGGGGTCGGTATCGGGGAATAGCTTGCCGATGTCTCCCCCGCGGCAGGCGCCCAGAATGGCGTCGGCCAAGGCGTGCGCGAGCACATCGGCATCCGAGTGGCCCAGCAGGCCGCGCTCGTAGGGAATGTCGACACCGCCGATGATACATCGACGCCCCTCCACCAGACGGTGAACGTCGTAGCCATGGCCAATGCGCAGGTTACTGAACATGGGGAAGGTCCTCTCCCTCGGCCATGCGGCCAAGCAGAATCGCGGTTACGGGACGCAAGTCCTCGGGCACCGTCACCTTAAGGTTATCGCGCGGGCTCTGGACGCAGCGGACGCGCCCACCCATGCGCTCGACCAGCGACGAATCATCGGTGCCGATAAAGCCCTCGGCAATCGCCGCGGCATGGGCGCGCTTCATAGCATCGACGCTAAAGATCTGCGGCGTCTGCGCGGCCCAGTAGAGCTCACGCGGCGGAGTCTCGACAATATTGTCGCCGTCAACGATCTTGAGCGTGTCGATCGCGGGCTGACCGCACACGACACCGTCAAGGGCGCGGTCACTCACCAGCACGTCGATAGCGTGATCGATGGCCTCGGTCGTAATGAGCGGACGAGCGCCATCGTGAATGGCGACGTATTCAAAGCCCGCCGGAACCGCATGCACGCCGGCACGGGTGGAATCCTGACGGGTATCGCCGGCATCGGCAAAGCTGATGGGCGTGTCGTAGTCAAACGGGTCGATGGCCAGGCGGCGCATCTCGGCACGGCGCTCGGCAGGACACACCACCACAATGTGGCCGACCTTGTCGCTACGATCGAACGCGCGGATGGACCAGCTCATGAGCGGACGGCCCGCCACGTTAACGAGCTGCTTGCCGCCGGGATTTCCAAAGCGCTGGCCGCTGCCGCCGGCAACGACCACGGCGCATACGGGCGCCATTATGCGTTCCCCTGTTTGGTACCCTTCATGCGGTACAGGGAGTCCGCAAGAATGGCAGGGTTGTTAACGCCAAAGTCGCCCAGGCGCTCCGGATCCTCGCTAATGTCGTCCATGAGCTCCTGCAACGAGCCATACTCGTCGACGATCTTCTCGGCCACGCCGTCGCGCACGACGGACACGCGCGAAAGCGTGCGCAGGCCCAGCGGCGTCATGACGGAGTCCTCGTCCAGGTCGTCATAGCCCAGAACTGCCGCCACGTGTTGCGGGTCAGACAGGTCCTTAGGCGTCATGCGAGCGAGCTCAGCGCGGATCTTCTCGGCGTTGGCCTCAGAGGAATCGCTTGCGTAGTCGCGGATCATCAAGTCGTATTCGGTATCCATGCTGGAGCCCGCGAGCTGCTCGAGCTGCATCTGCACGAGCTTGCCCTGGTTACCCAGCTTGACAATGCAATCCTTAAGCTCGGTCTTTGCCTGCTGCATAATCTCGAAGCTCGAGAAGATGCCGGTAATGTCGGCGAGCGTGACGTAGTCGTCGAGCTCGAGGGCCGTCAGGCGCAGCAGGGAGCGATCGAGCGACTGACGGGTAGTCTGGAGCGTGGCGACGAGCTGGTTGACCGAGCTCATGATGGTGGTGACGGGCTGGATCTCGTAGCTCTTGCCGTGGACGTATACGTTGACGACGGCACGACGAGCCGAAACCGAGATCACGATGGCGTCGGTGAGCACCGACATGCGAGCGGCAGTACGGTGACGCATACCCGTCTCACTCGTGGCGAGCGAGGGATCGGGATTGAGGTGGAAGTTGGCGCGCAGGATCTGGGTGAGGTCGCCGTCGATGACGATGGCGCCGTCCATCTTGGAAAGCTCGAACAGACGGTTCGAGGTAAACGAAATGTTGAGCGGGAAGCCGTCGTTACCGGCAGCGAGCACGTTTTCGGTGTCGCCGACGCAGATAAGGGCGCCCAGGTGACCGGCAATAATCATGTCGAGGGCGGTGCGGATCGGCTGGCCAGGTGCCGTCAGGCGAATGGCCTGTTCCATACGCTTTTGCAGCTCGTTCTTATCCAAGGCATCGCTCCCATCGTATACGCTCCATAAACGTCAATAAGTTTCTCACGGTTTGCCCCTGTGACGCCCGCAAAATCCGATGCTTACAGAATGAGCGAACACAGCTGAGAGCCCCAATCCAAATGAGCTGCTTATGTGGTAGCATCGGGATTCGCATAAATGAGGGAGTAGTCGCGTGATCGGGTTCGCCTCCGGTGGCGCGGCAAGTCAACACACTGGCCGATGCGGCCTGGCTTGCCTTAATGAACGAGACTCGTGGCTGTGCGCGCAACGCGTACGCCACGGGTCTTTTTTGTTACTCCCCCAAGAGGTACACGCGGGCCCGCCCGCAGAGAGGGAGCCAGACTATGGGACTCGCAGAGCTCGTGTTGCTCGCCGTTGGCCTTTCGATGGACGCCTTTGCCGTTTCCATCTGCAAGGGTCTCGGCATGAAGAGGATCAACCTTAAAGTCGCCGTGGTGCTCGGCCTGTTCTTTGGCGGCTTTCAGGCCGGCATGCCCGTAATCGGATGGGCGCTCGGCAGTCAATTCATGGGCATCATCGGACCCATCGACCATTGGATCGCCTTTATCCTTTTGGCCTTCATCGGCGGCAAAATGCTGTGGGAGGCCTTTACCGAAGACGAGGACGAAGGCGACGGCAAGGATGCCGAAAAGATTGACCTGGGCGAGTACCTGATCCTCGCCATCGCCACCTCAATCGACGCCCTGGCCGTGGGCATCTCATTTGCGGCGCTCTCGGTTTACATCGTTCCCGCTGTATCGCTTATCGGCGTCACAACGTTTATCTTCTCCGTCGCCGGCGTAGCGATCGGTCACACCTTTGGCGCGCGCTACGAAAAACCCGCCACCATCGTGGGTGGCGTCGTGCTCATCCTCATCGGGCTCAAGATTCTGCTGGAACACTTGGGGGTTTTGGCGCCGTAAAACACCCTTCAAAACTAAACGTCCGTATGAGGCCTCATGCAGAGTTTTGCATAAGACCTTTTCGTGCAGACTTTTGCATGTCATACTGATATGCAAAAGTCTGCACGTTAGGAGATTGCCGTGGATACCCTTCCCATCACCACGCCGCGCCAAGCTGGCATCTACGTACGCCAGGCACGCGAGTCACAGGGAATCACCCGTGCGGCCCTCGCTAAAAAAGCCGGTGTTTCGGAGCGCCTGCTTGCATCGCTCGAGCTGGGAGATGCCACCGGCATTCGACTCGACAAGTTGCTGACGATTTTCAATGCTCTTGGACTGGCACTCGCCGCTCAAGGGGATATCGGCGAAGCAAAAAACGAGCGACCAGTCGACGCCCCGCATGCCAATCCGCTGCCTCGCAGCATCCCCAGGCGCCATCACACTCAACGTCCCCATCATCGCAACCGTCGTAGTACCGCCATTCCGGCTCTTGCAGATGCCCCCTTTACATCCGCGCTCTACGACGAGGTCTTCGCCGATTTCGCCATGTCCAATCTCGGAGTCTCGATTGCCACAAACGCATCTAGCCAAACCATGCCCGAAGGGAAATAGCCAATGGCCAGAACATCACTTCGGACCTTTATTTGCGGCGTACCTGCGGGAACGCTCACGCAAGATGAGAACGGTCTTATCAGCTTTACCTACGATCATGACTATGACGGGCCAGCCCTATCGACCAACATACCCGTATCGAATCGCACATACGGACAACAGGTCATGAATCCGTACCTGTTTGGCCTTCTACCCGACAGCGAGGATCAGCGAAAAGCGATTGCTGCCGAATTCGACGTTAGACCCAACAATGCCGTTGCGCTACTCAGCCATATCGGACTTGACTGTCCGGGTGGAGTGCAGTTTTGTGCCGAAGAAGACGTCAACGCCGTCCTGCATCGCACCAGCGAATACCGCCCTATAGGCGATCACGAGATTGCGCTGCGTCTCAAGTCAATCAGAGATGACCGCAATGCATCCTGGATGGGCCTAGATGAAAGTTGGTCACTCGGAGGCAATCAGGGCAAGTTCGCTCTCGCGCTCATAGACGGTCGCTGGTGCGAATGTGTGGGCTCCTCGCCCACGACGCATATTTTCAAAAATGGCGTTATCGGATTTAAACTCGAGGCTCTCAATGAGTTTGTCTGCATGAAAAGCGCCCAGCGCGCCGGTATCGCAACGGCAAACGTCGAATATCGTATGTTTGAGGACGAACCTGCCCTCATTGTTGAGCGCTATGACCGCATGAAAGTCGAAGACGGAACGATCAGGCGTCTGCATCAAGAAGACCTCTGCCAGGCACTTGGGGTGATGCCCGCCCAAAAGTACACGGCAGACGGCGGCCCGACCACCCGCGTCATTCAAGAGCTCCTCATAAATACGAGCCACCATCAACTTAACCTGTATCTGTTTACGCAAATACTTTTCTTTAACGCCATTATCGGCGCACCGGATGCGCATGCGAAAAACTATTCCCTGCTCCTTGGAAACGACGGCGCAGCCATGATGGCTCGAATGTACGATGTCGCATCGGGCTTGGCGTACGAGCGCATGCGCCGCCGGGCGCGCCTTGCCATGAGCGTTGGCGGCGAGAATCGTGTGGGGCGCATCGGTCCAGGCGCCATCCGTCGATACCACGGTATGGGCGACCCCGTGCTGGAAGCGGCACTCACCGATGCCGGGCTAACCGAGAAGTTTTGCTTTACAACCATGATGGACCTTGCCTACGAAGTGCCTATCTGCATGGAAGAGGTCATGGACGAATACGCCGACCTACCCGGCATGGCGGACCTGCGCGAGCATATGCTCGGCCCCGTCCGCGAAAACTGCCAGCGCACCCTCGACCTCATCAAGGCGGATATGGGCTAGACGCCAATCAATTTCCCATTTCTTAAAAGAAGAGAGGGGGCACCCGTCGCAAAAGCTCGGGTGCCCCCTCTCGTAATGTCATTTGCAATCCACCAGCACGTGACTCGGACTGCTGCTAGCGCAACCTTTACGCAGCGAGGCGCTTGAGGACGTCGATGAGCAGCTCGTAGAAGCGCTCGGCAGAAGCGAGTTCCATGCTCTCGTCCGGGGTGTGGACATCGGAGAGCGTCGGGCCCACGGCGATGGCGTCCAGGCCGTGCAGGGCCTCGGCAAACAGGCCGCACTCAAGGCCGGCGTGAATGGACTCGATGCGCAGCTCGGAGCCAAAGAGCTCGCGATAGCTCTCGACGAAGACGTCGCGGACCGGCGAATGCTCGGCATAGCTCCAACCGGGATACTCGAACTCGAACTTGGCGTCGAAGCCCAGGACATCGGCCAGCGTCTGCAGGCGGTCCTTGAACTCGTTCTGCAGCGAGGTGATCGAGGAGCGCGGGGACAGCATGATCTTGACCTCGTCGTCAGAAGTGGCAACCACACCGATGTTGGAGGAAACCTCGACGGAGCCGTCGGTGGCGACGTTGCGGCGAATCACGCCGTTAGGGGCAAGACGCAGGGCGCGGATGAGGGCAAGCGCGGACTTCTGGTCCATGGCCTCGACCTCGGCGTCATCGGCAATCTTGACGGTGCAGGTAAAGCCGGGGTCGAAGACCTCGAGCTCGGCGGTGACGTCGGCGATGATGCCACGGGCGACCTGCGCCGCGGCCTCGGCGGCAGCGTGATCGGCATAGACCAGAACGGCCTTGCACTCACGGTTGATGGCGTTGTCCTTGGTGCCGCCGTTAAAGCTGACGATAGCGGGCTCGCCGGCAACCATCAGGCGGTCGATGATGCGGGCCATGATGAGGTTGCCGTTGCCGCGCTCCAGGTGGATATCGCTGCCGGAGTGACCGCCCAGCAGGCCGGAGATGTCGAGCGTGAGGGTGCTGCCGGTCTTGTGCTCGCGCGCGATCGGGCAGGTGTAGGTAACGACGACGCCGCCGGCGCAGCTGACGGTGGCAACGCCCTCTTCCTCGGAGTCGAGATTAATCATGGTGCGGGCGCTAATCTGGGACTTGTCGAGCGTCTCGGCGCCGACCAGGCCAGTCTCCTCGTCGGTGGTGAATACGCACTCGAGAGCCGGATGGACAATCGAATCATCGTTGAGCACGGTAAGCATAAGCGCGACGGCGATGCCGTTGTCGGCACCCAGAGTGGTGCCGTTGGCGGTAAGGACACCGTCCTTGACGACCAGGTCGATACCATCGGTCGTAAAGTCGTGCTCAACGGAGCCCAACTTGTCGCACACCATGTCGATATGGCCCTGCAGCATCACGGTCGGGGCATTCTCGGCGCCGGCAGATGCGGGCTTGCGAATGATGACGTTGTAGACCTCGTCCTGGTACACATCGAGACCGCGCTCCTTGGCAAACGCAACCAGGAAATCGCTGATGCCCTTCTCGTTGCCAGACCCACGGGGGATCGCGCTGACCTCCTCAAAGAAATGGAACAGCTGGGCGGGCTCGTAGCCGGTAATCTTGTAGTCCATGGTGCCTCCTTGGCGCAACTGGTTAGACAATAAGACATGCGCCTTGTATATTCCCAGACTTCGTTTGCATAAACCAGTCGAAAACGCCGAGCGCCCTCGCATCATCGGCTAACGGTGGACCGCATAGCGTAACGGTCACAACTACCGCAGCTCTACAAATCGAGGCACCCTTGCCGGAACGCCTCGATTGCACAGATCAAATTGTCGCCACGCCCTACAGCGCGCCGGAACCGGCTTGCATCATGCCACCGGGGCCCGAGCTCACGCCACTGCTCACAGGCGCAGCGTTTCCGGTGTGCGGCGCTGCCGGAGCGGTATCGCCCCCGAGCGCACCTGCCGGACGCGGCGCTGGGATCTCACCCGTGCCATGGCTAAAGACAAACTTGCCATCGGCCACGTCGCACAGGACGGTATCACCCTCGCCCCACTCGCCGGCCAGCAGCTCCTCGGACAGCGGGTCCTCGATGAGCTTTTGGATGGCGCGGCGCAGCGGACGCGCGCCATTGGTGAGGTCAGTGCCCTCGGCCACGATCTTGTCATAGGCCGCATCGGTGAGCTTGATGTTCATGCCGTTGGCAATCAAACGCTGACGCAGGTCGTCCACCAGCAGGTGCGCGATCTTGGTGAGATTCTCGCCCGAGAGCTTCTGGAACACCACAATGTCGTCGATACGGTTGAGCAGCTCGGGGCGGAACAGGCGCTTGAGCTCGCCCATCGCACGGCCCTTGATCTCACTCGAGGTGAGGCCCTGCTCGCCGGTGGTGCCAAAGCCAACGCTCGCATCCTGCGCGATCTCGCGGGCGCCCACGTTGGACGTCATGATGATCACGGTATTGCGGAAGTCGACCGTCTTGCCCTGGCTATCAGTCAGGCGACCCTCCTCCAGCACCTGCAACAAAATGTTGAAGATGTCGGGGTGCGCCTTCTCGATCTCGTCGAACAGCACGACCGAGTACGGATGACGACGAACGGCCTTGGTGAGCTGACCGCCCTCGTCGTGGCCCACGTAACCCGGAGGGCTACCGATAAGCTTGGAGACCTCGAACTCGCTGCCGAACTCCGACATGTCGAAGCTGATGAGCGCGTCCTTACTGCCAAAGAGGTACTCGGCGAGCGTCTTGGCGAGCTCGGTCTTGCCTGTGCCGGTGGGACCAAGGAAGATAAAGCTACCACCGGGACGACGCGGGTCCTTGAGCGGCGAGCGGCTGCGGCGCACGGCCTTGGCGACGGCCTCGACTGCCTCATCCTGGCCGATGATGCGCGTCTTGAGCACGCTTTCGGTCTGCAGCAGGCGACGGCTCTCGCTCTCGGTGAGCGAGGAAACCGGCACGCCAGAGGTCACGGACACGATGTCGGCAATCTGACTCACGTCGATGGTGAGCGGGCTGGCGTCGAGCTCGGCGGTCCAGGCGGCCTTGGCCTCGGCGAGCTCAATCTCGGCGGCCTTCTGCTGCTCGGTGATCTCGGCGGCCTTGTTCATGTCGTCGCTCTCGGTGGCCTCCTGCGCGGCGGCCTTGAGCTCCTCTATGCGATGCTCGGCCTCGCGCACCGGCTCGGGCGCACGATTCGCGGCGATGCGAGCGCGGGCACCGGCCTCGTCGATGAGGTCGATGGCCTTATCGGGCAGGAAGCGATCCTGGATGTAGCGGTTGGAAAGGTTCGCGGCAGCCTCGATAGCGCCCTGCGTGTAGCGCACATGGTGGTGCTCCTCGTAGCGCGGCTTAAGCGCGGTCAGGATCTTGACGGTGTCCTCGACGCTCGGCTCCTCGACATCGATAGTCTGGAAGCGACGCTCGAAGGCTGGGTCTTTGGTGAGGTACTTGCGGAATTCCTCGGCCGTGGTGGCGCCAATAATCTGGAAGGCACCGCGTGCAAGCACGGGCTTGAGCATGGAGCTCGCGTCGATGGAGCCCTCGGCAGAACCGGCACCGATGATGGTGTGCATCTCGTCGATAAACAGGATGACGTCGTCGGCTTCGGTGGCCTCCTGAATCACGTTCTTGAGGCGCTCCTCAAACTCGCCGCGATACTTGGCGCCCGCCACGAGGCCCGGCAGGTCGAGCGTCCAGATATTCTGGTTCATGAGGTTCTCGGGCACGTTGCCGGCTGCAATCTGCTGAGCCAGGCCCTCGACGATGGCCGTCTTGCCCACGCCGGGGTCGCCCAGAATGAGCGGGTTGTTCTTGGTGCGGCGCGAAAGAATTTCCATCATACGCTGGACTTCCTTTTCGCGACCAATTACAGGGTCGAGCTCGCCGTCGCGCGCCTTCTGCGTGAGGTTGGTCGCGAACTGCTTAAGCGTATCGGTGCCACCCCCCTTTTGCTGAGAGGTATCCGAGCCGCTAAAGAACGGCAGGCCCGCACCGGGACGACCAGCACCGGCGCCGGCGAGCGGACGCTTCTTGTCCTGGTCCTTGGCGGTGAGTTTCTCGATAGCCTTTTTGATGGAGGCGGACGACACACCCAGGCGCATGAGGATGTCCATGGCCATGCCGTTGCCCTCTTCGACGATACCGATCAGCAAGTGCTCGGTCGACACGTAGGTCTGGTTGTTCTCGCGCGCCACGCGGAATGAACGCTCCATCACGCTAATGACGAGCGGCGTAAAGGCGAGCTTGGCCGCCTCGGTCTCCTCACTGGGCTCGGGAACCGTGGTCTGGACCTCTTTGAGAGTATCCATGATGTCATCATAGGAGATGTCGAGCGAACGCAGCGCCTCGGCGGCAATGCCCTCGTCCTCCTTGGCAAGCGCGAGCAGCAGGTGCTCGGTGCCCACCTTATTTGAATGAAGATCGAGCGCTTCTTGCTTGGCCATGGACATGACCTTACGCGCACGATCGGTAAAACGGTCTAACATGCTAGTTCCTCTTAGACGAGCTAGTTTTTTCAAACGCAAAGCGCCGCCCCGCGGCAGCGCTTTGGTCTCTTTACCCATATGGAGTATATGTTAACAGCTGGAGGAATATCTATAAACCCGGCTCACATGAATGCAGGTTATGACCGCATCGCGGGACTCACCGCGCGATGCGCGACGGGCGCCCCGCAAGAGAAACCCTAGACGTCTTTCACCACGTCGGGACTCGTCGCACGCGATGCGCGATAGGCATCGGCCTCCTTGGAGACGCGTTCGAGCAGCTCGGATGTATCGACGCCCTCGACTTGCGCGACCGTTTCAACCGTCTGCATGGCGACCGCCCTCAGGTACGCGCACGCGCTGTCCCCCAGCTGCTCGAGGTCTATCTCCTCGCCGCCCTCCCGGGCAAAGCCGACCGCCATCACAAAGCCCATGATGCCCGAGACCAGAAAGCCCACCGCAAAGCTCGAATCTGCCTTGAGCTCTTCTCCGTCGGGGTGGACGATCTCTCTCACGCGGTCGATGATGATCGTATGGATGCCCTGCACGACCTGCTCGGCGGCACCCGCCCTCATGGTGATGACGATGCGCCGCAGCAGGCAGCGGACGTCGCGCCGGTCGAACGCCGAAAGGTCGCCCTCGCTCGAAAAATGCCAGAGGGCATCGGTGATAAGCTCGTTATCCTGCAGCAGCTGGGTCATGGCGATGGCGACGAGTTCATCGAAATCGTGAAAATAGTAGTAAAACGTTCCGCGATTGCACTGGGCGGCGCGGGTCACCTCGCCAACCGACAGCTCGAAGATGCTGTTGTTCTCGATGAGCTCCCAAAACGCCTCGATGATACGGGTGCGTGCATCGGGCGCATCGGCGTCCTTACGCGGTCTCGCCATGCGCCTCACCGCACCCCTGCGCCTTGGCGTTCATGATGAGCATCTGAAGACGGTTCTCCACGTTGGCGAAGCTCACGTCGGGATCGTAGTCGAGCGGCAGGAACTGCGCCGTGGGATACTGCTCCTTGAGCGCATGGATGAGCCCGCGCCCCACGACATGGTTGGGCAGACACCCGAACGGCTGCAGGATCACGAAGTTGCGGCAGCCGCGCTTGGCGTGCTCGAGAATCTCCGCCGGAATCAGCACGCCCTCGCCCGCATCGAACGTATGGTGCAGGATCTTATCGCTCGCGCGCACGAGCTCGGGCATGCGCGTCGGCGGCTCGTAGAGCGGGCTCGCCGCGCCCAGGCGGTCGCAACGGTCGTGCGCGAGCTCGAACAGGTTGTCCGCCGTGGCGTACCAGGCCTTTTCGGGCAGCGACAGGTCGACGTGGAACTCGCGCGACTGCGCATGCTTGTAGAAATAGGTCTTGCGGATCACGTCGGTCATGCGCGCCTCGATGACCTCGAGCCCGTTGTCCTCGAGGTAGCGCTCGATCTCGTGGTTGGCGCCGAGATGGAAATTGAGCAGGTACTCGCCCACGATGAGAACGGTCGGATGCGGGTTCGAGCGGTCGTACGGAACGGCGTCCATGATCGCAAGCGCGCGTTTGAAGCCCGTCGCCTGGCCTCTCAGCCCGGAGCGCTCCATGCCCTCGATAACCTCATCGAGCGCGCGGTCGAACGCAGCGTCCGCCGCGCCCTTCTCGAGCTCGTAGGGACGGATGCGCCTAAGAATGGCCTCGAGGGCATCGATCATGGGAAGACCGTAGGCGATCTGGATGCTCGGGCCAAGGCCGAGCTTGAAGCCCGGATGCGCATTGTGGGCATCGACGTCGTCGTTGGTGAGCACCGGGACATAGTCGTATCCCGCGTCGTCGAGCGCGCGGCGCAGCAGGGGCATGTAGTGCGTCAGGCGGCAGTCGCCGATATACTTGCCAGTCACCACGGCGACGTCGTTCGGGTCGTACTTACCGCTCTCGAGTGCCGCGAGCGCCTCGCCGATCACGATTTGCGCGGGGAAGCAGATGTCGTTGTGCACATAGCGTTTGCCCAGGCGGATGGCATCCTCGCGCCCGATATCAAGGGCCTCGGCGCGCACGCCCTGATTGCGCATCGCCGCGGTCATGAGCCTGCAGAACGCATGGGAGGTGTTGGGGACCAGCGCGATCTTGTCGTGCCGGTCGCGCTTGGTGTACTTGACCTTATACGGGTCGTCGAGCGGATGGACCGCGTGCACCCGGGCGCCCTCGGCACGCTCCTCCGCGCGACGACGGTTGACCGACTCGATAAACGAACGCACGCGAATGCCCATGGGACCGGCGACGTCGCTCTCATCGAGCTTGATCATC
This sequence comes from uncultured Collinsella sp., assembly GCA_900551365.1. Taxonomy (GTDB): domain Bacteria; phylum Actinomycetota; class Coriobacteriia; order Coriobacteriales; family Coriobacteriaceae; genus Collinsella. The sequence continues at coordinate 17,406 of URVZ01000012.1, forward strand.
ATCGGAACCTTGGAGCCCATCTCGCCCATCATGCGCGCGATCTCGTCGGTGAGATACGCATCGTGGCCGCAGCCGAAGCTGCCCATCTGCACGAGCTCGAGCTCGGGCGTCGATGCGACGATGACCGCGCACGACAGCATGCGCGCATGGTAGTTGTTCACGATGTCGATGCGGCTGTTGGAAAGATCGACGTTGCAGACCCCCGGCACCGCATCGGGCGTCAGCACGGGGATGCCGCGCTCAGAGAAGAGCTTGGGCAGCCCGTGGTTGACCAGCGGGTCGTTGTGGTACGGGCGCGAAGCGATCACCACCGCGTAGCCGCCGTCCTCGCGCACGTTCTCGAGCACCTGCCTGCCGCGCAGCTGCAGCTGGTTCTCAAACGTCTCCTGCGCGCGGTCCGCCTGCTCGGTCGCCTTGGCAACCAGGTCGGCATCGATATCGAAGGTCTCCTTGCACCACGCCTTGAGCTGGCGGTTTCGGTCGCCCTCGTCGTACCAGTGGAACAGCGGCGTATCGAACGGAACGCCGAAACGCTCCTCCGGGTTATCGGAATTGCGCATCACGTAGGGGTATCCCTTTACGACGGCGCACATCCACTCGCTGGTAGAGGCGGTGTTTTCGGTGGGCACCGTCGTGATGATGGGCATGAAGATGCGGTCGACGCCGGCGTCGACGAGATTGCGGATGTGCCCGTGGACGAGCTTGGCCGGGAAGCACACGGTGTCGGATGTGACGTGCGCCAGACCGCGCTCGTACATCGCCTTGGTGCTGCGTCCCGAGACGCGCACCTTAAAGCCGAGCGTGCTGAAGAACGTCGACCAGAACGGCATGGTGTCCCAGAACTCGAGCACACGGGGAATGCCGATCGTGACATCGCGCCCCCCGCTGACGGGAACCGTGGGGTACGACTCGAACAGCAGCTTCTCGCGGTCGACAAAGAGATTGGGGGCAGCCGCGGTCCGGTCGCGCCCCGTGCCGGGTGCCTGTGCCTCGCAAGCACCCTGCGGACGCAGCTCCTCCGCCGCGGGAACCTCGCGCACGAGCTCATCCCATGAGATGGCGCCGCCGCGCGGGCAGCGATTGCCCGTGACGTAAAGCGAGCCGTCGCCAAATGCCACGACCGCGCGCTGGCAGCGGTTGTTGCACCGACGGCAGGTAACGCCGCCGAACTCGCGATGCTCGAAGCGCTCCACGGCATCGAGCCCGATAAACGACGTGCCGGCGTCGCCCTTGCGGCATTCCTCGCGCGCGAGCAGGGCGATACCGATAGCGCCCATCAGCCCCGGGTGGGGCGCACGCGTGACGGGTTTGCCCAGATACTGCTCGAATGCGCGCAGCACCGCGTCGTTTCGGAACGTGCCGCCCTGGACGACGACTTTGTCGCCCAGACGGTTGAGATTTGAAACGCGAATGACCTTGGTGAACACGTTCTCGATAATCGAACGGCAGAGACCGGCCATGATGTCGCCCGGACCCTTACCGCGCCGCTGCTCGGAAACGACGCTGCTGTTCATGAACACCGTGCAGCGGCTGCCGAGAACGGCGGGGGCTTTGGACGAAAATGCCTCGGTCGCGATATCCTCAACGGCTATTCCGAGGTTTTTGGCAAAACCCTCGAGGAACGAGCCGCAGCCCGCAGAGCACGCCTCGTTGACGACGATATCGGTCAGCACGCCGTGGTTGAGCCAGATGGCCTTCATATCCTGTCCGCCGATGTCGAGCACGAAGGTCGCATCGGGAACGCATGCGCACGCGGCGCGGGCGTGCGCGACCGTCTCGACCGTATGGTAGTCGGCGTGGAACGCGCGCGCGAAAAGCTCCTCGCCGTATCCCGTGGTGCCCACGGCATCGATCGCAAGCGTGACTCCCGCTGTCTCCCAGCGGTTCTTCAAGCTGACAAGACCCTGTTGGGCGACGTCGAGCGGTCTGCCGTTATTAGACGCGTAGAACGAATCGACAAGCTCACCCGCCTCATCGACCAGGGCGAACTTGGTCGTCGTGCTCCCCGAATCGATACCGAGCGCCACACGCACCGTCTCTCCGGGCGCATACGCATCCGGACCCTTTGCCGGCGTCTCTTTGCCATGGCGTGCCGTAAAATCCGCCTGCTCGGCAGGTGTGGCAAAAAAGGGCTGGGCAAGACGTCCCTCCCCGCTTGCGGGCGCGACCGTCTCGAGCTTATCCAGCCGGACAAAAGCGTCGGGAAGGTCGATCGGTTGGGACGATGCGAACATGTCGGTCAGCGACAGGGCGGCACCGCGCGCGACCATGATCTGCGGATCGCGCGGGACGATAACCTGATCGTCCGATAGATTCAGTTGCTCCCGGAACACGCGGACCAGCGTGGGGTTGTAGGCGAGCGTACCGCCCTCGAAGATTACCGGCGGCTCGATGTCGATACCCTGGGCCAGACCGCCGATCGTTTGGCGGGCGACCGCGTGAAGCGCCGAAAGCGCCAGGTCGGTGGTAGGAATGCCCTCGTTGAGCAGCGGCTGGATATCGGTCTTTGCGTACACGCCGCAGCGGCCCGAGACCTCGTGGACGGTCGTTCCCCGGCTTGCGAGCTGCTCGAACTCGCCCGATTCGGTGCCGACCCCCATGAGCTTTGCCATCTCGTCGATAAATGCACCGGTACCGCCTGCGCACGAGCCGTTCATGCGCATGTCGGCAACCTCGATGTCTCCCTTATCGTTGGTGCGGAAGAAGATCATCTTGGCGTCTTGGCCGCCCAGCTCGATGGCGCAGCGCGTCTGCGGATAGAACCTGCTGATCGCGAGCGCGTTGGCGACCACCTCCTGAACGTACGAGGCGCCCAGCGCGGTCGCGATATCGCGCGCACCCGAGCCGGTCACCGCAACGCGCAGCGACTCATGGGGAAAGCGCTCGGCGAGCTCGCCGAGCATGGCGCGCACGCTCGCTGTCTGACACGCCCCGTGGCGGCGATATCCCCACCACGCCTCGGTCATATCCTCGTGCATCGCGTAAACTTTGGTCGTCGTCGACCCTACGTCCAGTCCTACTAGCAACGCCATAATGCTCCGTCTCTCGCATTTTTCCTGCTAGAGATATACCACTCTACGTAATACAACAGACTGTTGTATTTAAACTCCGTATAAAAAGCGGCTGCCGAAACGCTTCAGCAGCCGCCGAATGCACCAACAGATTGTTCTGCGCGCTAGCACGTCGGGCAACGGAGCAGCACGGGCCCTCCGGTCATGCGCACCGCTCACGCCCGCAATGTCGCCGAGAGAGCTATCCACGCTTAGGGCTCCAACCAAGCAAGTCGCCCGCGCTCAGCAGATCCCTAAGCGAGCTACTCGCACTCAGGAGCCATAGCCTGCTCCAAGAGCTCGGCATGCTCCTCCTCGAAAACCGTCCCCACAGGGAAGGCGCGACGGAAGACGAAGTGGGAAATCGGACCGGCTACCAAAAGGTTCCACGGCAGCGCCATCACAAAATTATGCGGGATGTTGATCATCCAGATCGCGGGCACGGAATACAGGTTCGCAAGGATGCCGCCGGGCATGTGCGTCAGACCCTCGCAGGCACCGTACAGCGACATGATGATGACCATGGGAACGACCATGCAGGAGCTGACGGCGAGCGTCATGGCGAGCGGCGAGCTCTTGCCCGGAGTGACCAAGTACTTAAAGGCGAAACCCTTGGCAAGCGGGCTGGCGACGAACCGGTCGCAGCACACGGCAAAGATATAGGCAACGGGGAAGCCGAGCCACGCAGCGGCAACGACCTCGCCGTTGATGGCCCCGTGCTGCAGGGCAACGTTGTAGATGCTCATCCAGAGCACCATGCAAAAGCACATGATAAAGGTGAACAGCAGGCTCTCTCGTTTGTTGATAGGCATGAAGGGCAGATTCCTTTCTGTGTTACGCCGCGGCACCACGCAACAAAAACGGGCGGGCAAGATGGAGCTGTTGGAACTTCATCTCGCCCGCCCGTGTTACGCGCGTCTGCGACTACTTATGTGGTGGAACTACCCTAACACGAACGGCGCGCGCTTCGTAAGCGTTGAGTTTGTGGAGATGCAGGGCACCAAACCCCCCGACCCCATAAGTTGCGGTGGAATACGGACTGTTTTGACCCTTTAAGCAACAATTCAGTCCCTATTTCACCGCAACTCATTTGGTGCAAAGTAACCTGTCCCCCTTGCACCAATTAGCTGGTATGGCGCCAGCGAGGGTCGGTGAGGGTTCTCGCCACGCCCAAGCCAACGGGCAGAAACGCCACGATGAGCACTGCGCGCACAAACCAGCCGAGCATGTTGACCGTGTCGAAGGTGCACATGTAATACATAGAGCGATAGAGATACAGACCGGGCACCATAATGACAATCGAAGGCACCGTGAGGGCGATGCGCGGGTAGGTGAGCTTGACTTCGGCCAAGCTTGCCAGCAGACCCGATACCAGCGCGCCGATAAACGCTGCTGCCTCGGGAGGCATTCCCGTGCTGAGGCCCAGGAAGGGAATCATCGTCGGCGCATCGACAAGGGTCAGACGCAGGGTATTGGACACGGCGCCGATCAACCCAGCTGCCGCGGCCATCTTTACCGGGCTGTTGAACATCACCGAGAAGCCGAATACGCCAACGAAGCTCATCACCACGCGCAGGAGCGTAAGGGCAAGCGGCGAAAGGCCCAGTGGGGCAAAGTCGTCCGGCGCCAGGCCAACACACTCGGCAACCATCCAACCTACGAGGGTCGCCATCACAATAATCGATACGGCATATGAAAGGCGCTCGATACCGCTTCGCATGTCGAGCTTAGCGATGTCGAGGCCTGCCGTAATGAGTGGAAAGCCGGGAATCACAAAGAGCATGGCGCCGATATAGCCTTCTTGGTGCGACATTGCCCCCGGTATGACCTGGCCAAGGCCGAGCAATGCCAGCAGATACGAAACGCAAGCGAGCGCAACGCCGGTCGTCAGCGCGCTGAACTGACCAAGGCCTTGCTTGAGAATATGGGAGCGGGCAAAGTTGCCGACACCCGCGCCCACGAACGCGCAGGCCATCTCGATAGGGCCGCCGCCGAGCAAAAAAACGAAGGCGCCACAGGCGCAGGCCGCCGCAAGGCCCTGTTGCCAAGGCGCGTAATCAGGTTTTGAACTCTCAACGGTCTTGAGCATCTCGTGATACTCGTGCACCGTGAAGCGACGACCATAGGTCTCGATTTCCTTGAGGAAACTCTCCATCATCCAAATGCGATGGGTATTGACGCCCGTTGTGGGCAAGCTGACGACCTCATTAAAGCAGTGACCATCTTCGATGCAGGTGCACTCAAACGACAGAAGACTTAAGTCAACGTGGATGGTGACACCGAGTACGGCGGCAACACGATTCATGGTATCGCGCACGCGCCAGGCACCCGTTCCGCTTGCCAGCATAAGCATGCCGGTGCGGCAGATGATGGATGATTTATCGGTGAGCGGCGCATCGACGGCAAGCTCATCGCCTGCCGTCACGATCTGGTGCCAGTCAGTTTTCATATGGAGCGCGCCGGCACGAACACCGTGGTGCATGGGGGCTCTCGAAAGCAGCGAGTCAAGGCGCGAAGGCTGTGGGGGCTCCGTTAATTCGCCCTCGTCCTCGTCGGGCTCTTCATCGACCAGATCAAATGAGTCAAGCGATGCCGGCTCGCGACGATCGATTAGCTCCTCATCCTCATCATCAAAGTAATTGAACTGATCGAGCATGTCCTCTTCGATTGCACGCTCGCTCGCGTCGTCCATATAGACGCTCCCTTCCTACCGACTAACCCCCATCCTAGGCAGCAACGGCTAAAGGAAACATAAAAGAGACGACTGTCATGCGAGCCATGTGCGCAATATCCGTTGGATAGTCGTTTAAGAGCGTCCCTAATGACTACATCAATGTTCTAAGTATCAATCAAGTCAACGCCGCAGGTAGAGGACGGACAGCGAGCGACGTCCAGGGCGAACAAGTTGGCATGAAAAAGGCAAGGCATAGACCTTCTGGTCATGCCTTGCCTTTTGAATGACAAATTGTCGCCCTGGGCGGCGCGCAGCGTCAACTGGTTACGCGGTTCGTAGAACCGCGTAACCCCCTAGTACATCTTTGCGCCGGCGGGGATGGAGGCGTCGAGCTGGATCAGGTTGAGGCGCTCCTCACCATCCTCCTCGTGGATGGCACTGATGAGCATGCCGCAGCTGGGGATGCCCATCATCTTGCGCGGAGGCAGGTTGGTGATGGCGAGCAAGGTCTTGCCGACCAGGTCCTCGGGCTCGTAATAAGCGTGAATACCGGAGAGGATGGTGCGGTCGGTACCGGTACCGTCGTCGAGCGTAAAGTTCAGCAGCTTCTTGGACTTCTTGACGGCCTCGCATGCCTTGACCTTCACAGCGCGGAAATCGCTCTTGGAGAAGGTATCAAAGTCGACGAACTCCTCAAACAGCGGCTCAACGGCGATCTTGGAGTAATCGAGCGTGGGCTTAAGCGACTTAACGAATGGGCTCGCGGCGTTGCCGGCCTCTGCAGCCTTGGCGGCAGCGGCACCGGACTGGAAACCCTTCTCGGGCTTCATGTGCGGGAACAGCAGGACGTCGCGGATAGAAGCCTGGTTAGTAAGCAGCATGACCACGCGGTCGATACCAATGCCAATGCCGCCCGCGGGAGGCATACCGTACTCGAGGGCGCGCACGTAGTCCTCGTCATACTCCATAGCCTCATCGTCGCCGCCGGCCTTCTCGGCCATCTGGGCAGCAAAGCGCTCAGCCTGGTCGACCGGGTCGTTGAGCTCGGAGAATGCGTTGGCGTACTCGTGGCCGGCGATGACCAGCTCAAAGCGGTGAGTCAAACGCGGGTCGTCCTCAAAACGCTTGGCGAGCGGGCTGACCTCGATGGGGTAATCGCACACGAAGGTCGGGTTGACGATGGTGTCCTCGCCCAGCTCATCGTAAATCTCGGCGATGATCTTGCCGGCAGTCCACTCGGGCTTGATCTCCAGGCCCTTCTCGCGCGCGGCGGCAGCAAGCTCCTCGACCGGCGTGTCGATGGTGACCTGCTTGCCGAGCACGTCGGAGACGATGTCGGTCATGGGACGGCTGGCCCACTCACCAGAAAGGTCGATGGTCTGGCCCTGGTACTCGATGACCTCGGGGTTGCCGATGGCCTTGTTAGCCGCCTTAATGACACCCTGGGCGAGCGCCTTCATGCCCTCGAGGTCTGAGAAGGCACGGTAGGCCTCCATCGTGGTGAACTCGGGGTTGTGGGTAAGGTCCATGCCCTCGTTACGGAAGATGCGGCCGATCTCGAACACGCGCTCAAAACCACCGACGATGCAGCGCTTGAGATGGAGCTCGGTGGCAATACGCAGGTAGCACTCCTGATCGAGCGCGTTGAAGTGGGTAATGAACGGCTTGGCGGTAGCGCCGCCCTGGATGGTCTGCAGGATGGGGGTCTCGACCTCCATGTAACCGTCGGACTCCATAAAGCGACGGAAGGTGGAGAGAATCTGCGAACGCTTACGGAAGGTCTCGCGAACGTCGTCGTTGGCGATCAGGTCGACATAGCGCTGGCGATAGCGGGTCTCCTTGTCGGAAAGACCGTGGAACTTCTCGGGCAGTGGACGAACGGCCTTGGAAAGCAGGGTCGCGCTCTTAGGGGCAACGGAAAGCTGGCCGCGCTGGGTGCGCACGACCACGCCGGTCACGCCCAGGATGTCGCCCAGGTCGAGGGCCTTGAGCGTATTCCAGGCAGCCTCGTCCATGTCGTTGATGCGGCAGAACAGCTGAATCTCGGCAGTCGCATCGCGCACGACGATGAACATTATCTTGCCCTGGCCGCGCTTGGCGACCACGCGGCCGGCGATCTTCACGACGTCCTCGGTGTCCTCGCCATCGGCAAGCTCGGCGTACTTAGTCTCGATATCGGCGACGTAGTCCTCAAGCTCAGAGTGCTCGGGATAGGGGTTCTGGCCCGCCTCGAACAGGGCGGCGCGCTTGGCCAGGCGGGTGGCGCGCTCGTCGTTGAGCGTCGATGCCTGATCGGCGGCGTTCTGGTTCTCTGCCATAAGTTAGCTCCTCAAACTAAAACGCTCCCCAGGATTCGGTCCCAGGGAGCGAAAACATACCTTTACGCGGGACCGTGGTCTAGCGTGCGATCTTGGCGATGGTGTAGACGCGAGTCTTGCCGGAAGGCGTAACGACCTCGACGGAGTCGCCCTCGCCGTGACCGATGATGGCGTGACCGACCGGAGACTCGTTGGAAATCTTGTGCTCGAGCGAGTTGGTCTCGGTGGTACCGACGAGCGTGACTTCCATGACCTCGCCGTTGGGATCAATCAGCGAAACGGTGGAACCGATGGAGACGGTCAGGTCGCCCGTGGTGGCAGCAACCTGAGCGTTGGCGAGGATGGCCTGGATCTCGGCAATACGAGCGGCGTTCTGGGCCTGCTTGTCCTTAGCGGCGTCGTACTCGGAGTTCTCCGAAAGGTCGCCGAACGCGCGGGCTTCCTTGATGTCCTCGACGATCTCCTTGGCGTAATCGCCCTCACGCCAAGCGAGCTCCTCGACGAGCTTCTGGCGGCCCTCAGCGGTCAGTACGATCTGGCTTGCGTCCATACGGATATCTCCCCAACTCTGATCAAACAATCAACTGTCAACAAAACGAAAAAGACCGGCTAGCCTGCGGGCAAGCCGGTCAGGTGCTCACCCCAAAGGGATGGGACTACTCTGCGTCCGCGTCGCTGTCCTCTGCCTGCTTCTTCTTGGCAGCAGCGAGCTTGGCCTCGAGCTCAGCGATCTCCTTGTCCTCCTCGGACTGCTCGACCACGACCTCCTCGGCCTGCTTGGTCTCGGCCTTATCGTCGCCCTCCATACCCTCACGGATATTCTTGACGGTAGAGCCGAGGGACTTGCCGAGCTTCGGCAGGTTCTTGGGCCCGAAGATAATCAGGACAACGACGAGAATAATGATGAGCTCAGGAGCCCTCAGTCCAAACATGTAGACCTCCACAATACAGCGAGACAAGCTCGAATGAGTATACCGCGGGTATCGCGGTATCACAACACTAGCTAAAAAAAGGGACCGCAAGAAGCGGTCCCTCCTCATGCTCTGGTCGGGTTGACTGGATTTGAACCAGCGACCCCTGCGTCCCGAACGCAGTGCTCTACCAAACTGAGCCACAACCCGTTAGCTCGACTATAGTAACAAAGATTTTCGCCGCGTGCTAGAGAAATTTTTATTTCTTTGGCGCGTCGATTTGAACCGTGTTGGAAATAAGCTCAGTCGCGCAGGCCCACCAGCCATTTTGCTGGACAGCATCGGCAAGCCTTTCGGCCGTGGCAGCGGTGTCGCAAATGGCAAACGAGCAGGCACCCGATCCGCACACATCTACAGCAACGGTTCCGTTCTGTTTACGCAGCCAGTCGAGGACCGTTTGAATCTGCGACTCCATCTGTGCGGAAATGACACCAAGGTTGTTATGGATGAGTGCATATGCCGTCTCGGCATCACCAGCACGCAAGGCAGAAGCTATCGCGCCGGGCTTGTCCGCAGGCACCGGGGCCTCGTCAAAACGTCGATAGGCTTCAATTGTCGAAACGCTTGCCTCGCGCGGCTTGACCAGCACGACGGGCGTCGCGGGCAGCGCGGGGTACTCAGTTGCCAGCACGTCTCCCCCACCTACGTAGAACGCAGGACTCGCGTGCAAAAAGAACGGGACGTCGGCACCAATGCCCCGCGCAATATCGTCGAGCGCTGGGTCGGTGCGATCAATGCCCCAGAGCTCCGCCAAGGCGACAATGACCGCGGCCGCATCCGTCGAGGGGCCGCCCAAGCCAGCGCACAATGGAATGCGCTTCTCAATCGTCACGCAGATGTTTGCCTCGCGACCATAATGCTCGGCCATAGCAACCGCAGCCCGATACGCCGTATTCTTTTGCATGGGAAAATCTGATGCTGGAACCGTCTGGACGGTCAGCGCCTGCGCCGGCGTGACCGTCACGGTATCGGAAAGACCGACGGCTGCCATCAGGGAATCGACCCTGTGGTAGCCGCGGTCATCGCGCTCGGTATGAACCCCCAGGTAGAGGTTAATCTTTGCCGGCGCGGAAAGAGTCAGGGACCGATCGGTCACCGTTAATGCTCCTCGAGCTGATTGCCGAGCGGGGTAAAGATGTGCTCGCCGCTCTCGGGGTCGAACAGCTCGACCTGACCGGTGAGGACATCGATATACTGGTAGGACTGACGCGACTTGCGGCCGCGACGCTCGTCAACCTCGACGATAAAGACGGCGGGGTGGACGCTCTTGATGGTGCCCATGCGCTCGACGACGCGGGTACGGCCCATGTTGGCCTTCACCTTGACGCGATCGCCCACCATATCGGTCAGCTTCTCGTGGATGTCGTCGACGTGATTGACTTCCATCTCTTCCATGAACAGGGCCTCCAGAAGGTGCAATTCAAAAAGGGGATAATACCCCTAAGATAGACAAAACTCTAATACTATAGCACCCTGTTGTGGCCATACGCAAGTAGCTAAATAAGCCCCGTCCCAAATACGTACCAGACGACAACCTCGCATGACCAGTTGTTACGCGGTTTGGTAAAACCGCGTAACCTAAAGGTTGTCGGTGTCCAAGACGATGGTGAATGGGCCGTCGTTGACGAGATCGACTTTCATATCGGCGCCAAAGATGCCGTGCGCCACGTGTTCGACATCTTGACGAACGAGCGTCAGGAAGTACTCGTAGAGCTCGTTGGCGACATCGGGGGCGCCGGCATCCGTAAACGACGGACGGCGACCGTGGCGGCAGTCAGCGAACAGCGTGAACTGCGACACCACGAGCACCTCGCCGTCGATATCGGCAAGCGCCAAGTTGGTCTTGCCGTTCTCATCCTCGTTGATGCGCAGGCCGCGGAGCTTGCCCCACAGCTTATCAGCCTCGGCGCGCGTGTCGCCGTGGCCCACGCCCAGCAGCACCAGATAGCCGCGTCCAATGCGGCCCACGCACTCGCCGTCGACCGTCACGCCGGCGTTGAGCACGCGCTGCACCACCGCACGCATGGCCTACTCCTCGCCCGTCAGCTTGGCGGACAGATGCTCGAGCGCGTGGAAACGATGGCTGATGGCGTTCTTCTCGTCCGCCGTCAGCTCGGCCATGGTCTTGCCCGGCGTGTCGACCGGCAGGAACAGCGGGTCGTAGCCAAAGCCGTGATCGCCGCGGCCCTCGTGCGCGATAACGCCCTCGCAGGCGCCCTCGCCATAGGTAACCAGACCGTCCGTGTCGATGAGCGCGACGACGCTCATAAAGCGCGCGGTGCGGTCCTCATCTGCCACGCCTTCCAGGTTAACGAGAAGCTTGGCGTTGTTGGCGGCATCGTCGCCGTGCACGCCCGCATAGCGCGCGCTATACACACCGGGCTCACCGTCCAGTGCGTCGACGACCAAGCCCGAATCGTCGGCAATGGCCATAAGGCCCGTCTCCTCAACCGCGGCTTGGGCCTTGATGATGGCGTTCTCCAAAAACGTCGTGCCGTTTTCCTCGGGATCCTCAAAATCGCCCAGCTGGCCGAGCGCCACAAAGCGTACCTCGGGCATGACCTTGCCCAAAATGGCCTCGATCTCGGTGAGCTTATGGGCGTTGCCGGTTGCCACGACGATGGTCGCCGCCGGGTCGAGGGTGTCAATGTCAATCTTCTCAAGTGCCATAGCTGGCCTCCTTGTCTCTATAGCAATGCCGTGTTGAGGGCGGCGAGGACCTCGGCCCCTCTCCCCTCTCAATCAACGGCAGTCTTATACTTCGACGTTTTCCCAGATAAAACCTACCAAAATAAACCTGTCCCTATTTGGCAGGTTAGGCGATGGCTTGGCGCTGAAGCTCGATGAGCTCGGCGATACCCTTGTCGCCCAGGTCGAGCAGGGCGTTGAGGCGTTTGCGGTCGAAGGGCGCCTGCTCGCCGGTGCCCTGGAGCTCAATCATCTCACCGGTGTCGGTGGCGACGAGGTTCATGTCGACCTCGGCATGGCTGTCCTCGGAATAATCGAGGTCAAGCAGCGTATTGCCGTCGACAACGCCCATGGAGATGGCAGCCACCTGGCCGATAAGCGGGATGCGCTCGATCTTGCCCGCCTCGACCCACATGGCGAGGGCGTCGCGCAGCGCCACCCAGGCGCCGGTGATGCTCGCTGTACGCGTGCCGCCATCGGCCTGAATCACATCGCAGTCGACGGTGACGGTGTACTCGCCGAGCGCCTTCATGTTGACGACGGTACGCAGGCTGCGGCCAATGAGGCGCTCGATCTCCATAGAGCGGCCCTTGCGGTTGGCGTGCTCGCGCTTGCAGCGCTTGCCGGTCGACGCCGGCAGCATGGCGTATTCCGCGGTCACCCAGCCGGCCTTAGCTCCCTTTCGCCAGCCCGGCACGCCCTCCTCGATAGTGGCGGCGCACAGCACGCGCGTGTCACCGAACTCGGCCAAACACGAGCCGTGGGCGTGCTTCATGACGCCACGGGTGAGCTTAACGGGGCGCAACTCGTTGGCGGCGCGACCGTTGGCGCGGTTGACCTGCATGTACTCCATAGAAATTTCCTTTCGGCAAAAGATGTGGCGAAGGCTTTGGCGGCTGCCTTACATCTATTTCAGCTCATCGATATCGATATGTTCGATGCTCTTGAGCGGCTGACCAAAGATAAAGCTGCCCGCCACCGCAAACTCGGCAATGTTATCGGCCGTCGTGGCAAAACGATGCTGCGGCTCAGCGGCGTCGCCCGCCAGCTGCTCGCGGCGCGTGAGGATATCGGTCAGCTCGCGTGTGGTCTCCTCGGCGGAACTCACGACGCGCACCCCAGGCCCCAGCGCATGGCGGATAGGTCCCACCAACAGCGGGAAATGCGTACAGCCGAGCACCACGGTATCGATACCGTGGTCGCGCAGCGGCTCAACCGTGGCACCCACCAGCGCACGCACGGCAGGCGTATCGAAGATGTCCTCGTTCTCAAGCCACTGTTCCTGCAGATGTGCACCCGAGGCGAGCTCGTGTTCGACAACCTCGACAAAGCTCGAGGCAGGACAGCCGTATACATCGACGCCGGCATCCAGGTCCTGAATGGCGCGCGTGTAGGCGCCCGAGCGAATAGTGAGGTTGGTGGCGAGCACGCCCACGCGACGCGTACGCGTGCTGTTGATTGCCGCACGGGCACCCGGCGCGATCACACCGATCACGGGAACGTCGAGCACCTGCTGGGCCAAACGCAAGGCCGCAGCGGTCGCCGTGTTGCAGGCGATGACCATAATCTTGACGTCGTGCTTCGAAAGCCAACGACCCGCCTGCAGCGCAAACGAGCGCACTTCATCCTCGGTGCGCGTGCCGTAGGGGCAGCGCTTGGTGTCGCCAAAGTAGTAGACGGACTCGTGCGGCAGCGCCGTCGCAATCGCGCGCGCAACCGTCAGACCGCCCAAACCAGAATCGAACACGCCAATCGGGCGCGTGTCGCCTGCCGGATTCTCGATATCGGACATTACCTCACCAGTCTCTCTCGAAAAGACATGTCCAAGTGCAGCGACGCCGCGCTACGAACGCGCCGCGACCAGCAGCTCTGCCGTCGCCGCCCAACCGTCGACAATTTTGCCGCGCGTAACGAAAGCGTTCTCGCAAGCAGCCAGGAACTCGGGCGCGCCGGCGCTCGTCAGGCCATTCTCGACCAGGCAGAACGTGCCCACGTGATCGGCCATGTAGAAGTCGGACTCGGAATCGCCGAGCGCGAGCGTCTCCTCGCGCTCGATCCCCAGGTGCTCGCAGAAGCGCGCGATGGCAACGCCCTTGTTGAGACCCGCGGGGTTGATGTTGAATGCGCGACCGTCCTCGACGCGATCGAGCTCGAGCGTCGTCGGCTTGGACAGGTGAGTCAGATGGCCGTTGCAAGCCCAGATCAGACCGCAGCCGGCCTCGTCCAGGATGGCCTGAACCTCATCGTCGGGCACATCGCCGCGCATGCCGACGGTGACCTCACGGTATTTGTAGCCGGTCGACATGTCGTTGTGATACTCGATCTTGTGCGGCCAGCGGGCGAGGATCTTCTCGCACACGCCGGTCTGCTCGATCACCTGGTGCGGCGTGAGGCCGCAAGAGGAGTCGTAGGGCATGTCGCCGGTCAGATACTCCCAATCGTTGGCTTTGAGGTCGTACATAACCAGACCGCCCATCTCGCCAATGTAGGAGTTGAGGCCGAGCACGCGCGCGTCCTCGTGGATCATGGTACGGTTGCGGCCCGAGGTGGGAACCACCTGAATACCAGCGCGAGCGAGCGCCACGACGGCCTCGACGAGTTTGGTCGAGGGGTTGCCGTCGTTGTCGCGTAGCACGCACGAGCCGGGTGCAAGCATCGTGGCATCCAGGTCGGTAAAGACGTACTTGACCTTGGCCAAGCGCTCGCGCATCTCGCCCGAAAGCTCGGCGACGGTCGGCAGGGTATTGTGGGACATGGTTACTCCGTTTACGTAGAAGGGTTTGGACTTGGACGGCATGTTTTGATTGAGGGAACACGCTTATGGCGACAGCGCACTCAGGACGCCGCCGCCATCATGGTTCATTAGTCAAACTGGGCAACATCGATCAGGCGATTGGCCAGCGAAAGGTCGCTCTCGATGGGCACGAACTCGTCGCCCACGTGCATGAGCTCCTCGTCACCCTTTGCCAGCAGCAAGACAATGGTGGGAGCATCGGGGTTGACGTACTCCTCGCGCGCCGCCTTGAACGCCGCATGCACAGCGGCTTCGCGATCGAGGATGATCTTGTTCGGCGTATCGTCGGGAACATGTTCGGCAAGCTCGCGACAGACCTTCATCGGGTCCTCGTGAGCCGGGTCCTCATTGGCAAAGATCATCAGGTCGGAATACGGTGCGGCCTCGCGCGGAAGCTGCTCGCGGCGCTCCTGCGCCTTGCCGCCGGCAGCGCCAAACACCGCAATGACCGGACTAGCGGGAAACGCGCGCTTGACCGACGAGAAAAGCGAGCGGAACGAAAGCTGGTTGTGCGCGTAGTCGACGACACAAATCACGCGGCCGTCCTTCGACTCCACGACCTCCATACGGCCCGGCACACGCAGTTTTGAGAGGCCCTTCTTGATAGCCTCGATACCGATGCCGATCTCGCGCGCAGCGGCGATAGCGACCAGCGCGTTTTCCACGTTAAAGTCTCCCGCGATACCCAGCAGGACCTTCTCCCCCGCCTCGGACTCGTCGGCACACAGGCCATGCAAGTTGAACTCGATGCTAAAGCCGACTATGCGTACGTCGCTCGCCCACAGGCTTGCCTCGGGATGCTCGACGCCAACGGTCACCAAGCGCTCGGCCGTCGACGCTGCCTCCAGCACACGGTCGACCTCTTCGGTGCCCAGATTCACCACGGCGGTCTTTGCCTGGTCAAAAATCCTGAGCTTGCTCTCAAAATAATCCTCAAACGTGGGGTGTTCGATCGGCGAGATGTGGTCGCGGCCGATGTTGAGGAAGCACGCCACGTCAAACGGCAGATTCTCGACGCGTTGGTACTTGAGCGCCTGGCTCGAGACCTCCATGACCATGGACTGGCGACCGGACGTGCGGCAGTTGGCGATATGGCGCCAAACCTCGGGGGCCTCGGGCGTAGTATTGGTGCTCTCGTAGCACTCGATACCATCGTCGGTACTCACCGAGCCGATCATGCCGCAGGACTCGCCCGCCGCCTTGATGATGGACTGGAGCATAAAAGCGGCCGTGGTCTTTCCCTTGGTGCCGGTGATGCCCACGATCTTGACGTCGTGGTCGGGACGGTCGTAGACCTCCGGCGGCAACAGGGCCATGGCCGTGCGAACACTATCAACAACCAGCATCGCAGCACCGCTCTCCTGCGCCAGCGGCTCCAGAGACTCGACCAGCGACTCCTCGCACACAAATGCGACGGCGCCCGCATCGAGCGCCATGCTCAAAAACGCGGGCTTAAAGGCAGCACCTTTACAGAAGAACACGTCACCTGCCGAGACCGCGCGCGAATCAAACGAGCAACCGGTCACGGCACGCTCGTCAACCTGCTCTGATGCGCGCAGCTCGCCGCACACATCGAGCAGCTTGGCAAGCGTATCGACCGTGGTCACGGTCGCGGAATCCGAATGGTGCATCTTTCACCTTTCTCAGCCATTTGGCAGGGACGGTTTTTATAGTAACTGAAACGCACCCACGCAAAAACGGCTCCCGGAGGAGCCGTTACGCGCAGGCATTCGTAGGCCGAGACTAGGCAGCCTGAACAGAAGGCTGGCCCTCGTCGATAAAGAAGCGCTTGTACCACACCAGGAACACGAGCGGCGTATAGATCTTGCGCTGGAAATCGCCCTTGCCCGCAAAGTGCAGATCGAGCAGGTGCATGAGCTCGTCGGTATTGAAGAACTCGCTTGCCCACGGCGCGGTGAAGTACTCCTTGACATAGTCGTACCACTTTTGCTCGCGCAGCCAGTAGACAATCGGCACCGGGAAGCCCACCTTGGGACGGGTGGCCCACTCATCGGGCAGCGACTTGTTGGCAGCGTGGCGGAGTACCTGCTTGTTGCCGTTCTCGTTGATGCGGTAGCGGTCGGGAATGTGCTCGGCGAACTCCATGACTTTGCGGTCCAGGAAGGGCACGCGCAGCTCCAGCGAGTGCGCCATGCACATCTTGTCGGCCTTGAGCAGAATGTCGCCCGGGAGCCACATGTTCATGTCCAGGTACTGCTTCTTGACCAGCTCGGGCTGACCCTTCACGCGCGCATAGATGGGAGCGGCAAGCTCGAAGGCGCCATCGCCGGTGTTGTACTCGGGCTTGAGCACGCCGTCGACCTCGCGCTCCGGCCATACCAGAGCCTGTCCCAGGAACGACTTCTCGGGGATCTCGGCACCCTTGACCAGGAAGTTATGTCCCTTGAAGTACGGCATATGCAGCGCCAGGTTACCGAGCGCGCGACGGACGGGCAGCGGCACCATCTTTTTGTACTTGCGCACCGGGACCGTATCCTCGTAGTAGGCGTAGCCGCCAAAGAGTTCGTCGGCGCCTTCGCCCGAAAGCACGACGGTAACGTCCTTGCGGGCCATCTCGGCCAAGAACCACAGCGGCACGGAAGACAGGTTGGACTGCGGTTCGTCCATGTGATACTGGATGTCCTCGAGCGCACCGAAGAACTCGTCGGCGGTAATCATCTTGCGAACGTTCTCGACGCCGAGCTTATCGGAAAGCTCCTTGGCGTAGTTGGTCTCGTTAAAGTTCTTGTAGTCAAAGCCCACCGAGAAGGTCTTGTCGGGCATGAGGCAAGCGGCGATGTAGCTAGAGTCGACGCCACCGGAGAGGAACGACGCGACCTTGACGTCGGCGATGCGATGGGCCTCGACGCTCTCGTGCACGACCTCGTCCAGCTCGTCGACGTACTCCTCGAACGGCTTCTCGACGGCAGAGTAATCGCAATCCCAGTAGCGCTCGATGTTCATCTTGCCGGTCGGGATATCGACGGTAAAGTAGTGCGCCGGCGGCAGCTTGTAGACACCCTCGAAGAAGGTCTCCTCGGTTGCCGAATACTGCAGCGTCATGTACGGACGCAGGGCCTTTTTGTTGACCGCCTTGTGGAAGTGCGGGTAGTCCAGGAAGCTCTTGATCTCGGAACCAAAGAGCACGCCCGGAGCGCCGTCGCCCGCATCGGCCATGGGATAGTAGTAGAGCGGCTTGATGCCAAAGATGTCGCGGGCGCCAAAAAGCTTGTTCTTCTTTTTGTCCCAGATGACGAAGGCGTACATACCGCGCAAGCGATCGAGTACGGCCTCGCCCCACTCCTCGTAGCCGTGCAGGAGGCTCTCGGTGTCGGCGCCGCAGTGGAACTTGTAGCCCTTGGCCTCGAGCTCGGAACGGAGTTCTTGGAAGTTGTAGATCTCGCCGTTGAAGACAATGACGACGCTACCGTCCTCGTTGGCCATGGGTTGGGCGCCAGCCTCGGTCAGGTCGAGGATCGACAGGCGGCGGAAGCCGAGGGCAACGCGGCCGTCGATAAACTGACCGCCCATGTCGGGACCGCGATGGACGATGCGGTCCATCATCTTGGTGAGCACCTCGGATTGGTTATCCGTCCCACCGACAAAACCGACAAAACCGCACATATACTATCCCCTCTGCTGTTGCTGGGCATCAAATCGAATCAGTAGCTTTTGAGTATACCCGAGGGCGTAAAGAGGGGCGGAATGTTCAGGCAATCTCAACTGAATCAGCTCCGCGCCGACACGCGCCGGTTACCTTTAATGGATATGAGGTGAATGGGGCGATTGTTTTGCTATACTCTCTCCGCACGGGCGATTGGCGCAACGGTTAGCGCAGGTGCTTTACACGCACAAGGCTGGGGGTTCGAATCCCTCATCGCCCACCACCGAATTGGAAACGGTCCTCGCAAGGGGACCGTTTTTGTTTGGGCCCAGCGCATGGGATTCGAACCCGCCAGGGTGCGGAGCTGAGGAAACGCGAAGCGTTTTCCAGCGCAGCACGCGAGGGCCGTAGGCCCGAAGCGAGAGCGGGCGGCGTCAGCCGCACGCGACATCCCTCATCGCCCACCACTGATTTGATAGGCTCCCAGCTATGGGGGCCTTTCTTCTTTGGGCCCATCGCAGAGGGATTCGAACCCGCCTGCACGTCTGTTACAAAGGTCGTGGCCAAAAAATGGCAAAAATGAGTACTGTTACCAATTTTGTAGCAGCGATTTTTGGGTTTCGCTGGATAAATCTAGCCCTGAATCAGCGATTTGAAACCTTTACTAGCTGTTTTCCCATTAACATAACTGAACATGTGTGGTCTAACTAATCCTAAGTAGTCGGTTTCATATGAGATTCAACTAGTGACAGTACTCATATTTGGCATTTTTTGTCCAAAGGCTCTCCTGGCCATTGCAGATTTATGGCAAAACGGGCTCCAGACCGCCGAATCGTGCCGTATATGGCACGTCCACAGTCCGGAACCCAGTCCAAATTGAGTTATTGCGCCGCGTTAGTCCAAGACACCCGATAGGATCTCGATCAGACTGTCCACGTCGGCCTCTTCGCACACGAGCGGCGGCAGGAAACGCAGCGTATGAGCACCCGTAGCGTTAATCACGGCACCAGCCCCCAATGCACGGGCCACAACGTCGTGTGCATCACCCACAGTATCGTCCAGATCGCAGCCGAGCATCAAGCCGCGGCCACGCACCTCGGTCACGTTCGGCAGCTTGGCGAGCTTTGCCTCCATATAGGCGCCTACCTTGGCAGCGTGGTCGGCATAATCGCCGCGCACGAGCGCGGAGAGCGTCGCGGCACACGCCGCGACGGCCAAGCAGCTACCGCCAAAGGTCGAGCCGTGGTCGCCCGGCTTAAACACGTCG
>URVZ01000013.1 GCA_900551365.1 uncultured Collinsella sp.
TCTCGGGCGATGAGTACACCGATGGCGGCCTGACCCTCAACGACATGATCTACGTCTCGCGTCGCCTGGAGAAGGCCGGCGTCGACATGATTCATGTGTCAGGCGGCACCACCATTAAGCGCGGCTCCGCGATTCCCGCCGCCGGTACCCAGCAGGCCTCGCACGCTGCCTGCTCGCGCGAGATCAAAAAGCACGTGAACATTCCTGTTGCCACGGTCGGCCGCATTAACGAGGCATGGATTGCCGAGGAGCTGATCGAGGACGGCGCCGCCGACATCTGCATGATGGGCCGCGCCAATCTGTGCGATGCCGAGTTCTGCAACAAGGCCGCTGCCGGCAACGCCGATGACATCCGCCCCTGCATTGGCTGTCTGCGCTGCCTGAACGGCATTATGTTTGGCAAGCGCATCTCCTGCACCGTCAATCCGGACGTGGAGCGCGACGAGGCCGGCTACGAGCCTGCCGCTACGCCCAAGAACGTGCTGGTCGTGGGCGCTGGTCCCGCAGGTATGGAGGCGGCCTACATTGCTGCCAAGCGCGGGCACCACGTGGTGCTTGTGGACAAGCAGGACGAACCGGGCGGCGAGATGCGCATCGCGGCTGTTCCGCCGGCAAAGCAGGAGCTTACGCGCGTGATCAAGTATCAGTATCGCCGCCTGGCCGAAGCGGGCGTAACGTGCGTCTTTGGTACCGAGCTATCTGCTGAGGATATTCAGCGCGACTATGCCGGCTACGAGGTCGTTTTGGCCTACGGTGCCGAGCCTATCGCTCCGGCCTTTATGCAGGGCTTTAAGCAGGTCATGACGGCTGACGACCTGCTGGGCGGCAACGCCTTCCCGGGCAAGAAGATCGTCATCGTCGGCGGCGGTACCGTCGGCTGCGAGACTGCCGACTATCTGGCTCCGCTGGTCAACGACCTGTCGCCGGCCAATCGCGATGTCACCGTCATCGAGATGACCAAGACGCTCGCTGCCAACGAGGGCGGCGCCGGCCGCGCGGTGCTCATCACGCGCATGCTTTCCAAGGGCGTTCACGTGCTGACCGAGGCCAAGGTAACCGAGATTACCGAGGACACCATCAGCTACGAAAAAGATGGCGAGATCCACACTATCGCCGATGCCGATACGCTGGTGCTTGCCATGGGCTAT
This sequence comes from uncultured Collinsella sp., assembly GCA_900551365.1. Classification (GTDB taxonomy): domain Bacteria; phylum Actinomycetota; class Coriobacteriia; order Coriobacteriales; family Coriobacteriaceae; genus Collinsella. The sequence continues at coordinate 1,149 of URVZ01000013.1, forward strand.
CGTCCCAACACCAAGCTGGCCGACGACCTGGCCGCTGCCGGTGTTGCCACCCACGTGCTGGGCGACGCCCAGAAGTGCGGCAACATCCGCGATGCCATCGGCGATGGCTACAAGGTTGCCTGCGAGCTCTAGTCAACCCCTTGTTGCGTGGGGGCAGGTTACTTTGCACCAACTTGGCGCATGTAAACCTGGCCCCATTGACGAGGTTTCCGCCATCCCAGGGCGGCTACATGGAGTAGCGCCCGTGCGCATCGATTCCCTCTCATAGATGTGCGGCACAAAGAACCCCGAGCTCACACGAGCTCGGGGCCTTTTTACGGGCTTTAGCCTGTGCGGGGCGCGCAGCGCGCCGCATCAGAAACCACCCGCTATGCGGGTGGGGCCAAACGGCTTTACAAAGCCGCCCCCTCGCCGGACACTTGCGATTGTTCAGGCCGCAAGGAATCCGAGTCGAGAGGGCGGTGGTGGCGTATGGCCCAGAAGGCCTACAGCCTGTCGCACACGAAGTGGATGTGCAAGTACCACGTCGTGTTCACGCCGAAGTATAGGCGCAAAGTCATCTACAACCAAATAAGGTCCGACCTTGGGGAGATCTTCAGGAAGCTCTGCCAGTACAAGGGGATAGAGATCATCGAGGGGCACCTGATGCCCGACCACGTCCACATGCTGCTGGCGATACCGCCGAAGTACAGCGTATCGAGCGTGATGGGCTACCTGAAGGGGAAGAGCTCGCTGATGATATTCGACAAGCACGCGAACATGAAGTACAAGTTCGGCAACAGGAAGTTCTGGGCCGAGGGCCACTGCGTGTCCACGGTCGGCCTGAACGAGGCCACGATCGCGAAGTACATCCGGGAGCAGGAGAAGGCCGACATCGCGCTCGACCGGCTGAGCGTCAAGGAGTACGAGGACCCCTTCGGCAGGGGGCCGGGGCGTAAATAGCGCCGGTTTGACCGGCCCGCCACGGGTCAATCTGCAGTGCGGCCCGAACCCCGTGAGGGCCGGCGCCTTTAGACGCGTGCCGGAAATCCAAGGGTTATACCCTAAGAGCAAACCACCCCTTTTAGGGGTGGTTTTGATTCGTCTGGATTGGGGACGCATAGCCGGACGAAAGCGTGTTGCGTTTGGCGTAAAACCATACGAAAGTGCAATTTGCGTCTTATTTCCGAACGTAAAACAGACGAAAACCGTTTACGTCTGCTTTAAATCCGTACGAAAACGGTTTTCACCTTGCAGGGCAGTTGCCGTTTCTACAGTTCAACTTCCAGTTCGGCTTTGTGTTCGCAGAGGTAGTCGCGCATGTAGGGGATGGCAAATGAGACCTTGCCGTACGAAGGAGCCTCGATAATCGATTCTCTTAACAGGCGGCTGCGGACGGAGCTCACCTGTTGAGGCGTTTTGTTTAGGGCATCGGCAACCATGCTGGTCGAGCTCGTCTGCCCCAAAGACGCCATGCTCAGCAGATAAGCGATGCACGTGGGCGGAATGCGCTGCAGCGCGGGCTCAATCACCATGGCGCAGAAGCGTTCGCGTGCCGTTGCAATGCCACGCTCGGCTTCTTCTTCTCCAATAATCGCTGTGTGCGCGCGTCTTGCCAACTGCCATGCGTAGTATCCAACGAGTTGGATCATGAAAGGATAGCCTTGCGTTGCCTCGGCAAGTTGGCCGGCAATACCTGGCTGCAACTCCATGCCAGACGCTTCAATGGTTTCCTCGAGGGAGTACGACACTTCGGTTACTGCCACAGCCTTCAGATCAAAGGGGAGGGCACGGCGCAAAAACGTAAGTGTCTTTCCGTTGATGATGCTTTCAATCATCGAAGGCAGCCCAGCAAAAACAAAGGCGATATCAAGGTCTTCGCCGATAACCTGCTGAATCGCAATGGAGAGCGTTCGGACCTCATCGAGCTCTGCGTCTTGAACCTCGTCGAGAGTGATGAGCAGGCCATTTCCATTCTTGGATATTGTCTGTCTCATGGCGTCGCGTAGCGATGGGCCGATTCGCTCAATATCTATGCTGCCGATGGATATGCCAGCTACGGTGGGCTCAAATCTGGCGTGTTTGGCCTGGAATTTGGGCTGCAGCTGTTCGAGAATGCGCTGGCAAAGTCCCTCGGTTGCGACCTCTTTTATGACCGTCCAGCCACGGCTTTGCGCCAAACGTGAGCACTCGTCAAGGAGGACCGTCTTGCCCGTTCCACGGACGCCGGCTATGCGCATTAGGCGCCCCGGGGCACCAGGCCCGTTGACGAGGCCCTCATTGAATTCTTCGAGCACATCTTCGCGGCCGATAATCGTGGGAGGTGTTTTACCTGCTGTGGGCTTAAAAGGGTTTGTTTGCATGTGAGCCACCTTTGCTCAAGATATAGCAAGATATAGCAAAGTATAGCAAAGTATAGTGAGATATAGCAACGTATAGCGCTGTTTGCGGGTTCTTACGGTGGTGCTATTTCCCGAATGCCGCGCGCACAAAGCGCTGGGCGAACAGCTTATTAGCGATGTTGATGACATGGTCCAAGAACAGCGCCGAGATGGCGGTGGTCACGCCAAAGCCGCCTAGGTTGTGCATGAGCGCGAGCGACAGAACGAGAGACACGGCGACATGCGAGCAGTCGAACACGACTTTTACGTCGCCAAAGCGGCGTTTAATCTTTTCGGCAATGACCTGCACCAGGCCGTCGGGCGCGTTGGGGACAACGCCCATGTTGACGACGAGACTTACGCCAAATGCAGTGACAGCGAGGGAGAGCAGCATGGTCTCAACCTGTATGGGGAGTGCTGCGGGATGCAGCGGGTTGACCGCCATGAAGAAGTCGGTGAAGCCGCCGATGAGCGTTGAGAAGCACAGCTCGAGCAGGATGCGCGGCTGGAACTCGCGTCGCAAGATAGTGAATTGTGCCACGATGTAGGCGACATAGGTAGCAGTGATCCAAAAGCCGAGCGTCTTGCCCGTGAGCATGGATAGGGTTGTGGCAAAGCACGTGAGCGTGGCGACGCCCAGGCCGGATGCCGTCTGGAGACTCATGCCGAGTGCCAGTACTGCAACGCCCGCCAGATACATCAGCATCCTGATGACGGTATGGAACCAATCGATCTTCTCGCCATTCATGATGATGAGCGGTCGCATGTTGCTACCCGTTCTTTCGGTTGTGTGAAAAAACTGACCCGGACCGGCAAAAGAGGATTATCGGAGGCACTGCTGTTAAAGCAGAAAAGCCGGCCCCACGGTCAGTTGTCTAGGAAGTGTCTCGCTGTGCCGGAATGGGACTGAAGAGCCAGCGAGACGGGAGGAAAGCAAATGACATTGCGTGGGCAATAGGATGCCAAGATGGTAGGGTGCGTCTTAGCATCCTATTGCTCACGCTCGATGAAATCGGTTTCGTTTGAGCCTTAGTATACGCACGGGATTCTATTTGCAAAGAGAAAAACAATAAAAAGTGAACGTTCACCTAATCGTAACAACTCGTTGGCTGTATCATGGCGGTAGTCGATACGAAACCGATTTCGTATCGACTACGCATGCGTTGTATCTGTCCATTATCTGGTGGTGTAAACGAGGGGTTACGCCTGCCGCAAAAGCGGCATTCATCATTGTCCAGATCGAAAGGATCACCGTGGAACAGCATACCGATTGCTCGTACTGCATGTGCGGGACCGACAACACGCTCGTCGATGCCTTTGGCATCCCCATGCTTGACCTGCCTGCCAGCAAGCTCATCTTGTTTAAGGAGCAGAGTCATAAGGGCCGCGTAATCGTGGCCTCCAAGCAGCACGTCGATGACATCTCCTGCATGTCCGAGGAAGACGCCGCCGCCTTTATGGCCGATGTCCGCCACGTCGCGGCAGCGCTGCACAAGGCGTTCAATCCCGACAAGATTAACTTTGGTGCCTACGGCGACACCATGCATCACCTGCACGTGCATATCGTCCCCAAGTACAAGGACGACCCGTTTGAGTTTGGCGACGTGTTTGCCATGAACCCCGGTCGCGTCACGCTCGAGTCGGCTCAGTACGACGAGATCGCCCAGGCAATTGTCGCCAACCTATAAGCGAGTAAAAGCTGCTATTTCGAATAGAAGCACTTGGCTTCATTGCCAGTTAAAAGGAGCTTATCTATGAATGCGGGAGTTGTTTCACTCCTTTGGGTGCTGGTGGGCGTAGTCCTGCTGGTCGCCATGATCGTTAAGTTTAAAATCAACAGCATCATTGCGCTTATTCTTTCCGCCATTTTTATCGCCCTTGCCGACGGCATCTCTGTGGGCGACCTTGTCACCACCATGGAAGATGGACTGGGCGGAACGCTTAAGTCGCTTGCGCTGATCATTATCTTTGGCGCAGCCATCGGAAAACTGATGACCGATTCGGGTGCCTCGCAGCAGATTGCCGACACTATCGTTGACAAGCTCGGTATTAAGCTGCTGCCTGTTGCGCTTCTGATCATCGGCGTTATCTTTGGTATGAGCATGTTCTACGAGGTGGCGTTCCTTATCGTTACGCCGCTCGTTATCAGCATCGCCAAAGAGGCCGACATCCCCTATATGCGCCTGATTATCTCGGCTGTTTCTGGTACCACGATGGGCCATTCTCTTTTTCCGCCGCAGCCTGGTCCTATGGCGCTGGTGAGTGCCTTTGGTGCCGAGGTTCCGCCGGTCTACATCTTTGGTCTGATCGTCACGATTCCGACACTTATCTGCTCTGGTCTTTTGCTGTGCCATTTCATCCCCGGTCTCGATGACATGCCGCTTGGCAATGTTATGAAGCCGGCGGAGCGCAGGCCCGCGGACGAGCTTCCGCCGTTTTGGCTTTCCATTCTGGTGCCGCTGTTCCCGGCAATCATCATGATTGGGGCTTCGATTATCAAGAACACGGTGGGCGAGGGTTGCTTTGCATACGATCTTGCCAGCTGCATCGGTAGCGCAGATATCACTATGCTCATCACGATGATTCTTGCCATGGTTGCGTATGGTTATACGCGCGGCATGGATGGCGGAGAGATCTCTAGCTCTATGTCCGATGCTATCAAGGGCGTCGCGAACGTGCTGCTCGTTATCGGTGCCGGCGGCATCATGAAGCAGGTCATCATTACTTCTGGCGTTGGCGCGACGCTTGCCGACATGGTGAGCCTCATGCCAGTGTCGCCGCTGATTTTGGCTTGGGTGATCACGGTGGTCCTGCGCCTGCTCACCGGCCAGGGTACCGTCTCGGCCATCACCGCCGCCGGCGTCGTGGCGCCTATGGTTACGCAGTTTGGCATCAACCCGGTGCTTGCAGTACTGGTCTGCGCCTGCGCATCCAATACCATCACGCCTATGTATGACGGCGGCTACCTGCTGTTCCAGCAGTCGTTTGGCCTGTCGATGAAGGATACCTATAAGACATGGGGCCTGTTGGAGCTCGTCAACTCCGTTGTCGGCCTCATCATGGTTCTAATCCTGAGCCTGTTTATCTAGGCGAGAAACGCATAAGACAAGCGTGTCTCACCGCAAGCCCGCGGACAGTTGCCTATCAAACTGTCCGCGGGCCTTTGCTTTTTATACCAACGGCATGTCGCACCCGTCCCCCCTCATAAGTTGCGGTGGAATAGTTCCTGTTTTTGCTGCTGAAGGCCTTGAACAGGAACTATTCCACCGCAACTTATGAGGGGGCGGGGGATGCGATAGTATTGCATGGTGGTATTCGATTAACCGAGGCTTCATCCGAGGGCTTTATGGAACAACACCAGCATTATCAGAGCCTGCAAGACCAGGCATACAACGCATTGCGCTCCAAGATCATCTATGCCGAGCTCAAGCCCGGCACGCGCCTTTCGGCGATTGGTCTGGAAAAGGAGACGGGAATCGGGCGCACGCCCATTCGCGAGTCCTTTGTACGCCTGCGTGAGCAGGAGCTGGTGGAAACGCGCCCCAAAAGCGGCACCTACGTCTCTAAGATCAGCATGGAACACGCCGAAAACGCCTGCTTCTTGCGTGAGAAGCTCGAGAGAAGCGTGCTTATTAAATGCTGTTCGGCCGCCACGCCCGAGCAAAAGCATCGGCTCGAGCAGATTCTTGCCGAGTCCGAGTCGCTCGACCATAGCGAAACGCGTCGCTTTTTCGATCTGGACAACCTGTTCCATGAGACGTGTTTTGAGATTGCCGGCCGCCACATGTTGTGGGATTGGATGAAGAGCGTCAATACGCATTTTGAGCGATACAACTGGTTGCGTATGGTCTCTCAGGATCTGGATTGGGAGCCGATTCGTCGGCAGCATCGCCGAATTCTCGAGGCCATTAAAAAGGGCGATACCGACACGGCGAGCTATCTGGCCGAGACACACCTGCACCTGATGCCCGAGGAGCAGGGCCCGGTTATCGCCTTACATCCCGACTATTTTGAGCTGTCCAAAGACTCGGCCATCTAACTCGTTCTCTTCATTAGTTGCGGTGAAATAGGGATTGTTTTGCGGCTCTGATGGTGTAAGCAGTCCGTATTCCACCGCAAGTGCCGGGGCACATCGGGGCACGAAAACGCTGCGGCGCCGCTTGGAGGAAAAGACCGGAAGCAAGGGTCCATTCCTCCAGACGGTGCCGCAGCTGTTTTGATGGTTCGGCTTTTGTCGAAGTGTCTTAGTTGAGTGCGACTGCCAGCCGAGTAGGCAAAGCGGCTCGGGGGCGTGTCGCTTCCGTCACGTTCTATCAGCATACAAGACGTTTTCGGTTCTTGCTCGTGACGGAAACGGCGCGCTTCCGAGCCGTTTTAAAAGAAAGGGGGCGAGGTCTAGGGCACGCCCCCTTTCACGATAGAGAGCTAAACCTAGCCGCGGACCTTCTTGACGACGTCCATGGCCTCGCGGGCAATCTGCTCGACCTTGGAGAAGTCGCCGTCGGCAAACAGGGCCGGCTTAACCATCCAGGTGCCACCGCAGGCGATGATGGCGGAGGAGCTCAGGTACTCCTCGACGTTGGCGGTGCTCACGCCGCCGGTAGGCATAAAGCGGTGACCGACAAACGGAGCGGCGAGGGCCTTGATGGTGTTCAGGCCGCCATACTGGGACGCGGGGAAGAACTTGGTGACCTTGAGGCCCAGGTTCTCGGCTGCGGTGACCTCGGAGGGGGTCACGGTGCCGGGAAGGACGGGCAGGTCGATGTCGATGCAGTGCTTCACGACGTCCTCGTTGTAACCCGGGGAGACGATGAACTTGGCACCGGCTGCGCGGGCCTGCTCAACCTGCTCGACGGTCAGGACAGTGCCGGCGCCAACGCACATCTCGGGCTCGGCCTCGGCCATAGCGGCGATGCACTCGGCGGCGCAGGCGGTGCGGAAGGTGACCTCGGCGGACTTCATGCCAGCTGCCATAAGGGCGTGGGCGAGCGGAGCGGCGTCCTCGACCTTGTCGAGCACAACGACCGGCACGATGCCCAGGGACTCAAGCGTGGTGTAGAACTGATCGAACATGATGTTCCTTTCGATGTGTGGCGCGCATGGGCGCGTGATTGCCAAATGTGCTGGTCAGGAGCCGATTTTGGATTGGTTATCGGAGGCACTGCTTGGGGTTCAAGCAATTCCAAAACCGGCTGCTCGACCAGTCATGTAGGGAATGCCAGGCAAAACCGGAATGGGACTGGTGGTTTTGCCCGGCCGGAGGAATCGGGGAGCGGGCCGCAGGGGTATGGGATTGGAAAGCTGCGGCCCGCGGAATGGAGACGGACTAGCGCGCGACGCGGGTGCCACCGTCGGCGGCGGATGCCACGGCTGCGATCTCGCTTGCGGTAACCAAGTTGGAATCGCCCTTGATGGTGAGCTTGAGGATCGAGGCTGCAATCGCGTAGTTGACGGCGTCCTGCGGGTCAAAGTCGTTGATGAGGGCATGGACGAGGCCGGCGTTGAAAGCGTCGCCGGCGGCAACGCCCTCGAGCACGTGCACGTCGTGAGCAGGGGAGAACCAGTGCTCGCCGCTCTCGGCGTCAAAGAGCATGCCCATCCAGATGGAGCGCTCGACGCAGGAAATGTTGCGGACGACCGAGGCGACCTTCTTGCAACCGTACTCGGCGCAGATCTGACGGGCCATCTCGACGTAGGTGTCACGCTCCTCGATGCCGTGGGCAAGGGAGCCGGAGACGCAGGTCATGCCAAGGCCGGCAGGCGCATCCTCGTCGTTGGCGATGCAGATGTCGACGAGCGGCAGGAGTTCCTTCATGGTTGCCTGCGATTTCTCGGGCGACCACATCTTGCCGCGATAGTTCACGTCGCACACGGTGGTGATGCCCTTGGCGCGGCAGACGGCGAGAGCCTCCTTGCAGGCGGCGGCCATCTCGTCGGAGACGGCGGGGGTCACGCCGGAGAAGTAGAAGACATCGATGCCCTTGAGGATCTCGTCCCAGTCAAAAACATCGCGCTTGGCCATGTTGATGGCAGAGAACTTGCGGTCGTAGACGCAGCCGTTGCCGCGCTGCGAGGCACCGACCTCAAACACATAGGAGCCAAGACGGTCGCCCTGACGCACGACGCGCGTGGTGTCGACGCCGTAGGCCTTCAGCGAACGCAGGGCGCACTCGCCCAGACGGTTGGCCGGGACAACGGAGACGTAAGTGGCCTTGTCGCCCTGGTAGGCCAGGGAAAGCGCGGTGTTTGCCTCGGCGCCGCCGTAGCGGACATCAAACTCGGTTGCCTGCTCAATACGCAGGTGGTCTTTGGGCGATAGCCTCATCATGATCTCGCCGAAGGTAAGAACCGTTTTACCCATGGTTGCGTAGCTCCTTCTTGCTCGTGCGTACACCTTTGATATGGCGTTGGCACGCAGGTGCCAAGACGGTAGGGTGCGTCTTTGCACCTGCGTGCCAACGCTCACCGAAATCGGTTTACGAAATCGGTTTCGTTTCGAGTTGTAGTATACTCACCTACAGCGTTTTGCAACCGAGATTTTTAAAAAAATGCCTAAAATGGCTCAGACCGCCGACAATTGGGAAACGGGGTGCGTTATGGCGCAGATGAGAATCAAGGACATTGCCGCCGAGGCGGGCGTGAGCCCGGCCACGGTCTCGCGCTATCTCAACAACCGCCCCGGGCAAATGACTGAGGAAACCCGTGCTCGCATCGCGGCGGTTATCGAGCGCACCGGCTATCGCCCGCGTGCCGCCGCGCGCAATCTACGCAGCTCGCGCACCAACCTCATCGGTGTGATCCTGGCCGACATCGCCAACCCATTCTCCAGCGCCATGCTCGAAGGGCTTTCCGTCAGCGCCGCCGCGCGCGGCTGCTCGCTCATGACGGCCATTAGCGGCAACGACCCCGCTAAGGAAGCGGAGTCGCTCACCAGGCTTATCGATGCCGGCGTGGACGGCCTGGTCGTCAACACCTGCGGAGGCAATGACGAGGCGATCGCCGCGGCAGCGGGACGTCTGCCTGTTGTGCTGCTCGACCGCGATGTTGCCGACGGCGGTGTCGATCTGGTGACATCTAACAACCGTGAGCTGGTCGCCGGCCTGGTAGACGCCTTGACCGCCGCTGGCAGCGAGCGCCTGTGCCTGCTCACCGAGGCAAGCGACGACAGCCCCGTGCGTCGCAAGCGCGCCGAGGCCTTTACCGACGAGCTTTTGCACCGCGGTCTTGCGGGCGAGGTCGTTACCCTGGCCGATGGCGGTGCCACGGGCGTTGGCCGTTTGGACGAGACCATCCGCGGCTATGCAGGTAAAAAGCTCGGCCTCATTGCCGTCAACGGCCTGGTCTTTCTGCGCCTGACCGAGGCACTGGCACAGCTTGGTCCCTCGCTGCCGGCGGGGCTCAAAATCGCGACGTTTGACGACTACCCCTGGAACCATGTGCTCTTTGGCGGCGTGACCACGGCCGCGCAAGACACCCTTACCATCGCCGAGCGCGTGATCGAGCGCCTGTCCGAGCGCATCGACGTCGTCACCACCACGGTGGGTGAGGCCGCAAAGCTGGCACCCAAACGCATCGAGATCCCCGGCCACATCGAACACCGCGCCTCGACCTCTCGCTAGTCTGTGTGATAATATATAGACAATGTCATACAGGAGGTATCCATGGCTGCGTCTGTGCTGAGTGTGCGAGTGGACTCGTCAATTAAAGACTCATTTGCTGAGCTGTGCGAAGAGCTTGGCATGACTTCGTCTGTTGCGGTCAATATGTTTATGAGGCAGATGCTGCGCGAGCGCTCTCTGCCGTTTGTTCCTTCACTTGGTAAAAGCTCTGCGAGCGAAAGCGCCGCGACGGGCATTTTGGATACTGCCCAGATTGAGTCCGCCGTCCGCGAGGCGGCCAGCTCGATTCCCGCCATCAAAACCGTGATTCTTTTTGGTTCGTATGCCCGTGGCGAGGCGCATGCCGATAGTGATATTGACTTGCGTCTCGAAGTCGATCGCGAGCAGGGCTTTGGTCTTTTCGCGCTGTCGGCATTTGGTGAGGCGGTGCGCAAAGAAACCGGGAGGCAGGTCGACCTCGTCTCGAGTGACTGTCTTGATGACGATCTTGCCGCGGCGATCGAGCGCGAAGGAGTGATCCTTTATGATCGCGCGTAAGTCAGACTGCCTCCGCGCCCAAGAGGTTTTGGAGGCCATCTCTGAAACGAACGAGCGCATCAAGGTTTTTGATATCACCGAGGATCAGTTTCTGCATGCGAATGACGTGCGGACAAGGGCGTTGGCGGACTCCCTTTTGATGTGTGCGCTTAGGGTGACGGAAGAGGCGGGCAAGTTGTCAGAACGCTCGCAGCGGCTTCATCCCGAAATTGAATGGCGTGGAATTATCGGCATGAGAAATTATCTTGCGCATGATTACGGCAATGTCGACCGCTCGGTTGTTTGGGATGCAGTGACGATGGAGTTCCCTGCGCTGGAACGAGCCTGTAGGCAAATTGTCTCCGAATCTGAACGATAGTCACTTGTCATATCTGCCTGTTCGCGCACGTTTTTTGAGCGCTTGATACGCTTTAACCCTGCGGAAACATTTTTCTGCGATAGTATCTGCGATATAGACCAGTCGAAACCCGCCCGAAAGAAAGGGGAGCGACATGAACCAGCAGAACATCGATTACGTACTCCGCTCCGTAGAGCAGCGTGACATCCGCTTTGTGCGTTTGTGGTTTGTCGACATTCTCGGCCGCCTCAAGAACTTTGCCATTAGCCCCGAGGACCTCGAGGTAGCTTTTGAGGAGGGTATTGGCTTTGACGGCTCCGCCATCGAGGGCTTTGCCACGCCCGAGGAAGCCGACATGCTGGCGTTTCCCGATGCTTCGACCTTCCAGATCCTGCCGTGGCGCCCGAGCCACAACGGCGTCGCCCGCGTGTTCTGCGACGTGTGCACTCCCGATTGCAAGCCCTTTACCGGCGATCCACGCGATGCCCTGCGCCGCATGTTCCGCAAGGCCGAGAAGGCTGGCTATCTGCTCAACGTGGGCGCCGAGCTGGAGTATTACTATTTCCCCGACGAGCACACGCCCGAGCCGCTCGACAACGTGGGCTACTTCGATCTTTCGGTGAGCGATGCCGCCCGCGACCTGCGCCGCAACACGGTCCTCACGCTCGAGAAGATGTCCGTGCCCGTGGAGTACACCTTCCACGCCGCCGGTCGCTCGCAGCACGGCATGAGCCTGCGCCACGCCGAGGCCCTGAGCATGTCCGACGCCATCACCACGGCCAAACTCATCATTAAGCAGCAGGCCTACGAGAGCGGTTGCCACGCCTCCTTTATGCCCAAGCCGTTGGCGGGCGAGGACGGCAGCGCCATGTTTTTGCATCAGTCGCTGTTCAACCACGACGGCAACAACGTCTTTTGGGGCGAGGACGACGAGAAGTACCATCTCTCCGATATCGCCAAGCACTATATGGCCGGCATCTTGGCGCACGCACGCGAAATCAGCGCCATCACCAACCCCACGGTCAACTCGTACAAGCGCATCACCACGGGCGGCGACTCCGTGCCGCAGTACGCCACGTGGGGCCTGCGTAACCGCGCGAGTATGGTCCGCATTCCGGTCTACAAGCCCGGCAAGCAGCTGTCCACGCGCATCGAGCTTCGTAGCCCCGACCCCATGGCCAACCCGTACCTGGTCAACGCCGTCACGCTGGCGGCTGGTCTGGACGGCATCGAGCGCAAGCTGGAGCTCCCGCCCGAGGCCACGGCCGAGACGCTCAAGCTTACCGACCGTCAGATGGTCGAGGCCGGCTACACGCCGCTGCCGCGCTCGCTCAAAGAGGCGCTCGACGTGTTTGAGGACTCGCAGTTTATGAAGGATGCCCTCGGCGAGCACATCCACAGCTTCTTCCTCAAAAAGAAGCGCGACGAGTGGCATAAGTTTGAGTCTACGATCACCGAGTGGGAGATCAAGCACTACCTGGCGAACTCCTAATCGCGCTGGCTTGTTCCAGTACGATTGAGCTCATTTCTTTGGAGGCCGATATGTCCGAAAAGAGTGCCCTGTTCATGGCGCGCACGACGCGCTTCCACGAGTTTGCCCGCAGCTTGACGACCACCCTGGGTGTCGAGGTGAGCCTGGCAACCCCCGATTCGCCGACTGCGGCGCACGACTTTGACCTGCTGATCCTCGACTCCGACGGCATCCGCAGCGACCGCATCGATCAGATTGCCAAGTGGCTCGACGATCGTGGCGGCGTTCCCATGCTGGTGATCGTCGACGACGAGGCGCTCGGTACCCTGCGTTTGCCGAACCACGCGCATGCCGACTTTGTATGCCCCACGGCGACGCCCAACGAGCTCAAGGCTCGCGCGCAGCGCCTGATGGGCGAGGAGGAGACCGTCGCCGCCGACGATGTGCTCAACATCGACAACCTTGAGATTAACCTGGCAACCTACCAGGTGACGCTCGATGATGAGCCCATCGACCTGACGCTGATGGAGTACTCGCTGCTGAGCTTTTTGGCAACGCACCCCAACCGTGCCTACAGCCGCGAGGTGTTGCTGCACCGCGTGTGGGGCTTTGAGTACTGCGGCGGCACGCGCACCGTCGACGTGCACATCCGACGCATCCGCTCCAAGGTGGGCCCGCAGATCGCGGCGCACATTACCACCGTCCGCGGCGTGGGCTATCTGTTTAAGGACTAGGTTTCCACCACAAAGGGCGCAGTTCACAGGCACTTTTGTGGTGGTTTTGACGCAGGTGCGGGTTCCTCTCGAATCTGCAACAGAACTTAAGCCTTCCTAAAAGATTGCGTTCTCATACACTTGCACCCGCATATTGGGGTACAACTCAACGTGAACAATGATGGCCCGCCACATGTTTGGCGGGCCTTTGGTTATTTGACGAAAGGATCGCAGCTATGAGCGAGTACGATTCCCAGCGTCCCCAGGATGCGGGCAACGCTGGCGAGACCCAGCAGCAGCCGCGTGTGCAGGTGGAGTCGACGCCTGCCGACAGCAACATTCCCTACGTGCAGGCCTACGACACGCAGACCGGAAAGCCGCTGGGCGGTGCGCAGGTCGTGAACAAGCACACGGTGGTCAAGACCAAGACCAAAAAGCTGCCGATCTTTATTACGGCACTCGCCGGCTGTGCCTGCGGCGCCCTGCTGGTCATCGCGCTCATTATGAGCGGCACGCTCGATATCGGTGGCGGCAGGAACGCCGTGACGGCGGGTGCTTCGGGTTCATCGACGCAAAAGATTACGATTGATTCCGAGGACACCACGCTGGCCGAGGCCGTTTCTGCCAAGGCCCTGCCCTCCGTGGTTTCCATCACCGCCACTTCGAGCGGTGGCCAGAATGGCTCGCTTTCGCAGTCTGCCGACGAGTCGGACAACTCGGGCAGCGTCGGTTCGGGCGTGGTGCTCGATACCGAGGGCCATATCCTCACCAACAACCACGTGGTCGATGGCTATGACCAGTACGTGGTGACCATGGACGACGGCACCACCTACGAGGCCGAGTTCGTGGGCAACGACGCTTCGAGCGACTTGGCCGTCATCAAGCTCAAGGACGCCGACGCCTCCAAGCTTACGCCGATCGAAATTGGCGACTCCTCCAAGCTCAACGTTGGCGAGTGGGTTATGGCGATCGGCTCGCCGTTCGGCAACGAGCAGTCTGTCTCCACGGGCATTGTGTCGGCGCTGTATCGCTCCACGGCCATGAGCTCTACCAGCGGTAACACTATCTACGCCAACATGATCCAGACCGATGCCGCCATCAACCCGGGCAATTCCGGTGGCGCGCTCGTCAACGACAACGGTGAGCTGGTGGGCATCAACTCGCTCATCGAGAGCTACTCGGGCTCCAGCTCGGGCGTGGGCTTTGCTATTCCCGTTAACTACGCCAAGAACATTGCCGACCAGATCATCGGCGGCAAGACGCCGGTGCATCCGTACATGGGCGCTACGCTTTCGAGTGTCAACGCGCTCAACGCCCGCACCAACAAGCTGAGCACCGATAGCGGCGCGTATGTGGCGAGCGTCGTTGAGGACGGTCCTGCCGCCAAGGCCGGCATTCAGGAGGGCGACGTCATCACCAAGTTGGGCGACGACGAGATCACGAGCGCCGATGGCCTGATCATCGCGCTGCGCAGCCACGAGGTGGGCGAGAAGGTCGAGATCACGCTCATGCGCGGCAAGGAAGAGAAGAAGGTCACCGTCGAGCTGGGCTCCGATGAGGAGCTGCAGAACCAGCAGCAGGACGACAGTTCGACCGACACCGGCAACGGCGGTATTACCGACGAGCAGCTGCGCCAGTACCTGGAGGAACTGCTGGGCCAGCAGGGCCAAGGCCAGGGCTACGGTCAGGGTTTCTAACGAGCTGTATCGCACATACCGATGCCAGAGGGGGCTGTCCCGCCAACGCGGGACAGCCCCCTCTTTTCGCGATGATCCCTTGGGGACGGAGGAAAACGGATCACTTGTGGCTGGCAAGAGGCTTGTTTCGGTATGGTCTGGACAGTTAGTTCAGATACGTATAAATCTGGGACAGCTTGGGATGCGTTTTGAGCAATTATTGATTGGGATGGGGCTCGAATTGGTGTTTGGAAGGGAGAGTGGGACGTTTACATGGTCTCGAGGAGCCAAAATTAGTTGAAACAGGGGTGTTCGTGCCTGATTCAGCTCTAGGATTTATACGTATCTGAACTAACTGTCCACCCCGGTCCGGCCGCTGCCGATTCGGTGCGGTTCGAAAGGGCTGTTCGGCGCCGTTGCGACCGGTGGTACTCTTGTATCCGTTTGAAATCGAGCGAAGGAGTGCCGCTATGGAGCAATCGAGCCTGTTTGGTGACGGCGTGGACATCGATACCGAAACGCCCGCGAGCACGGATACCGCCGTACCGGCCGATGCCCGTGCTCAGGCGGCAGCGCGTGCGGCCGAGCTGCGCCACGAGCTCGATTACCACGCCTATCGCTACTACATGCTCGATGCGCCCGAGATCACGGACGCCGCCTTTGACAAGATGCTCGTTGAGCTGCAGGAAATTGAGGCCACCTACCCCGACCTGGTGACGCCCGACAGCTATACCCAGCGCGTGGGCGGGTACGTGAGCGAGCAGTTTACGCCGGTCACGCACATGGCACGCATGTATTCCATGGACGATGCCATGGATCTGGACGAGCTCGACGCGTGGCTCCAGCGCACCGAGGATGCGCTCGGTGCCGGTAGCGTCACCTATACCTGCGAGCTTAAGATCGACGGTCTGGGCGTGGCGCTTACCTACCAAAACGGCACCTTTGTGCGCGCTGCCACGCGCGGCGACGGCACCACGGGCGAGGACGTGTCGCTTAACGTGCGTACCATCAAGGATGTGCCCATGCACCTGTCCGAGCCGGCGCTCGCCCACATGGGCGCCGACCGCGAGCGTACCATTGAGGTGCGCGGCGAGGTCTATATGCCCAAGGGCAGCTTTGTTCGTCTGAACGACGAGGCCGATGCCGAGGGTCGCGACCCCTTCGCCAACCCGCGCAACGCTGCCGCCGGCAGCCTGCGCCAAAAGGATCCCAAGGTCACGGCGCGTCGCGACCTGGCCACCTTTATCTACGCCATCGCCGATACCGATCCGCTGCACGTTCACAGCCAGCGCGAATTTCTCGACTGGCTGCGCAACGCCGGCTTTAGCGTCAACCCCAACGTGGCTCGTTGCGCCACGCCGGCCGAAGTCCACGAGTTCTGTGCCCAGGCGCTCGAACACCGCGGTGACCTGGACTACGACATCGACGGCGTGGTCGTAAAGGTGGACAGCTTCCAGCAGCAGCTCGACCTGGGCTTTACCGCCCGCGCGCCGCGCTGGGCCATCGCCTTTAAGTTCCCGCCCGAGGAAAAGCAGACCGTCCTGCGCGAAATTCGCATCCAGGTGGGCCGCACCGGTGTGCTCACACCGGTCGCCGAGTTCGACCCGGTGACGGTCGCCGGCTCCACCATCGCGCGCGCCACGCTGCATAACATCGACGAGATCCGTCGCAAAAACGTGCGCGAGGGCGATACCATCATCGTGCACAAGGCAGGCGACGTAATCCCGGAGGTCGTGGGCCCGGTGCTCGACAAGCGCCCGGCCGATTCGGTCGACTGGCACATGCCCGAGGTCTGCCCCGTGTGCGGCAGCCCCGTGGTCCACGAGGATGGCGAGGTGGCCTACCGCTGCGTCTCCATCGACTGCCCCGCGCAGCTCAAGGAGCGACTGCTTCACTGGGTGAGCCGCGGCTGCATGGACGTCGACGGCCTAGGCGACGAGATCGTCGACAAGATGATCGCCGCCGGGCTGATCCACGATGTCGCAGACTTCTACCAGCTCACGGTCGACGACATCGCCGGCCTGGACACGGGCCGCACCTATGCCAGCTCCAACAGCAAAAAGGGCGTCAAGAAGGGCGACCCCATTCCGGTAGGCCTCAAGACGGCCGAGAAAATCATCGCCGAGCTCAACAAGTCCAAGAGCCAGCCGCTCGGTCGCGTGCTGTTTGCCCTGGGCATCCGCCATGTGGGCAAGAGTGTGGGTGAGGTCATCGCCGAGCGATTCCTGTCGATCGACAAGCTTATCTTGGCGAGCGAAGAGGACATCGCCGAGTGCGAGGGCATCGGTCCCAAGATTGCGGCGAGCGTCAAGCAGTTCCTGGCCGTGCCCGAAAACCTTGCCGTGCTGGAACGTCTGCGCCAAGCGGGCCTTTCGCTCGAGGTCGACCTGGGCGCCGCGCATGCGCAAGCCGCAGCCGACGCTGGCGTGGCGGGCGAGCTCGCCGACGCACAGCCGCTCGCGGGTCTGACCTTCGTGCTCACCGGCACGCTCGTCAACCGCACCCGCGACGAGGCAGGTGCAGCGCTCAAGGTACTCGGCGCCAAGGTTTCGGGCAGTGTGTCAAAGAAGACGAGCTACCTGGTTGCCGGTCCCAAAGCAGGCTCCAAGCTCACCAAGGCCGAGCAGCTGGGTGTACCCGTGCTGGACGAGGACGCACTCGAGCAGATCTTGGCTACTGGTGAGGTGCCCCAGGCTTAGGACATCGATAATCAAATTAGAAAACCTCCCGGAAAGGTTGATACTTTCCGGGAGGTTTTTATTTGGGCGTGGTGGCGGGCAGCATGATCTGCGTCATGTAGGTTGCTGAGGGTGACCCTGCGGAGCGGTGTCGTTCCGGAGCGATAGAAGATTCATACAAAGCAAAGGGGCCCCGCAGTGAGGTTCCACAACGGGGCTGCCCCATTGTGATGAGTTTTATACACTTTAACATTAACATTAACGTGTATACTTAGCAGTGAAGATATATGTTGAGAGGAGCAGTTATGGTTACCGTCGCGTTTTCGGAACTGCGCCAAAACCTTACGCAGGTGGCCGAAAAGGTTGCCAATGAGGGCGAGGAGGTTGTGGTCTTCAAGCGGAGCAAGCCGTTGTTCAAGATCGTGCCGCTCGACTATCAAAGCCCGGTTGCAGTGGAATATGACGCTGCCCAGGAGCGCGGGGGTGCAAAGCCGACGTGCGGCTCGGACAAGCCCAAGCGCGACGTGGGTACGATGTGGCATCCCAAGATCACCTGGAAGGAGATCCGTGAGATGCTCGCGGAGAATGAGGACTACCAGGAGTATCTCGATATCGTAGCCAAAATGCCAAAAGGAACGCCGCTCGATACGATGACGGTTGAAGATGAAAAGCGCGTCGCGAGGGAGCGCTACCTATGAGAGCATTTCTCGATACCAATTTTCTGCTCGATTGCGTGCTTCCGGGCCGGCCGGAGCACGCAGCGGCGCAAACGATCAAGGGGCTCGTCGACGTGGGGCTTATCGAAGGCGTTGTTTCGGCCTGCTCTCTCAAGGACGCGTATTACATTCTCACCAAACAGGCCGGCGAGGCGCGCGGGCGCGAGGTAGTGCGCGACTGCCTTAAGAGCTACTCGGTAGAGTCTCTCGACCAAGAGGCTTGTTTTGCCTCCGCCTATTCCGATGAGCCGGACTTTGAGGACGGCTGTATCCGTGCGATGGCCGAGCGTGCCGGCGTGGACTTTATTATCACGCGTGACCGCGCCGCTTTTGTGCGCTCGACCATCAAGACCTTCTCGCCTGCAGAGTTCATCCGTGCGTTTCCGATTCCGGAGGAGTAAAACCGCCACACCGGGGACTGTCCCCGGCGTTTGGCGAGCTTGTTGGGAGGCTCCTGGTCCAGTGACTGTTACAAAAAACGGCTATAGCAAATTTGTTGTACTTCGGTCTGAAGACTATGACTTCATGGTTCAGGAACAGGCTAAGGCTCGTCTGATGGCTCGTATAGCTGTGGCCGAGCGGGAGCGTGCTGCTGGCATGGCGCGTGATGCCTTTGAGGCTCTCGATGACCTTGAGGCAAAATATGGCCTATAACGTCAAGATTCTGCCTTCAGCCGAACGTTTTCTGGGCAGTTCTTATTTGGACGGGGCAACCGGCACCGTGATCTGCGTCACGTAGGTTGTGGGGTCGTCGCTGATGATGTCGTCGATAAGGGCGATTTCGCGTTGCCCCGCTACGCTGCCAACTTGTCAAAAGCCCCGCGTCGGTTGAGCACGGTAAACGCGACAACACAGATGACTGCCGACAGAATCGACCCGCACGGCGAAGCGATGCCCATGGGAAACAACGTATCGGAATAGGCGTTCGACAGCAGCCACGCGCCCGGCACGCGAATGAGCGCCACGGCCAGCACGTTGTGCGCAAAGCCGATGTAGCTCTTGCCATACGCAGCGAAAAAGCCGCTAAAGCAAATGTGGATGCCGGCAAAAATCGCGTCGAAAATATAGCTGCGCATATAGCCGGTGCCGGCCGCGACCACCGCAGAGTCCTTGGCAAAAAAGCCGATAAACGCCGGCGCCACCAGCCACATCAGCACCGTGATCAGGCAGCCGTACACCACCGAGATCGTCATGGCGTCTTTAAGCACCTGACATGCGCGGTCGCCCTTGCCCGCGCCGGCGTTTTGCGCCGTGAGCGCGCTGACGGTGGCACCCATGGAACTCGGCACAATGAACAAAAAGCTGATCATCTTCTCGACCAGGCCCACGGCGGCGGCGTCGACGAGCCCTCGGTGGTTGGCAATGACGGTGATGAACATAAACGCCACCTGGATGCAGCCGTCCTGCACGGCCACGGGCACGCCGATCTTAAGAATGCTGCCGAGCACCTCGGGCTGGGGGCGCAGGTCGCTGCGCTTAACGTGGATGTTCGTGCGGCGGCTCTTGAGCCACACGAGCGCGAGGGCAACGCTGGCCGTCTGGGCGGTTACCGTGCCGAGCGCCGCGCCCACGGGGCCGAGCCCCATGTGCCCGATAAACAGAAAATCGAGCGCGATGTTAATGATGCACGCCACGCCGATCACGTACATGGGCGAGCGCGAATCGCCCAGGCCGCGAAAGATGGCCGAAAGAATGTTGTACGCGGCGATAAAGGGAATGCCGACAAAGCAGATGCGCAGGTAGGCGGCGGTTCCTTCGACTGCCTCGGCCGGCGTGCCAATGAGTGCCACGATCTGCGGGCACAGCGCGAGCAGGACAGCGGCCAGCACCACCGAGACACCCATAAAGAGCGTAATGGTGTTGCCGATGGCGGTCTCGGCGCGGTCGAAGCGACGCGAGCCCACGGCGTGGCCGACGATGACCGTCGTTCCCATGGCCAGGCCCACGAGCGTCACGGTAATGATATAGAGCGTCTGCGCGCCATTGCCCACGGCGGTGATGCCGGCAGCGCCGCTAAACTGCCCCATCATGTACAGGTCGGCCATGCCGTAGAGCATCTGCAAAAAGTACGAGAGCATATAGGGCAGGGCAAAGACCGCGATGGTCTTAAGGACATTGCCGCGTGTGAGGTCGTGTTCCATGGGCGGGGCTTTCTGGCTTGGTTCGTTTAGCTACCAGTGTAGTGAAAACCCTACAACGATTGTAGAGTCAAGGTTTGTGTTGACGCCGGAGCGAAAAAAGTCTCGCGCACCATTATTCCGAGTGAATATGGACACACATCACGAGAACTCGCCGCCGGCGCTAACCTTGCAGAAAACGATTTCGGAATACTTGACACCATTATTCGGCGCGCAATAATACGTGCGTTTGCGAACAACGTTTGATGGGGGTTGAACCTGCGTGCGCAATCTCAAAATACTGTTTTCCTATCTAGGGACATACCGTCGCGATGCCATCCTCGGCGTGTTCTTTGTGTCGGTCGAGACGGTGCTCGAGCTGTTTATCCCGGTCATCATGGCCAACATCATCGATGTGGGCGTGCCTGCGTGTGATATCAACTACATGCTGCTACAGGGTGCGTACATGTTGGTGTGCGCTGCGCTTTCGCTGGTACTGGGCTTGGGTTATGCCCGCACGTCCGCCCGCGTTGCCTCGGGCCTAGGCGCCAACCTGCGCGAGGCCGAGTACAAAAAGATTCAAACGCTCGCCTTTGGCAACCTGGACAACTACGACGCCAGCTCGCTCGTCACCCGCATGACCACGGACATCACCGTTGTCCAAAATGCTGTGGGCAACGGCTTTCGCCCTATGGTGCGCGGCCCGGTGACGCTTATCGTCGGCCTTATCTACGCGCTGATGCTGTCGCGCCCGCTCGCCACCGTCTTTGCGATCATCTTGCCCGTGCTGGCAATCGTACTGGGCGTCATCACCTATCGCGTGAGCCCGCTCTACCGCCAACTCCAGACCTCGATGGACCACCTCAACGGCGTGGTACAGGAGGACCTCACCGCCGTGCGTGCCGTCAAGGCCTACGTTCGTACCGAGCACGAGGAGGCCAAGTTCGACACCGTCAATACCGAGCTCGCCGGCACGGCGACAAAGACCTTTGGCAGCGCGGTACTCAACCTGCCGGTGTTTCAGCTGTCGATGTACGTGGCTGCGCTCTCTATCCTGTGGATTGGCGGCCGCATGATTCTCGCCGGTAAGCTGGGCGTGGGCTCGCTCACGGGCTTTATGAGCTACGTGCTGCTGATCATGAACTCGCTCATGATGATTTCCAACGTGTTTTTGCTGCTCACGCGCGCTCTTACGAGTGTGGGCCGTATCGCCGAGGTGCTCGATGAGGAACCCTTTATCGCCAACCCCGCGGGAGACCTCGCGATTGCGGCACCAGCGGACGGCAGTATCGAGTTTCGCGACGTTTCCTTTAAATACCGCGCGGATGCAGCCGAGGATGTGCTCGAGCATATCGACCTTCGCATCGAGAGCGGCTCGACGGTGGGCATCCTCGGCGGCACGGGATCGGGCAAGAGCTCGCTTGTGCAGCTGATTGCGCGCCTGTACGACGCTACCGAGGGCGCCGTGCTTGTGGGCGGACGTGACGTGCGTGACTACGACCTCGCGACCCTACGCGACGCCGTGGGCATTGTGCTGCAAAAGAACGTGCTGTTTACGGGTACCGTGCGCGAGAACCTGCAGTGGGGCAATCCGCAGGCGTCGGACGATGAACTCCTCGCGGCTTGCCGCGCGGCGTGCGTGGACGAGTTCCTTGATCGCATCGGCGGGCTGGACGGCGAGTTGGGCCAAGGCGGCGCTGGTGTTTCGGGTGGCCAGAAGCAACGCCTGTGCATCGCGCGCACGCTGCTCAAGCATCCGCGCGTGCTCATTTTTGATGACTCCACCAGCGCGGTCGATATGGCGACCGACGCTAAGATTCGCGAGCACATCGCTCGGATTTCCGATACGACCGTGCTCATCATCGCCCAGCGTATCGCGAGCGTCATGGATGCCGATCGCATTGTGGTGTTGGACGACGGTCGTGTCCACGGCGTGGGCACGCACGAGGAGCTGCTGGCGGGCGACAACATCTACCAGGAGATTTACGCCTCGCAGATGGAGTTTGCGGGGAACGCGGACGCCGGCGACGGCTGCGACGATGGCTGCGCGAATGATTCGTTCTCCTCCGTCCCCAGCAGATCACCCTTGGAAGGGGGTGAGCGCCGTGCCTAAGACCGCAGCCCAAGCACGCCCGGCCGACCTCAAGCGCACTGTGCGCCGCTTGCTCTCCTACATGGGGCATGCCAAGTTCTCGTTGCTCGCGGTGGGCGTGCTCGCCTCCGTTGCCGCCATCGCGAGCCTCGCCGGCACCTACATGGTGCGCCCCATCGTTAACGGTTTGGCCACGGGCGGGGAGGAACTGCTTGCCAAGCAGGTCATCCTGACGGCGATCATCTACGCTGCGGGCGTGCTCTCGGCCCTGGGCTACTCGCAGATTATGGTGCGCGCGGCCCAACACGTGGTGTCCGATATTCGCCGCGACCTGTTCGCGCACATCCAGACGCTGCCGCTCAGTTATTTTGACAGCACGCGCTCGGGCGACATCATGAGTTTTTTCACCAACGACGTCGACACCGTCTCCGAGGCGCTCAACAACAGCTTTGCCAACGTGATTCAGGCCGCCATTCAGGTTGTGGGCACCACGGCTATGCTCATCATCCTTAACTGGCAGCTCACGATTATCACACTCGTGTGCGATGCGGCCATTGTGCTGTATGCGCGCTACTCGGGCGCGCGCTCTAAGCGTTTCTTTGCTGCCCAGCAGGCATCGCTTGGCGACCTGGACGGATATATCGAAGAGATGGTCTCGGGCCAAAAGGTCATCAAGGTCTTTAACCGTGAGGCAGCGAATGTCGCCGGCTTCACCTGCCGCAACGACGAGCTTCGCCGCACCGGTACCGCCGCCGTGAGCTATGCCAACTCCATGGTGCCCATGACCGTCGTGATTGGCTACGTCAACTATGCCATCGTCGCCGTGGCGGGCGGCATGCTCTGCATCAAGGGGCTCGCCGATGTGGGCGCACTTGCAAGCTACCTGGTCTTTGTGCGCCAGGCCGCCATGCCCATCAACCAGTTTACGCAGCTCGGCAACTTCTTGCTCAACGCGTTGGCCGGTGCCGAGCGCCTGTTTGCGGCTATGGACCTTGAGCCCGAGGTGGACGAGGGCTGCGTGGAGCTGGTGCAGACGGGCGATGCCGCGTGGGCGTGGAAAATTCCCGAGGGCCAGGGCGTGGGCGTCTACGGGCACCTGAATGACGTGGCAGCCGTTGATGAGTCGGGCCGCGCGGTGGCCGCCGACGGCACCGAGCTCACGTGCGGCTTGGTCCCGCTTGCCGGCGACGTGCGCTTCCATGCCGTGGACTTTTCCTACGTGCCGGGCGCCCGCGTGCTCACGGACCTCAACCTGTTTGCCAAGCCGGGGCAAAAGATTGCGTTTGTGGGCTCCACGGGCGCCGGCAAGACGACCATTACCAACCTCATCAACCGCTTCTACGAGGTCGATGACGGCGAGATCACGTACGACGGCATCGACGTCAAGCACATTGCCAAGGCCAGCCTGCGCAGGTCGCTCGGCATTGTGCTGCAGGATACGCACCTGTTTAGCGGCACCATTGCGCAGAACATCCGCTTTGGCAAGCTCGACGCGACCGACGAGGAGGTGCGCGCCGCTGCCGAGGCCGCCTGCGCCGACTCGTTTATCCGCCGCCTGCCGCGGGGCTACGACACACCGGTCACGGCCGACGGCGCCAACCTGTCGCAGGGTCAGCGTCAGCTGCTCGCCATCGCGCGCGTGGCCGTCGCCGATCCGCCGGTGCTCATCCTGGACGAGGCCACGAGCTCCATTGACACGCGTACCGAAAAGCTCATCGAGCGCGGTATGGACCGCATCATGCGCGGTCGCACCACGTTTATGATCGCGCACCGCCTGTCCACTGTCCGCGACGCCGACGCCATCATGGTCCTCGAACACGGCCGCATCATCGAGCGCGGCACGCACGAAGAGCTGCTCGCCCAGCACGGCGAGTACTGGCAACTGGCGCATGGCTTAAAAGAGTTGGATTAACCTGTTCGAGCACGATGCTTTGACCCCTCCGTGCCGCTCACCTCGCTTCAAACCATCACAACATTCGACGCTTTTCGCCAAAATCGGGAAAAGCATCGAATGTTGTGATGGTTTTTCTGCCACTCGACCGGGTGGAATCGCTTTCTTGTGCACGAAGGTGTGCGGACCCGTGGGCAGGGGAATAAGGTTGGTTATCCGACTCCATTGGAGGGCTCATGGACCTGCCGATCGTCCTGTCCCATAAGACTGCCTGGCTGTACCACAACGTGGCGCGTCCGTCCGAGCCGCTCTCGCGAGCAAGCAGCCTATACGATGAGGACTCGCTTGCTAACGAGGCAGAGCCGACTGCGGACCTGCCCAAATTGGGACTCGATGCCAAGGGGCTGAGGGCTTCAACGGCAGTTGGGATCGTTACCGACTATCTGGCTTCGCTTGGTATTCCACGAGAAGAGCTCGATCATATCGACACGCTCGTCAACTTCGATTTTGAGCGCTCGACGCCGGCTGGATTTAGATGCCACGTGTTTGGGTCGCCGGTACCTCCATGCCATCTTATCGAGGTGGCAGAGGGCCTTCTGGTGGTTGATGAGGCCATGTGCTTTGTCCAAGCGGGTTCGTGGATGAGTGAGCCCGAGCAGCTGGAATATGGCTACGAAATCTGCGCCCGATACCATTTGAATCATCTGTCGACAGGCGATTATATCGAGATGGGGCAGAGGTATACCGTTGCCGACTTGATTGCTTATTGCAACGAGAATCGATCTCGTCAGGGGGCTATACGCGCGGCCGCCGTGCTCAAGCGCGTGCACGATGGCGCGCGGTCGCCCATGGAGACGGCCACCGCAATCATGGTCGTAGCAAAACGTTCCCAGGGCGGGCTGGGATACGCCAAGATTGAGCTCAACCATCGGGTCGATGTTCCCAACGAGTTCAAGTATCTCGCAAAGGCCGGGTATTTCGAGATCGACGTATATGCGCCTGCGAGCGGTACGGGGATTGAATATAACGGCTCGGACCATCTTGATAAACAGCGCAGCGCGTCGGATGCGGAGCGTATGGCCGTGCTGAGCGCGCTGGGCTTTAGCATGATCGTTCTCATCGGGACTCAGTTTGCCCATCAGCTGCAATTGCACCGGGCGATGAACGCCATCGCGCTCGCTATGGGTCTCAAGTGCGACCGGAGCGAGGTGTTCCAGAAACGTCAGAACGACCTGCGAGAATTCGTGATTCGACACTGGGACGGCGGCCTTTAGGGGCGCTTTGGTCCTTCTGCGGGGTGCCGTGGGCAGGCAAACCATCACAACATTCGACGTTTTTCGCTAAAAACGGGAAAAGCATCGAATGTTGTGATGGTCTGTGCTGAGGATGGGCTTGGAAAGTCCGTTTTGCTCGAAGCGACCTGTCCTGTCGTACGGGTGTCGGCATGATTCTCTCGTGGGGTATTATGTTTTCCGAAGAATAAAACGCCGCGTGAGGGGAGGGCTGCGTGGACGGGCACGTGCAACATGACGGTTTTGGCCGCGATATCAACTACCTGCGCATTGCCGTTACCGACAAGTGCAATTTCCGCTGCATCTATTGCATGCCGGTCGATGGCGTGGCGCCCCGCGCGCACGACGAGCTGCTCAGCGCCGAGGAAATCGCCCGCTTTGTGCGCTTGGTGGCGGGGGAGGGCATTCGCCGCGTGCGCCTGACGGGCGGCGAGCCGCTGGTCAGCCGCCGTATCATTCCGCTCATTCGTGACATCCGCGCGATTCCGCAGATCGAGGACATCTCGCTCACCACCAACGGTGCCCTGCTGCCCAAGCTGGCGCCGCAGCTCAAAGATGCGGGGCTTAACCGCGTTAACATCTCGCTCGACACGCTCGACCCTACGCTCTTTGGAAAGATCACGCGTCTGGGTCGGCTCGAGCAGACCATGGCTGGCATCGACGCGGCGCTGGCTTGGGGCTTTGAGCCCGTTAAGGTCAACTGTGTTGTGGTGCGCCGGCTCAACCAGGATGTGGCGGCCCTCGCGCGACTCACGCTCGACCGCCCCATCCACCTGCGATTTATCGAATACATGCCCATCGGCGACGAGCACACGAGCTCGCATTGCGCTGTGGACCCTCACGCGCCCGCGCTCAATCCCGAGCTGTGGGACGCGAGCGACACCGTGCCGAGTGACGAGCTGCGGGCGCGCATCAATGCCGGGGCAGCCGCGGCGGGGCTGGGCGAGCTCGAGCCGCTCGGCATCAACGACGCTCCTGCCGGCGCGGGCCCTGCGCGCTATTGGCACTTTCCTGGCGCGACGGGAACGGTCGGTTTCATTAGCGCCATGTCCAACCATTTTTGTGCGAATTGCAACCGTCTGCGCCTGACGGCCGATGGCAACGTGCGTCCGTGCCTGTTTAGCGATGCCGAGTATTCGGTGCGCGACGCCCTGCGCCGTGGTGATGATATGCAGGTACTTTCGATTTGGCGCGATGCCGTGGCCCACAAACCGCAGGAACACGCGATAATTGAGGGCACGCAACGATTTATGTCCCAAATCGGAGGATGATCATATGGCCAAGAGCAGGTACGCCGATGCCACCAAGGCCGCTCGCAGGGCCGCGATGTCTGCCCACAAAGTCACGGCTGCGGCGAATGCTGACAGCGCTGACGCGTCCGTGCAGCCGACTGCCAGTGCTGCCACCGAGCCCGCCCGTGACGCCCGTCGCGACGAGCTGACACACGTGGACGCCAAGGGCGAGGTACGCATGGTCGACGTGTCCGACAAGGCCGAGACTCATCGCATCGCCATCGCCGAGGGCACCATCCTCATGCACCCCGAGACGCAGGCCATGGTGCTGCAGGACCGCGCCAAAAAGGGCGACGTGCTTGCCTGCGCACGCGTGGCGGGCATTATGGCCATCAAACGCACAAGCGACATCATCCCCATGTGCCATCCGTTGCTCATTACCAAGAGTAAGTGCGATATTGCGCCCATCGCTCCGGCGGGGACGCCGGCCGAGGACGTGCCCGAGGGCTGGGCGCCGGCGCGTTCGGACGGGCAGGTTGGCTTTCACGTGCTGGTTACGGCCGGCGTAACGGGCAAGACGGGTATCGAGATGGAGGCGTTGACCGGCGCGAGCGCTGCGTGCCTAACGATCTACGACATGTGCAAGGCGGTCGATCGCGGCATGGAGATCGTCGACGTGCGCCTGCTGCACAAGGAGGGCGGCCGCTCGGGCGTGTGGGATCGTGCAGAGCGTCAGGCCGCTGCCGTTGAGGCCGTGGGAGCCGCGGGCGCCGCGCCCGCGAGCGCACCCGTCGCCGCCGCGCCCGCAGCTCCGGCACCGGCCGTCCCCGCGATCGCGTTTATCGGCTACCAAAACTCAGGCAAGACCACGCTCGTCGAGAAGGTTATCGCCGAGCTCACCCGCCGCGGCCTGCGCGTGGGTTCGCTCAAGCATCATGGGCACCACGGCTTTGATATCGACGTGCCCGCTAAGGACACCTGGCGCCATCACCAAGCCGGATCCAAGCACGTGGGCCTTATCTGCGCCACGCGCTGGGCGGAGTACGCCGACACGCGCGAGGAGGACGAGATGCCCGCGCGTGAGCTGCTGTCGCGTTACAGCGATGTCGATGTGGTGATCATCGAGGGCTACAAGACCGAGGGCTTCGACAACATCGTCGTCGCGCGCTCCGGTGTCGACCGTCTGCGCGGCAAGAGCTCGCTCGACCTGGTCGACGGTCGCACGTTGGCTCTTGCCTGCAACGAAGCCCTTGCACGCCAAGCCTTCGATGCCGGCTTCGCGACCCGAGCCATCAACATCAACGACGCCCGAGCCATCTGCGATCTCATCCAAGATCACCTTCAGGCTTGACGCTGCGCCGGCCCCAAGCACCCCATCTCGCCCCTCAAGCCATCGCTCGCGTACCAAAGTACGCGTCGCTCCTCTTTCGGGGCGACCTGGGGCACTTGGAACCGGCTCGCTGCGCTGCCATAACATGCCAAAAGGGGACAGGTTTATTTTGGCAGGTTTTATCTGGGCAAACGTCATTTCCACCACAAAGGGGCCAGGCACCTTTGTGGTGGTTTTTGCTTTGGTAGATGTGTGGGACATGCCTTACAATCTACCAAGTAGTTCATGACGGGCGAAAAACGGAGAGAAGGGGCTTGATGCGTCCTTAATGTTTCATGCGGATAGATTGATTTGACAGACGGTGGCGAATGCCCGCCGTCCGCATTCGTATGAAACAAGGAGTCTCCATGCTCGCCTCTCTTTTCTCAAAGCCTCAACCTTCGCTGTCCGCTCAGGCCAAGCGCCTGGTGGCGATGCGCTTTTTCATCTACACCGGTTTTCAGACCAGCTACTTTATCGGCGTCATCGGAACGCTCACCTATGCGGACGGCGCTTCGGTCGTCGCGACGTCGCTGGCCGTCATGTTTATGAACGTCTTCGTGATCCTGGGGTCCTTTGCGGGTGGCGCGGCGCTCGACGCCTGGGGTCCGCGCCGCCATTTCTGGCTGAGCATCGTCGGCACACTGGCAACGGGCGCGGCGATCATCGCCTTTGGCGACGCGACCGAGACGGTCCTTGCCGGCGCGGTACTCTTGGGCTTTGTAATGGGATTCGCCCAGCCCATCGCCACGTCCTATCCGGCCTATCTCACCGACGACCCTGTCGAGCTCAAAGACATCAACTCCACCATCACCATGTTCTCCAACGTGAGCATCATCGTTGGCCCCACGCTGGGCGGCTTTGCCGCGGCGGCTGCATCGTCGCGCGCGGTGTTCGTGCTCATGATGCTCTTTACCGTGCTGGCGCTTATCGCCGGCTGGGGGTTTAAGCCGAGGGAAGGCCGCATCGCCGGGCGCGCGGGCCAAAGCTCCAGCCCCAACACGCCCGCCCGCGCCACCTTCGCGACCAGCATCAAGACGGTCTTCACCAACAGCGTCCTCGCCCTGCTCTTCTGCATCATCTTCCTTTCGAACTTTGGCTACGGCGCCTTCGATCCGCTGGAGTCGTTCTTCTATCGCGACGTCCTGCACGTCGGCGTCGAATGGATGGGCTGGCTTTCGTCGGCCTGCGGCGTGGGCGCGGTGCTGGGCGCCGTGGTCGCGCTTCGCATGCCGCCGCGCTTCGTCAGCCTTAAAACGTTGCTCGTGGCGCTTATGACCGTAGGCCTGGGAAGCCTGCTCTACGTGGGCACGCCGTACGTGGGAGTGGCCCTTATCGGCCAGATCGCCCTGGGCGTGGCCTGGGGCGTCGTCAACCCGCTCCACAACACCATTGTGCAAACGACGGCCCCGCTCGAGCAGCTCGGCCGCGTCAACTCGGTCATGGGCTTTGGAAACATGTTCGCCGGCGTGGCTCCGCTGGCGATTGCCCCGTGGCTGGCGGCGACATTTGGCGTGCAGCAGACGCTCGTAGGAGCGGGCATAGTCGTAACGGCGGTCCCCGCGGCGCTGCTGCTGTTTGGACGTAGGCATTTGGATCGCTAACCTGCCAAAAAGGGACAGGTTTATTTTGGCAGGTTTTATCTGGGCAAACGTCATTTCCACCACAAAGGGGACAGGCACCTTTGTGGTGGTTTTTGCTTTGGCGAGCCGTGCTCGTGCCTTGGTATACCATGTACTCCATTTCCGATTGCATCCAACATCGCCACACTACCCAGAAAGGCCCCCATGGACGCCACATTCAGCAACATCAAAGCCGTGTTCTGCGATATCGACGGCACGCTGCTCACGAGCGAGCACACGGTGTCCCCGCGCACTGCGGCGGCGATCCGCGCTCTGCGCGAGCGTGGCGTGCTCTTTGGCCTGTGCACCGGGCGCGACGCCCACGCGACCGAGGCCATGTATGAGCTTTGGGGCATCGACGGTCTGGTAGACGTGATGGTGGGCTGTGGCGGCGCCGAGGTCATCGACCGCGCGCACGGCATCAACGAGCTGAGCTACCCGCTGCCGGGCGAAACCATCGCGCGCATCTGCAAACACATGGCGGACCTTCCGGCAACGCCCGTTTGCCCCCGAGACGGCGTGTTCTACGTTCCCGAGACCAACGCGTGCGTGGAGCACCTGTCGCAGGTCGACGGTGTGCCCTATATGGTGGTCGATTTTGCCGAGTTCTTGCGCGAACCGCAGCCCAAGGTGATGTTTACCATGGCGCCCGAGGTGATGCCGCAGGTCATCGAGCGAGCATCGACGTTCGTCGACGACACCGTTAAGGCAGCCGCCCTGCAAACCACGCAGCGCCTCTACGAGTTCATGGACCCGCGCGTGTCCAAGACGCGCGGCCTTGTGCGCGTGGCGGAGCTCAATGACATGGAGCTCCAGAACATCTGCGTGTTTGGCGATGCCGATAACGACACCTGCATGGTGGCCGACGCCGGCGCGGGCGTGGCCATGGCAAACGGCAGCGACGCCACCCGTGCCGCCGCCGACTTTGTAACCGCGAGTAACGACGAAGACGGTATCGCGATCTTTATCGAGGAGCATCTGCTGTAGCGCCGGGGGAGAACCGCCACAATGGGGATAGGCACCTTTGTGGTGGCCTCAGGCGATTTGGGCGAGTTGATGCCTGCAATCTGCGCGCAAATACCAATATGGTTGTCTGAACATTACGCTTCTGACTACCGATGAGTTAAAGATATTCTCATCAGTTTGGTAGGGTATTTCTCCCGGTAAATGACCTACAGCTCATGGTTAATTTTCGACTGTTTACAGGATGTTTACTCTTGAGCAAAATGTTGTGCAAATAAATCTAATGCCATTAAAAAATGATAGACAACTATATTACCAGCAGAAACAAAAAATAGATAGCGAATAAACGAAGGTAAATCTGAGCAAATGTCAAGAGAATTGAGAATTCGCTACAAAACAATCGGTTATCTTGTTCAGATGTTCAAACAATCGCTACAATATGGATTACTAAGCGTGCGCAATTACAGATTGCGCAGATACGTTTGATAGTGAAAGAGCAAGATCGCGGTCTCTTGGGGAGGAGACATCGATGAAAGCAAATTCAGACAAATCTAAACAGAGTAATAAAGCGACGCGCCGTGTACTGGCAGGCGTCTTGTGCGGAGCCTCCGTTTTGAGCCTGGTACTGTCGCTCGTCATGCCTCCGATCTCGCAGGCCATTGCCAACGATGCCCAGACGGTTTCTACCGAAGAAATTGTGATGGGGGGGGGTTCCTCAAGTGAGTCTACTGGTGTAGACAGCACCACTAACGGGGGTGCCGAAAAGCAGATTAGCGATGATGCCGAGAATGGCGCGAGCGAAGACGCCGCTGCCGCGGGACTGCCGTCCGACGACTCGGAGGCCAAGGGCGCCGCGCAGCCTTCCGATACACAGCCTTCTGATGATGAAACTAACGATGAAAACGCTATCGCTCCCGCTACCGTCAGTGCCGATGGCTATAACGAGGTGAAAGGTAATATTGCTGAGACGTTCACCAATGGCGGCAAGTTCCGACTGACGGATTTTGCCTATTCGGATAAGCAGATCACCATCACCAAAGACACTGCTATCGATCTTGCGGGACACATGCTCTACCGTGATTCCGGCAACAAAGACTCCTTCTTTGTGGTCGAAAATGGAGCCACACTCACTATCGAGGATTTAGGTAAAACAAAAGACGAACAGACCCTGGTCGAAACGACGGCGGGTCATCTTGCGTCTATGGAATGGGAAACAGGAAACGGCTCAAATAGTGACACTCCTAAGAGTCTTACTTACTTTGAGACCAAGAGCACGCCCAATCAAGATGGACTCGGCACAACCGAGACTACGATCAGGCATGTCGTTACGGGCTTTGGCGCTATTGATGCGGCATCGGACAGCGGTTCCGTAAAGCATGTGGTCACCGTTAAAGAGGGCGGCACGCTCGATCTCAAGGGCGGCATGATTACCACGGCCGCCAATCTGAGCGATGACGGCCATGTGATTTTTTCTGAGGGTAAAGTCAAAATCGAAGGCGGTTACGTCACCAATGGCAACGGCGGTGGCTGGGGCGGTGGCCTGTGCATAACGGGCGAGAAGGCGGGCGCGAATGCCAGTCTCGAAATGACAGGCGGCGTGGTCGCGGGAAACAAGTCGGGTTCTGGCGGCGGCATCTATGCTGACAAGGGAGCCACCCTGAAGCTTACGGGCGGAATTATCTCTGGCAACGCTACGTATGAAAACACTTGCAACAGCGGCGGCAGTCCCGAAAATGGTTATGGCGGCGGCGTCTTTACCAAAAATGCTTGCGTTAGTATCAGCGATTCGGCAAGCATTACTAACAATCGTGTCGATTCCAATATCTCTGAATCGTTTAACAATGGCCTGCTCGGTGGCGGTGGCATTGCATGTGTAAATGGTGGCAAGCTCAGTATAACGGGTGGCTCAGTTACTGCTAACTACTCCCATGAGGCTGCCGGCGGCGTTTACGCTGGTTTTTACAACCAGACCATCGAGTTTGAAATGACTGGCGGCACGATTGCCGGCAACGTGGCGGAGAACGCTGAGGGCGGCGGTTTGCGTATCGCTGGCGGTGACAACACTGGTACGATGGCAACAATTAGCGCTGGTGAGAACAGCAAGATTTACATTACGAACAACAAGACTATGACGGGTAAGGATCGCGGCGGCGACTGGGGCGGCGGTGGCGTCTTTATCCAGAAGGGCGGCAAGCTCAATATCGTAAAGACGTTGATTGCCGAAAATGAGGCTGGCGGCTGGGGCGGCGGCGTTGGCGCTTGCCCTACGGGCGAAACAATCGTTTCGCATTCCAACGGTGCCGCTATTTATAACAATAAAGATAATAATGGTGAACACTACTCTGCCGGCGGATATGGGAAGAACGAGGATAGTAACTCCGAGTACATTACCGAGCCCTTCAAAAAATCCGGCCATAAGGATTTCTTCCTGGTGCGTAAAAAAGATGGTGCGAACTCGACAATTGCAGTTGTGCTCGGCAAGATGCTCGGCGGCGACTCGGCTGGTTGGCAGGGCACTTGCGACGGCGAGAAGATCACCATTGAGCCAAATGGCGGCGCCGAGGCCAAGTACATGTTCGGTCTTGAGGCCTATCCGACTGCCGATGCCATGGGAAAGGCGCAGACAGCGGCTACGACCATTATCAGTGGCAACTATTCCTACACCCACGGTGGCGGCATCATGACCAACGGCGATCTTGTCGTTGGCGAGGTCAAGGATCTGAGTGTTTATCCGAGCATGAAGCTCAATGCCACCAAGGTGCTTAAAGATGAAAAGGGAATCTCGCAAGGCCTTAGCACGCACAATTACAGATTTAAGTTGCTGCGCCAGGATGGTGACATCGAGCCTTCTTGGAAAGATGACGACACATTTGATATGGGCGATTGCAGTGTTGCGGGCGAGGCGCCTGTTGATCAAACAAACGGCAATATCACCTTCGACTCTGGCAAGGACTATTCTTCGGGACAATACGTTTTCTATCTTGTTGAGGAACCCATCAGCGGCGAAAACGAATTGGATACCAAATTCGACGAGACCATTTACAAGATCGTGGTAAAAGTTGAGGACAATCCATCCGACACTAAATATCTCATGTCGATTCCTATTAATTATTACAAGGTAAAAGAAATAACCGTTTCTAAAAAGACAGAGAAGGATCCCGACTTCAAACCACTTGGTTCCGGAAGCTATTCCGTTGACATCCCACAAGATAGCTCACAAGATAGCACGAAGACTACGGTTACTATCGGTAACAGTAAGAAACCGACCTTTACCAACAAAATCGTGCCCCCCGCCTCCTGGACTCCTAAGGCGACTAAGGTCGTTGAGGGTGGCGAGATGAAGGAGTTTACACTTCAGTTTGCGAAAGACAGCAAATTTAAAAACATCATCGGTACTGCCGTGACCTCTGGTAAAGAAACGAAGCAGACGCTTTCGTTCAAAGACACCACTGATAAAGAGGTTGAGCTCAAGTACTCGCTCGCTGATATCAGGGGTAATCCCGACGACTCGGGCGACTCCACGGGTGGCCCTTCCAAGACCTATACGTACTATGTGCGCGAGAAAACCGACGGTTCGCGGTTCTCGCGCTACACGTACGACCACTCGGTCTATAAGTTCACGGTTGTGGCAAGGTATGACACCGAAAAAGGAGAGATCAACTGTGCGGTGACCTACAGGAAGGGAACCGTTGACAAAGAAGGTACGTGGGTAAGCGCCGAGACCGAGGGCCACGAGTTTCCCGACACTACCCCCACCTTCACCAACACCTACTCCACCTCTTTGCCCCTTTCTGGTATGTCGGGCGTCACTCTGACGTACCTTGCCGGCGCGGCGGTGCTTTGCGCTGCTGCGGCCTGGATGCACATTCGTCGCAAGGCGAATGCGAAGGGGGGCGAGCGTCGTGAATAAGAGAGTTTGCTCCTTCCCGATCTTGTTTGCGCTGCTTGCCCTCCTGATCGGCACCTGCGCGGTTGTGTTCCCCGCATCCGCGCAGGCCGCGCCGACCTCGACCGGTTCCATCACGGTGAGCGGCACCGTGGCGCGCAGCTACGACGCCTGCCAGATCTTTAGCGCCAACGTCGTCGACGGCGACAGCGACGCCAAGATCGCCACCGACCTCGCCTGGGCAAGCGACGCCGTGCGCGACGTCGCGCTGCCTGTGCTGCACAGCGCCGGCATGCCCAATTCCCAGACCACCGCGCAGGAAGCTGCCGAGTGGCTCAACACCGATTCCCACCTTACGAGCGCGCTGAGCGCACAGCTCGCTCGTTCCCTCCAGAGCTCTGGCGCCAGGCCTGCGGCCCTCAACGCGGGTATGGCGGCCGAGCTGCCCTGTGGCTACTGGCTCATCGTCGCCGACGACGACGCCATCGCCCAGGGCGAGGCCGGCA
>URVZ01000014.1 GCA_900551365.1 uncultured Collinsella sp.
GTTATCACCGGATCGTCCTCAAAACTATCTGCCGATGAAATAGCGACGCAGTTTCGCGGTCGCTCGCAAGAGCACGCTATGCATCCGCTTTCATTCCGCGAGTATTGTGCGTTTCATCACATTGAAACGCCGGATATGTCTACTAGTGCTGGGGCTCCAGCTGTTTCTCCGCAGCGGCGAACTGATCTGGAATCGGCATATGACCGTTATCTCATAGAGGGTGGCTTTCCTGGGGTTCAGGAGCTTGATGCCGGTTCGCGTATTCAGATGCTTCAAGCCTATTTGCGAGATGTTGTTGCACGAGACATTCTCGAGCGGAGCGGGCGCACGGATATCGCTCTTGCCAACCAAGTAGGGCTCTTCTGCCTTCGAAACACGGGTTGCGACCTTTCGGTTAACAGTTTGTTGGAAGCCTTAAAGTCTGTCGGATATCGAGCGTCATGGGAAAAAATAAACGAACTCGTTCGTTTATTCCAGCAGGCTCATCTCATTGGATTACTTCCGGAGTATTCAACTTCTTTGGCTCCTAAGACAACGACAACAGACAAGGTCTATGCCGTCGACCAGGGGATGGCATATGCAACATCGCGTGCTAATCAGCAGGATATAGGAAAGCGTTTGGAGACTGCGATTTATGCTGAACTCATGCGCCGTACGGCAAACGGCCGGTTGGAAACGGTGACTTCATTTACGGCTCCAACGCAAGCACGAGAAAAAGTTGATTTCTTGGTCGGCGACGCTTTGGCATCGGAACCATACGCGCTTTACCAGGTGACAGTCGATATGACGGCAGAGAAAACGCGCAGGCGTGAAGTTGGTTCCCTTGAGGTTGCTATGGTAAAAACCGGTATCAAGGATGCCAATATCATCACGCTGCGCGAGGCGACCCAGATCAAAACGGAGCATGGCGTCATCGAGGTTATTCCCGCATGGAAATGGTCGCTTGGTCTGTAATGCTACGCCGGCCCGCCGGGGCCGCACGGCACCATGTTGATGACCGGCACTTTAGGAACGTCCCTAAGTGCCGGTTTGGCTGGTAAGTCGAGATGTGGGGAGCCCGTTGCTGGTATGGGACGGAGGGATTCCGCGTCCGCCTGGTCGGCGGCCGCGCTCCGCTGCGTCGCTTCGCTCCTTGCGTGCTGCGCTGGAAAACGCTTCGCGTTTCCTCAGCTCCGCACCCTTGCGGGTTCGAATCCCTCCGCTTGCTCACAAGAAAAGCCTCCCGATCGGCTATGCGTTCGAGAGACTTGTTTCTTTGGCTGGGACGGAGGGATTCGAACCCCCAACAGCCGGCACCAAAAACCGGAGTTCTACCGTTGAACTACGTCCCAATGTGTGGTGTTGCCCAAAAGCAACTCGTTTAGTTTACCTAATCTGCGAGGGCATCGCAAACACCATCGAGCAGGCGTACGGCGAGTGTCTGCGCGTCGCTGGCCGTGAAGGTGCCGTTGTAGCGCGTCATGCCCGTGAGCTCAATGCGAATGCGTGCCGGCTTCTGCTGCGCGGCGACATTGGCAGTGCGGATGCGCTGGGCCAGGTTGTGGCACTCGGCGAGGGCGATCGTGGCGCGCGGCGCTGCATCTGCGGGCAGCTCATCGCTTGCGATCTCGAGCACCAGGTCAACGTCGGTTGGGACCTCGGAGTCGCAGAGCATCATGCCGCTGTTGTCGGTCGTTGCCGTGGCGATATTCCACATGCGCGACGCAACGCTGCGTGCGATGGGGTCCTCGCCGATAACGGCAATCTGGAAGCGCTCGAGCACGTTGGCGGCGCGAGCAAAACCGATACGGGACTCGGCTTCGGTGACCGAGGGCTTGCCCTCCCACACATGGTGCAGGCGGTTGATGTAGGCGTAGGTGTCCTGGAAGGCCATGCCGTCGGCAAACAGGCCGACATTTTCCTGGAACTGCTGCAGGGCGGCCTCGGTATGCGGACCAAAGTAGCCGTCGTCTTCGCCACAGGCAAAGCCCAAAACGTTGAGAGCGCGCTGCAGGGCCTGCACATCGGCGCCATGGAAATTGGGCATGCGCAGATAGAGAGTGCGGTCGCCCAGCTTATACGAAGCGTCTACAAGGGCGCTCCAGCAGGGGATATCGACGGCATGACCGGCAGCAAGGCCGCTGTCGAGCCTGAAGGTGCTGACGGCCTGCTCAGTGGTGGCTCCAAAGTACTTGTCGGTGACTTCGGCGGCATCAATCGTGTAGCCGAGCTGCAGGAGACGAGACTGCACGTCCTCGACGGCTGCTCCTTGCATGCCCGTTGTAATAGGTTCCATGAACGAACCCCTTTCGGCGTACCATTCGTACTATTTGAGCGTCTGTCGGATAGACAACGCAAAGGGATGCATAAACATGCACTCAACAGTGTAGCAAGTTGTGCCTAAATACGCTGCTGACAGGTTTTATAACCCCCGTTAGTTAAGGCGCTCCACAAAGAAATCTGCCATGGAGAGGAACAGCTCGCGTGCGTGCGGATCAAGCTCAACGTTCTCGATGGCCGCTTTGGCCTTAGCGGTCAGGTCGAGCGCGTAAGTGTGGGCGTAATCGATGGAGTCGGTCTCCTGGAAGATCTCCACGGCGCGTGCGAGCTGCGCGGGATCATCGGTGCCCGAGGAAAGAATCGCCTCGACCTCGTCGTGGTGGCGCTCATCAGAGAGGGCGTGTACGGCGACAAGCGTGCGCTTGCCCTCGGTGATGTCGGTGCGGAAGTCCTTGTTGGCGGCTTCCTTAGTGCCGACAAGGTTGAGCAGGTCGTCCTGAATCTGAAAGGCAAGGCCTGTGTGCAGGCCAAAGGCGCGCAGCGCTTCGATTTGCTCATCGCTGCCGCCGCCGATAATGGCTCCGGCGGCAAGCGGCGTGGCTCCGCTGTAAAACGCGGTCTTGTGCGTCGCCATGTCCAGGTAGTCATCAACCGAGATATCAAAGCGCCCGTCACGGACCCAACCCAGGTCGAGCGCTTGACCCTCGATGGTGCGGACGATCATCTCGGTAAGCTCGTGGAGCACGCGCAGCTTCACGTCGGACTCCAGCGTGGGGTCGTCGAGAACCGTCTTGGTGACCATGGTGAGCGCCAGGTCGCCGCAATTGATGGCAAGGCCCGTGCCCTCGGTAAGGTGCATGCAGGGCTTGCCTCGACGAAGCTGTCCGTTGTCGGCGATGTCGTCGTGGATCAGCGCGCCCGACTGGAAATGCTCGATGGCTGCCGCGGCGCTGCGGGCGCTCTCAAAGCTACCGCCCACTGCGGTTGCGGCGAGCATACAGATAAGCGGGCGGTGGCGCTTGCCGGCGTTGGCCGTAAAAGCCGAGAGCGGCGCATACAGGTAGCGCTCGATATCGGCAGAGGTCGCCTGTCCGTCAAAGAACGTGGCCAGATAGTCGTTAATCTGGTCAAAGTGCTGGGCTAAAAAGCTGGTAAACGGACTGGACACGGGTTCTCGCATTCTTTCTGAGGTTGCGTTGATGCAATATGCAGACAACATATTGCCACATTAGGGCGTTTGGCGCGGCAGTTTTGGCGATTTGGGACAACGGGCGTGCGTTTGATGGAGCGCGCCTAAATCAGCCCAAAATGCTCGAGCGCCGCAACGACACCGTCGTGATCGACGGTGTCGGTCACGTAATCGGCCTTATCCTTGAGATAGTCCGGCGCATTGCCCATGGCGATACCGACATCGACGGCGTTCATCAGCGAGACGTCATTGCTGGCGTCGCCAATGCCGTATACGGTTCCGTGGTGGGGATCGAGGGCGTCGAGTACAGACTGGATGCCCCCGCGCTTCGTGCATTCGCGGGGCGAGATTTCGGTTACCTCGAGTTCGAGCTCGTTAAAGCACAGCAGCGGCTCAAGTGCCTTATCTTGAGCGATGTGGTTGGCGAGCGATGTAGACATCAAGATCTTGTAGACACTGTAATGTTGCAGCTGCGTGACTGCGTCGCCCAGGGTGCGCGCGTATCCGGGGGCATCGGGGGCATCGGCACTCATGCGCACGACGCCGTTGAGGCCCTCAAAGCGGATGACCTCGCCCGATTGCTCAAGATAGGGGGCAAGATGCTGCAGCATGCTGGGTGTCATCGACAGATCGCGAATTGCGTGTCCGTTGATCTCGGCGTAACCGCCCGCAAGACAGACGATGCCGGTCCAGGGCAGCTCAAGAAGTTTGGGGTGGATGCAGCTGAGGGTGCGCCCTGTGCAGATGAAGGCCATGTTGCCGTTGGCGACAAACTCGCGGATTGCCTGCGAAACCGCCTCGTTGGGATAGGGGGAGAGGTCCCGCTCGTCTTCGGGAAGGTCTTGGGCGAGCCTGGGGTCTTGCCAGGCGAGCGTTCCGTCGATATCGAAGAAGCAAATATCGCCGCGCTTATGGGCTGCGCTGGCGGCAGGGGAGGCCGAGGCGGTGGGCACAAATCCCGGCTCGAGGCCCATGATCTGGTCAAAATGCTCTTTAACGCGGGGAACGGAGATGCCGATGATCACCTGGGCGGTCTTGCCCGTAATGATGAGGCCCTTGGCGCCCACCGCGACAAACGACGCGTTATCTGCAACGATGGAAGGGTCTGCGACCTCGACGCGCAGGCGCGTGGCGCAGTTGGTTGCGCCCACGATATTGCCAACGCCACCTAAAAGCTGAATTACCCGCTCAGCGAGGACGTGATCTTGATCGGATCGACTATTGACCTCGTCATTGGGAGATTGCTCTTTGGCAAAGTTGCTTCCCGTTAAACAATCGATTGCCGCGCGATTGGCGACATGATCCTCGCGGCCCGGAGTCTTAAGGTCATAGACCAAGATGAGTGCTCGAAAACTAACAAAAAAAATGAGGCTAAAGGCAAGGCCGATACCGAGCGCCAAAAGATAGGCACCGGCATGCGTGCGCATGAGCGGAATAAAGTTGAAGGCTGCCATCTCCATCAGGCCGCCCGAGAAGATGCCGACGATGCCAAAGAGATTCATGGTTGTGGCAAGGCAAGACGATAAGACGGCGTAGAGCAAAAAGAGCCCGGGGTGGGTGAACATAAAGAGAAACTCGAGTGGCTCGGTAACGCCGCAAACCACCGAGGCGATGATGGCGGGAACAAGGATGACCCTGAGGCCGGCGCGGCGCTCGGGTTTTGCGGTGGAGTAGAACGCAGCTGCGATGGCAGGAAGGCCAAAGAGCTTGACCCAGCCGGTGGCGGTAAAACCGGCCCACGGCGCAAGCTCATTAAGGGGGCGCGTGCTATGGGAGAGGATGGGGAGCAAACTGCTCCACGTGGCGTAGATGCCGTCGTTAATGACCAGGTTGTCGTAGTAGATCGGCATGTAGAGCAGGTGGTGCAGGCCAAAGGGCTCGAGTGCTCGTTCTAAAAAGACAAAGATACCCACGCCAAAGGGACCGACGCCTGCAAGCGCGTGACGCAGCGTATCAGTTACATCGTATACGTAGGGCACGATGGCGGCCGAGATAGCGGCAAGGGCAAACACGGCAAAAAAGCTGATGAGGTAGACCAGCGAGGAGCCCGAGAAGGTGCCGAGCCAATCGGGAATTTTGGCATCGTAGAAGCGGTCATGGATGGCGACGACGGTTGCCGACACCGCCAGCGGGCCGATAATGCCGGTGTCGAGCGTCTTGATGCCGTCGATGACGGTGATACCGCTGGCGGAGGTCAAAGATGACGGGTACTCAAGTCCA
Source organism: uncultured Collinsella sp. (assembly GCA_900551365.1). GTDB lineage: Bacteria > Actinomycetota > Coriobacteriia > Coriobacteriales > Coriobacteriaceae > Collinsella. Next base: position 5,669 of record URVZ01000014.1, read on the forward strand.
AGGTTGTCTCCGCTCAGCTTAATGATCTCGCTCAAAAAGAAGCAGTAGGCAAAATAGGCGACGAGAGCCTCGAGGCAGCAACGAGCCGGTTGTTTTTGGGCAAGACCGATGGGCAGCGCTACGGCAAAAAGGAGCGGGAGGCGTTTAAAGACCGTCCACGAGCCGCGCTGGATGATGGTCCAAAAAACGTACCAAGGGGTTCCGTATACGGCGAGATCGCCGACGATGTCCGCAGTCGTTGCGAGAGCGGAGACGCCGACCATGAGGCCTGATATAGAAAACAGCATGGCGGGCGCGAACATTGCCCCGCCAAAGCGTTGGATTTTTTGCAGCATGTTCTGCCTTCCGAATATCGAGGCGCGTTGCGCGTGGGGAAACGTTTAAACAATGGATTCATTGTAGAGGACCGGACGATTGTCGTACCGGCAGTTTTGAGCGAAACCGATTTGGGCATGACAGAAACCGTCAACGGTTAAATCCTGTCGCTTTACCGATATTCGGTTTAAACAACTTTAAGAAATGCTATCGTGCCTAGCCGGAAATGAATAATGTAGAGGTGAAACAATGCCAAAAGCGATATACGAAGGAATCTACCGAGAAATACGCTCGCGCATCATTAATGGGACCTATGCGTTTCAGGAGATGCTGCCAACCGAAGCCGAGCTGACCGCGGAATTTGGCTGCACGCGCAATACCGTCCGCCGCGCTTTGAGCATGCTGGCCGACGGGATGTTTGTGCAGCCCATACACGGCAAGGGCGTGCGCGTTATTTGGCTTAAGGGCGAAACCGACATGTTGGGCGCACTCGAAGAGGTTGAGTCGTTTGGCGAGTTTGCAAAGCGCAACAATGCCGTTGCATCGACGGACGTTAAGTCTTTTGAACATCTGGTCTGCACCGAGCAACTCTCTCGTCGCCTGGGCTTTAAGGTGGGCGAGAAGTTGATTCGCGTGGTGCGCGTCCGTAGCCTTAACGGTAACGCTCGCCAGGTGGACCACGGCTATTTTCTGGAGTCGATCGCCAAAGGCCTGACACCCGAGATCGCCGCAAGGTCAATTTACGACTATCTGGAGCACAAGCGCGGCGTCAAAGTGATGGCGAGTCGTCGTACGGTGAGTGTCGAGCTCGCCAACGATGAGGACTGCAGCTACTTGGACCTTGGTAAGTACAACTGCGTCGCCGTTATGGAGAGCCAATCGTACACCTCGGACGGCATCTTGTTCGAGGTCACGCACGCCCGTACGCACCCCGAGATCTTCCACTACCGCGTCAACTCCAAGCGATAGCCGGCTAGCTCGCAGCCTGACGAGACTCATGCCCTCAAAGCGAAAACGCCCGGTCAAACCGACGATGCATCGGCTTGACCGGGCGTTTTCTCTATATTCGATAACAAATAATTGTTTATACAAAACTTGTCAAGTATCAAGTTGAAATTACCGTTCACCGAAGTTTTTCTACCGCTCTAGTAATACTTGTTCAAACAACTAGCCAAATAGCGTATCGTACAAATCAGCAAAAGGGGCAAAGTCCCCGAGCCAATCTCCGAAGGCGGCGGCAAAGGGTGCCGCCACGGTGTGAAAGGGTGGATTGTAATGAAGAACGAAATGAGCAGAAGGCAGTTCCTGGGCTTTGCTGGTTCCGCGGCTGCGGTGCTTGGTCTGGGTCTCGTGGGCTGCGGTGGTTCTGCCGGCTCCGGCTCCTCTGCTTCTGGTGACGCTGCCGAGGTCTACTTCCTCCAATTCAAGCCCGAGGTCGACAAGGAGTGGAAGGAGATCGCCAAGGCCTATAAGAAGGAGAAGGGCGTCGAGGTCAAGATCGTGACCGCCGCCTCCAACACTTACGAGGAGAAGCTCAAGTCCGAGATGTCCAAGAGCTCCGCTCCGACCCTGTTCCAGGTCAACGGCCCCACCGGTCTTAAGAACTGGAAGGATTACTGCGCCGACCTGTCCGATACCAAGCTCCGCGGTGAGCTCATTGACGACTCCCTGGCTCTGCAGTCCGATGGCAAGGATCTGGGTATCGACTGGGTCCAGGAGAGCTACGGCATCATCTACAACAAGCAGCTGCTCGAGAAGGCTGGCTACAAGGCCGAGGACATCAACTCCTTCGACAAGCTGAAGGCTTGTGCCGACGACATCCAGGCCCGCAAGGACGAGCTTGGCATTGAGGGTGCCTTCACTTCTGCTGGCATGGATGACTCCTCCAGCTGGCGCTACACCACCCACCTCGCCAACCTTCCGCTCTACTACGAGTTCGAGAAGGAGCACAACCAGGAGGACGACGAGATCAAGGGTGAGTTCCTCGACAACTACAAGCAGATCTTCGACCTGTACATCACCGACTCCACCTGCGATCCTTCGCAGCTTGCTTCCAAGACCGGCGACGACGCCACCAACGAGTTCGCAACCGGCAAGGCCGTCTTCTACCAGAACGGCTCTTGGGCCTACTCTGACCTCGTCAAGGCCGGCATGACCGACGATCAGATTGGCATGATGCCGATCTACATCGGTGTTGACGGCGAGGAGAACCAGGGCCTGTGCTCCGGCGGCGAGAACTACTGGTGCGTCAGTTCCCAGGCTTCCGAGGATGCCCAGAAGGCCACCGAGGACTTCATGTATTGGTGCGTCACCGCTGACACCCCGACCAGCATCATCGCCGACAAGATGGGTCTGACCGCTCCGTTCAAGAGCGCCAAGGAGACCACCAACGTCTTCTCGCAGCAGGCCGTTGCCATGGCCAAGGACGGCAAGAAGACCGTCGCTTGGGACTTCGTCTACATTCCCTCCGAGGAGTGGAAGAAGAACCTCAAGCAGGCTCTGATTGCCTACGCTGCCGATAACAGCAAGTGGGACGGCGTCAAGAACGCCTTCGTCGATGGCTGGAAGACCGAGAAGGCCGCTTCCGAGTAAGCAGTTGCTGCCCAAGCTATCTGATTGGCGACAGGGGGGCGGGCAGACGTTGGTTTGCCCGCCCCCTGCATATTGAAAGGACCCTTTTATGGGCAAAGCACTCAAGCGCTGGTGGCCGCTCTTTATGCTGCCCACGTGCCTGGCGTTTATGATCGGGTTCGTGATCCCCTTTATCCAGGGCTTCTATCTCTCGTTCTGCCAGTTTATTATCATTAGTAACGCGCACTTTGTCGGTATCGAGAACTACGTGCGCGCGCTGTCCGATCCGCAGTTCTCCACGTCGTTCTTCTTTACCGTGGCGTTTGCCTTCCTGTCGACGGTGCTCATCAACGTGATCGCCCTGGCCATTGCGCAGGCGCTCACCCGCAAGGCGCTCAAAGGCACCAACATCTTCCGTACGATCTTCTTTATGCCTAACCTGATCGGCGGCATCGTGCTGGGCTACATTTGGCAGATTCTGATCAACTGCCTGCTCTCCAACGTGGGCGCCCAGCTCATCGCTCTTAACTCTGCTGCTGGCTTCTGGGGCCTTATCATCCTGACCCTGTGGCAGCAGGTCGGCTACATGATGATCATCTACATCGCTGGTCTGCAGTCCATTCCGTCCGACTACATCGAGGCCGCCAAGGTCGACGGCGCTACGGCATGGCAGACGTTTTGGAAGGTTAAGATCCCTAACCTGATGCCGACCATCACCATCTGCCTGTTCCTGTCCATCACCAACGGCTTTAAGCTGTTCGACCAGAACCTCGCCCTTACCGGCGGCGCCCCCGCGCACTCCACCGAGATGCTCGCCCTGAACATCTACAACACGTTCTATTCGCGTGCCGGTATCGCATGGCAGGGCATTGGTCAGGCCAAGGCGGTTATCTTCTGCATCCTGGTCGTGGCCATCTCCATGATCCAGCTTAAGGCCACGAGGTCCAAGGAGGTGCAGCAGTAATGAAACGCGATAAGGTTATCAACCGCGCGCTCTCGATTTTCTTTACGATCCTGTCGCTCGCGTGGATCTACCCCGTGTTCATGATTGCGCTTAATTCTTTTAAGAAAGCGACCGCAATCAGCACCACCACGGCATTCGATCTGCTCACGCCCGAGACGTTCAACGGCCTCGCAAACTACATGCACGCCCTTAACGAGCAGGGCTTTGCCTCGGCATTTATGTACTCGCTCATCATCACGGTCACGTCGGTCGTGCTGATCTTGGTGTGCTGCTCCATGTGCGCTTGGTACGTGGTTCGTGTCAACAACAAGATCTCGAACTTCTTCTATTACCTGTTCGTGTTCTCGATGGTCGTGCCGTTCCAGATGCTCATGTTCACGCTGTCCAATTTGGCGGACCGCATCGGCTTTAACACGCCGTTCAACATCTGCTTTATCTATCTGGGCTTTGGCGCGGGCCTGGCGGTCTTTATGTTCGCCGGCTTTGTAAAGAACATCCCGCTCGAGATCGAGGAGGCGGCCATGATTGATGGCTGCAACCCGGTCCAGGTGTTCTTTAAGATCGTCCTTCCCATCATGAAGCCCACCTATCTTTCGGTCGGCATCCTCGAGACCATGTGGGTCTGGAACGACTATCTGCTGCCCTACCTTACGCTCGACTCCACCAAGTACAAGACCATTCCTATCTTGATCCAGTACTTCCGCGGCGGCTACGGCCACGTCGAGCTCGGCCCCATGATGGCCTGCATCATGATGGTCGTTATCCCCATCGTTATCATGTACATCCTCTGTCAGAAGTACATCATCGACGGCGTGGTGGCAGGTGCCGTCAAGGGCTAATGCCGTAACTGTTTTGCAAGTTTCTGCGGAGCCCCTCAGCGCGGCGCCGCATATCGAAAGGTAGAGACATGGCCGAGATCGTTCTCAAACATGTTCAGAAGGTGTATCCCAACAACGAGTCAAAAAAGAAAGGCTTCTTTGGCAAAAAGAAGAAGACCGAGGAGAAGAAGCACAACCTCAAGGTTACCGAGGACGGTGTGCTCGCTGTAGAGGACTTCAACCTCACCGTTCACGACCAGGAGTTCGTCGTCCTCGTTGGCCCCTCTGGCTGCGGTAAGTCCACGACGATGCGCATGGTCGCCGGCCTGGAGGACATTACCTCGGGCGATGTGCTCATCGACGGCAAGCGTGTCAACGACGTGGCGCCCAAGGACCGCGACATCGCCATGGTGTTCCAGAGCTACGCTCTGTACCCCAATATGACGGTGTACGAGAACATGGCATTTACGCTCGAGCTCAAGAAGGTTCCCAAGGACGAGATCGACCGCAAGGTTCGCTCTGCTGCCGAGATTCTGGGCATTACCGAGTACCTCGACCGTAAGCCCAAGGCGCTCTCCGGCGGCCAGCGCCAGCGTGTCGCTATCGGCCGCGCCATCGTGCGTGACCCCAAGGTCTTCCTGATGGACGAGCCGCTGTCCAACCTGGACGCCAAGCTTCGTAACCAGATGCGTGCCGAGCTCATTAAGCTGCGCCACGAGATCAAGGGCACGTTCATTTATGTTACTCACGACCAGACCGAGGCTATGACCCTCGGTGACCGTATCGTGGTCATGAAGGACGGCGTTGTCCAGCAGATCGCCACGCCGCAGGAGGTCTTCAACCATCCCGCGAACATCTTCGTCGCCGGCTTCATCGGCGTGCCGCAGATGAACTTCTTCGATGCCCAGCTGGTGCGCTCGGGCAACGGCTTTACCGTCAAGACCGAGGATATGAACGTGGCGCTCGCCCCCGAGACTTGCGCTCAGCTTGCCCTCAACTGGGACGGCGGCGACGTGAAGGAGATTACGGCCGGCGTGCGTCCCGAGCAGATCCTGCTTGCCGACAAGGGCGAGGAGGGCGCGCTCCAGGGTACCGTCGAGGTGACCGAGCTCATGGGCTCGACCGAGCATGTCCACGTGACCGCTCCCGACGGCCAGTTTGTCCTGATTATCCCCGTCGTCGACCTCGAGGCCAAGGGCGCGCTCAAGGCTGGCGACACCATCTGGTTCAAGTTCGAGAAGAACGCGACCCACCTCTTCGATAAGGTCTCTGGCAAGAACCTTATCTAGGCCCGGTGCATCCAGGCCCTTCCTTTGGGCGACTGCGGTATTGCCATCCTTTTGCCGCGGTCACATATAAGGCTCCCCTCCCGTCCACTGGGCGAGAGGGGAGCCTTTCTTTGTGTTGGGGCTGTCTGACCGGTCGTTTGTCTCGATCTGTAACGGGTGAGGCTGATTTCGGACGTTAGATGTTACAGATCGAGACGGTTCCGCTGAGCTAACCATTTCATCTAAATCTGTAACACCAAAGGTGAATTTCAGCTGCTAGATGTTACAGATCGAGATAAACCCAAGGGGAGGGGCCGGTATGTCTCAATCTGTAACAGCTGGGACCGTTTTTACCGAGTAGTTGTTACAGATCGAGATTGTTTGGCCGAGTTGGGTCGCAGAGTAACGTGCGGGCACAAAAAACGGAGCCGTGTTGCCACGACTCCGTTTCTCAAGAGGATGGGTAAGGGAAGCGAAATTAGCTCAGGTGCCAAATCTCGTCGTTGTACTGGGAGATCGTGCGGTCAGACGAGAAGGTGCCGGCGTTGGCGATATTGATGAGCGTCTTGCGCATCCAGGCGTCCTGGTCCTCGTAGTCGGCCAACACGCGCTCCTTGGTCTGGATGTACTCCTCGATGTCGAGCAGGGCCATAAACCAGTCCTTGCCCTTAATGTCATCGTGCAGGCGCTGCAGGCGCTCGACGTTGCCGGTCGCCATAAAGGCCGGGTTGGTGATGAAGTCCACCAGCAGTTTAATGCCGGGCTTGCGGTAGAGCACACCGGCGTCATAGGTGCCGTCGGCATAGAGCTGCTCGACCTGTTTGGACGAGGCACCAAAGGTATAGATATTCTCGTCGCCCACGAGCTCGGCAATCTCCACGTTGGCGCCGTCGAGCGTGCACAGGGTTAGGGCGCCGTTGAGCATGAACTTCATGTTGGAGGTGCCGCTCGCCTCCTTGGAGGCCAGGCTGATCTGCTCGGAGATATCAGCGGCGGGGATCACGCGCTCGGCGGCGGTGACGTTGTAGTTTTCGATCATGACGACCTGCAGGTAGGGAGCCACGTCGGGGTCGTTTGCAATCCACTGCGACAGCGTCAAGATCAGATGGATGATGTCCTGCGCGATAGTGTAGGCAGGCGCCGCCTTGCCGCCAAAGATGATGGTGACAGGGTGCTTAGGTCTGTTGCCGTTCTTGATATCGAGGTACTTCCAGATGATGTAGAGCGCGAGCATCTGCTGACGCTTGTACTCGTGGATGCGCTTGACCTGGACGTCGATGATGGCGTTGGAGGGAATGGTCACGCCCTGCTCGAGCGCCATGAACTGGCGCATGATGGCCTTGGCTTCGACCTTGGTGGCGGCCAGGCGCTCAAGAACGTCCTTGTCGTCGGCGAACTTGGCGAGTTTGCTCAGATCGCCGGTGCTGCGCCAGTCGGTGCCGATCACATCGTCGAGCAGGCTGGCGAGCGCGGGGTTGGCCCCATGAATCCAGCGGCGGAAGGTGATGCCGTTGGTCTTGTTGGAGAACTTCTCGGGATAGATCTCGTAGAACGGATGAAGCTCGGTGTCCTCCAGGATCTTGGTGTGGAGGGCGGCTACGCCGTTGATGGAGAAGCCAAAGTGGATGTCCATGTGGGCCATGTGGACGGTGTCGTGCTCGTCGATGATGGCGACGCGCGGGTCATCGTGCTCGGCCTTCGCGATCTCATCGAGCTTGACGATAATGTCGGCGATGGCAGGGGAGACCTTCTGCAGGCTGGTGAGCGGCCACTTCTCGAGCGCCTCGGCAAGAATCGTGTGGTTAGTGTAGGCGACCATGGAGCGTACGATGGTAACGGCCTCGTCAAACTCGATGTCGTGCTCGGTGGTGAGCAGGCGAATGAGCTCGGGGATGACCATGGTGGGGTGCGTGTCGTTGATCTGGACAACGGCGTAGTCGGCCAGATCGTGCAGGTTGCTGCCGCGCTCGATGGCCTCGTCGATCAGGAGCTGGGCGGCGTTGCTTACCATGAAGTATTCCTGGTAGATGCGAAGTAGGCGGCCCTGCTCGTCGGAATCGTCGGGGTAGAGGAACAAGGTGAGGTTCTTGGCGATCTCGGTCTTGTCGAAGTCGATGGAGCTGCCGGGGACCAGGCCGTCGTCGACGCTCGCCAGGTCGAACAGGCGCAGGCGGTTCTTGGTGGACTGGCCGTAACCGGGCACATCGATGTTGACGAGCTTGGAGGTAACGGCAAAATCGCCGAACTCGACGGTGTAGGAGTGGTCATCGTCGACTAGGATGTCCTGCTCACCGAGCCACTCGTCGGGGACGGCCTTCTGCTGGTTGTCGACAAAGCGCTGACGGAACAGACCGTAGTGATAGTTGAGGCCCACGCCATCGCCGGTCAAGCCCAGCGTGGCGATGGAATCCAGGAAGCATGCGGCCAAGCGGCCCAGGCCGCCGTTGCCGAGTGACGGCTCGACCTCGAATTCCTCGATTTTGTTGAGGTCGTGGCCTGCGGCGACGAGCTGGTCCTTAACCTCGTCATAGATGCCGAGGTCGATCATGTTGTTGATGAGCAGCTTGCCGATCAAAAACTCAGCAGAGATGTAGTAGAGCTTTTTCTTGCCGTTGTTGAGCGGGCAGGCGGCAGAGCGCTCCTGCACGAGTTTGACCAGCAGCTTGTAAATGCGACGGTCGTCGAGCTGCTCGAGCGAGGTGCCAAAAGACTGCTCGGCGAGTTCCATGAGGTTAATTTGGGGCATGTTTTCTCCTGTGATGGGTTGTTTCATGTCTGCAATTCATAAGAAGCCCGCGCGAGGGATTGAGATGGCCTCACGCGGGGAAACGGACGCGTCCGCACGGTGAGGTGGGGTCGGGCGTGGTGGCTCCTATTGGGGAAGCTCAATTTCGGCTTCCGACGGGATGCGGAAGTAGGTCTCGGTCCAGTCGGTGAGCTTGTGCTCGAGCTCGCGGGTGATGGCGCCATCGAGCATGCGCCAGGTCCAGTTGCCGCCCAGGGTGGCGGGAGTGTTGATGCGCGCCTCGTTGCCCAGGTTGAGCAGGTCTTGCATGGTGTAGATGCAGGTATCGCTCACGCTGGCGGCGATGGTGCGGTTGAGCGCATCGGCCATGGGCTCGCCTGCCTGCTGGTGGGTGTACAGGGTCGCCTGCTCGCGCTGACGCGGGGTAGCCGTTCCCTCAAACCAACCGCGCGCCGTCTCGTTGTCGTGTGTGCCCACATAGGCGACGGTGTTGGCAATGTAGTTGTGCGGCAGGTAGTACGAGTTGGTGCCCTCAAAGGCGAACTGCAAGATCTTCATGCCGGGGAAGCCCGAGTTGTCGCGCATGTCGATGACGCCGGGGGTGAGGAAGCCCAGGTCTTCGGCGATGATGGGCAGCGTGCCGAGCTTTTCCTCGAGCGTCTTGAAGAACTTGAGGCCGGGACCCTGCGTCCACGAACCGTAGGACGAATCGGGCGAGGAGAACGGCACCTCCCAATAGGCCTCGAAGCCGCGGAAGTGATCCAGGCGGATGACATCGTACATGTCGAGGGCGGCGCGAATGCGGCCCTCCCACCAGGAGAAGCCGTCGGACTCCATGGCGTCCCAGTCGTAGATGGGGTTGCCCCAGTACTGGCCGGTGGCCGAGAACTGGTCGGGCGGCGTGCCGGCGACGCTCACGGGATTGCCGGCGGCGTCGATCTTAAAGAGCTCAGGCGTCGCCCACATCTCGACAGAGTCACGCGAGACATAGATGGGCAGGTCGCCGATGATGAGAATGTCGCGCTCATTGGCATAGGCCTTGAGGCGGCTCCACTGGCGATCGAAGAAGTACTGCGTCATCTGGTGGTAGAGCATACGCGCCGGATGGTCGGCGCAGACCTTGGCGGAAGCTTCGCCGCGGGTGCGGAGTTCCGCGGGCCACTCCCAAAACGCCTTGAGACCGCACTCCTCTTTGACGGTCATGAACTCACAGTAGGGGATGAGCCAGTCCTCGTTGGCCTGGATAAAGTCATCGAAATCGGCCGGCTTGTCGGCGGCAAAGCGCTCGGCGGCGCGGTCGAGAATCTGACGGCGGCCACCAAAGATGGCACCATAGTCGACATTGCTGGGGTCGGAGCCCAGGTACACGCCGTCGATATCGCACTGCTCCAGATAGCCGGCCTCGATAAGCTCGGCAAAGTCGATGAAATTGGGGTTGCCCGCACGGGCCGAGAACGACTGATAGGGCGAGTCGCCATAGCTCGTTGTCGTAAGGGGGAGAATCTGCCAGTAATGTTGTTTGCACGAGGCGAGGAAATCGACAAAGTCATAGGCGTTCCAGCCAAAGCCGCCGATACCGTAAGGTCCGGGCAATGACGAAACGGGCATCAGAACACCGCTTGCACGCTCCATGGATGCACTCACCGTCCTTTTGAATAAGGGGCTGCGCCGTAGATGGATAGACGGCTCGTCCCGAGTTTCCATTTCTATTGTCCCTATTGTAGAACATGTTGTTTAAACATGTATAGAGAGAATGAAAAAGGTGCCGACTTTCGGTGAATGGTAGTGCGCCATAGACGATATGAGTTGAACATTGGGAGCTCCTCCCCTTGCGGCTCTTTTGTGGGTCGGGCGACAATGGTCGTCGTCATTAAAGACCGGCTGCCAGCCAGGTTGCAACAATGCAAGAAGGGTTCACATTCAGTTGGCCGTTGACACAAACAATCGCGCGAAGACCTCGTCTTCTTCGGTAAGTCCAGGCGCGGCAAGACGCGCATGGCAGTCGCCCTCACGATGCGCGCGGTCGCCGCGGACATGTCGGTCAGGTTCTGGCAGACCGCGCAGCTGGTTCTCGAGCTCGGCAACGCGAAGCGCAAAGGAACGCTGTCGAAACTGTTGAACGACGTGTCGCCCGCGAGGCTGCTCGTGCTCGACGAGTTCGTCTACGTCCCCTGCGACGTAGACGGTGCGAGGGTTCTCTACCAGGTCATTTCCGTCCATGTAGTGCTCGTAGGCCGCGGCGTCGTCGGGCTCGTCGAAGGAGAGGGACTCCGTCCAGTCCCAGTAGGCCCCCGTCCAGGCGCCCCTGCGCCTGCCGGCCGGCGTCGTCTCGTCGAAGACGAGGCCGTGGCGCAGCAGGAACTTCGACATCCGCTGCTTGGCGTGTTGCAGGTCGTCGCGCGCGTCCTCGAGGGCGCTCGTCGGGGACCCACACCTCGACGACGTTGCGGCGCGCCAGCATGCGTGCCAGCCACTCGGCGTCGCGGCGGTCGTTCTTGCGGCCGCGGTCGGCCGCGGGCCGGTGCATCTTCGGGACCGCCCCGACGACGCAGCCGAGGCCGAGGGCCCGCAGCGCGCGGCCGCGGTTGATGGTACGACCATTGTCGCCCGACCCACGAGAGAGCTGCAAGGGGAGAGGCCCCAATGTTCAACTCATATCGTCTGTTGTGCCAGAGTCGCTCGGGAAAGCGCGACCGACGCAGCGCGCTGTTTTCCAGTCACATCCAGTTCGGGTTGATTTCAGCATGCGATAAGAAACTGGATTTGAATTTCGACTCGAAAGATGGGCAATGCTGATGAGAAACGCTTGGAGTTCGGGATTGCGCGGCGTGAAGCGACCCTCTTCTTATCGAGTTCGTTACAATGTAGGAAAAACAGTAAGTAAGAAGACCTCTGATTGCTTTAGGAGGAGCTGTGGTGAATAGCGCCCAGAAGATCGATAAGTCCATCCAGAAGATGATGACTCTCGGAAGAAGGCTTGGGATTCTGTTTACGGCGCTGTTTATAGCGGTGTGTTGCTGTTCGGTGGTGGTGGTTATTTCCATTGGGCTTATGGCTGCTCAAGGAAACCTATATGATCCATCAAAGACGGTTTCCGTAGTGGTTCCTTTGATGTATCTTCTGATTTCCGGAGGGGCCACATGGACCCTGCGGGGAATCAGCATGGACATGGCTCATGGCGAATCGCCCTTTACCCTTTCGCATGCTCGAAGAATCTCGATTATCGGGTGGCTGTTTGTTGCAGCGGCAATAGGTGACCTCTTGTTTTCTCCGGGGTTTCTTTCGATAGTGATTGGCCCCTTCGACTTGCTGGGGAACGCCTATTCGATGTTTGAAAACCTGGCCCTGCCCATAGATATTGGTGCTGTGCTGGGGGCCGTTTGCTGCTTCTCGATTTCTGCGATATGGCGCTACGGAGCTCTGCTTCAAGACCAGACCGAGGATTTGGTGTGAGGGGCGGCATGGACTATCTGATTATTGAGCTTGAAAGCTTATTGCTTCGACGCGGAAAGACGAGTACGGATATCATTCGGGCGACCGGGCACACACCGGCAAGTATCTCAAAAATACGAAATGGCAAGGTGAAGGCAATTAGGTTAAAGACATTGCTGGATATTTGCGTAGAGCTTGATTGCCAGCCTGGCGATCTTATTAAGCGCGTCAACGAAAGAGAACTTGAGGAACTGGCGACGCGGCGCGCCCGCAACGCGCTGAGCAGGGCGACCGCGACGGGTGATGACCCGGTCCTGGAGTCAGATCATGTTTACGTGGTCGATCTTAGAGACGACTGAGGCTGGAGAATAAAAAAGTATTGAGCAGGTGCAGCCCGTGAAAACAACGGTTTTCACGGGCTGTTCATTCAACGTCCTGCAGTGGCCTGTATTTCTCGCCGCGTCACTGGGGAACGAGAGAGTCATTTCCTGTGCTGGATGCAGGGGGGTGCTTACCTTGTGTAATATATAAATAAGCTTATATTGAAATATGATACATATCGAATTAGAATAACATTATCAATTCGGTATGCAAGGAAAGGAGGGAGAGATGGATTGGATTAACGAGCCGGAGGAAGGCGTTGCACCCGCGTGCGGCAACTGCTTCTTCTACGCGCACGGGGGATGCACGAAGAGGTGCCCCAATCAGTCCTGCACGTTCCGTTTCTAGGGGGCAGAGATGAACTGGCTTTCTACCGCGAAAGGAGGGGAATGAAATGGAATGGATTACCGAGCCGTCAGCCGGGGCTGAGCCCATGTGCAACAATTGCTTCTTTTACGCGCACGGCAGCTGCAGCACCAAGTGTTCTTCACAGGAGTGCACTATCCGCTTTTAGCGGATAGTGCACGCCGTACGGCGTGCACAGACTGTTCAAAGATATTTTGGCCAGCAGCGCCTGAGGGGCGATGTGGCATTGCAATATGGGGGGCGAACCGACGTTACCTATAACCCCGCACAATTGCCATGTCGTCCCTTTTTATTGACGGGGAGGATGTCGTCCATGCGGGAAGTCCCAGTTGAATTGCGTGCCATATCCAAGAGATATGGCGGGTTTGAAGCGGTTAAATCAGTCTCGTTCTCTTTAATGGAAGGCGAGCTGTGTGCACTCATTGGGGAGAATGGTGCCGGCAAGAGCACGTTAATTCGATTGATCACGGGGCTTTCGGAGCCATCGTCAGGAACGATCTCGATGTTTGGGCAAACCGGGAGACGTGAAATACGGAGCTGCAGGGAAAGGCTGGGTTATATGCCCGACCTCAATGCTTCGTATCCTAATCTGACCGCGCGAGACAACTTGGTCGTTCGCTGTATTGAGTGGGGGCTTCCCACCGATCGTTCCATCGACGGTGTGTTATCAACCGTCGGTTTGGGGGAGGCCGGCGGGAAGAAAGTGAAGAACTTCTCAATGGGAATGAGGAGGCGTCTCGATCTGGCCATAGCGTTGCTGGGCGATCCGGAGCTGTTGATCCTGGACGAGCCGACAAACGGCCTGGATCCGATGGGGATAGTCGAAGTAAGAAAAATCCTTACGCATCTTAACAAAGATCAAGGTAAAACGATTCTCGTATCCAGCCACAATCTTGAGGAGATGCACAAGCTGGCAACTGATTACCTCTTCATAAGTCATGGTCGCCTCATTCGAAGGATGACCGCACCTCAGCTGGAAAAGTCATGCCGCGGTGGTTTCGTGTTGCATGTGGACGATCTGGAGCGAACGAGATCGGTTCTCGGAGATGAGACCTCACATTCTTTTCTGCCGGACGGCAGCGTCCTTATGCGCTATGAGGAGAAAAAGGAAGGGCGGGGCATTGCAATCGAAGCGCTCTCGACCGCAGGTGTGAGGGTTGCGGAGGCGTATTCTCATAGGAAGAGCCTTGAGGAGTTTTATTCGGAGCTCATCGGTCGAGAGAGCGAGCTGTGATGAAACGCGAGTTCATCTCAGCTTTTCGGAGCGAGGTATGGTTGCTCGCCAGGCACCCGGCGACCGCTCTGATGATTGCGCTTGCGGCTGTGCTGTATGTGGTTGCGGCTGCGACTTCGTCTGAGGTGCTGATCATGGTCGCCGGTGATGACCCGTATACGCTTGGAGGGGCTATAGGTTTTATTGGAAACCTAGTGGATGCAGGGGACGTTTTGGGCTCTGTTGCCCGGACGTCTTTTGCGTCTACAGTGGTCTGGATTCCGGTGACGATTCTCTACGCGGTTTACGCTACGTCGAGAGACTTTGAATCCGTGGCTTACGCCGTATCGAGATCGCGAGGGGTGTCGCAGGCGGCGATTGTGATCACGAAGCTGTTGGTGAACTGCACTCTGGTCGGTGCCGTGTATCTTCTTTCTACGACTGCGCTGTATTTAACTAAGATGGCCCAATGGGACGTTGGGGCCTCGTGCTCAGGGTTTGCCCAATTTGTATCGATTGCGCTGATGATCGCGCTGCTGCTCATTTCGATGTACGCCGCTACCTTCGCCCTGTATTTGCTCACGAGGAGTGTGGTGGCGAGCAGCGTCGTTGCAATAGCGGTTTCGACATTTATGATGGTGTGGTTCCCAAGTACATACGGAAGCGGTCAGCCCAGCTTGCTGCTCATGCTCTCGCCCGTGTATTACCTGATGAACCTGTGTTCCCTGAGTATGCAGAATGTTGGTGTAATTCAGGTTTTGCTGTATGCGGGCGGCACTGTGCTTGTGTCGGTTGGAGTTGCGCTCGTCTCGCTATTTGTAAGGACGGCGGTTCGATGAATCTTGGGATGTCGGTCAGGGCGGAACTGTTCCGCGCAAGGAGAATGAAACTCGCCGTGATAATAGCGCTGATGTATTTGGGCATCGCGGGGATTTATGTGTTTGCCGGGTCCGGCGCATGGGTCTCCGCAGGGGGAGAGGGCCAGTTCTTTGGCTTTTCCGCCGATCCGGGCTATCTTTTCTCGATAGGGGTTGGGCCAACGGGTATCTCTTCCTGGCTAAGTGTCGTCTCCATGGCGCATACGGTGTTCTTCCCAATCGTCTCTGTTGTTGTGGCGGGGACGCTATTCGGTGATGCGACGAGCGTGTCGGCAAGGGGAGTTTCGATTGCTCGGGGCTTCCGCAGCTGGCAGCTGTTTGCGGCAAAGACATTGGCTTGCGAAGTGTATACGCTGTGCCCCTACATCGTGTTTACTCTCGGTGTCGCTGCGGTCTTTGCCGTGTGCTCCGGAAGCGGTCTAGACAGCCTTACGGTTGGTAATGTGACCTCGGCACTCCTGTCGAATATCGTTATAGACGCCGCTTATACGCTGATGGTTGCGGTTGCATATGAGGTGTTCAGGATCAGATCTCTTGTGTCGGGAGCCTTGCTGGTCGCAACGTTCGCGGGCCTTGTTATCGCGATGAGTTTCCCAACCGTTTTACCCCCGGTTCACATGGCTTATTGGATGAGGGCGTGCGGGGCTGCCGGCGGGACGGTCCTGATGGCTGCATGCGGCCATGCGGTCATCGTGTCGCTCGCATGTCTATTGCTGCTTTCGTGCAGTTTTTATCGAAGAAGGTAATGCGCTGGCGTATGCGCAGCGTCTGAGGGTCGATATGGATTTGATTGGAAATGGAGATGGTGCGAAGTGAAACTGTCGCAATTTAATGTGGTGCATGAACATAACGGAAGTCTTCTTATCATGAATGCGCGAACCGGCGGCATCCTGTCGTTAAATCCGGAATACGCGCAGAAATTCAAAAGGATTCAAGAAGGGGACGTTCGGGATGCCGATGATCTTGTCGCGGAGCTGATAAGGGGAGGCATCCTAGTCAATGAGGAGAGGGACGAGCTTGGGGAGATCAGGTTGCAAAGTCGCGCCGCGCGCTTTGCGAATACTGCTCTGTCCCTTACCATTGCGCCAACGATGGCTTGCAACTTTTGCTGTCCCTACTGCTATGAAAAGGGACAGGCGTCACGACGATGGGCGAGGAGGTTTTGACACAGCTCTCCAAGTTCGTGAAAGATTACTATCCTGGTATCGCAAGTCTCTCAGTTGGATGGTACGGCGGCGAGCCTCTGCTCGGAATGAAGATGATCGAACGGATTACGTCGGATCTGAAAGATGTCGTGGGGCCAACGTGTGAATATTCCGCATCGATAGTGACAAATGGCTATCTGCTGACGCCTGATGTTGCAAGGAGGCTCGCGGCATGTGGTGTGACGAGCGCGCAAGTGACTATAGATGGATCGAAGTCGGATCACGATTCGAGAAGGATTCTTCACGACGGAAGCCCTACATACGAACGTATTCTCAAGAACGTCAAAGAGTGTGCCGACATCATCGATATTTCGATAAGGAGCAACGTCGACAAGACCAACATCGAGGCCGCTCAAGAGCTATTGGATTATCTCGAGCTAAATGGCCTGATGAATAAGGTTCACTTCTATTTAGCCCCTGTTGACGATATCAATCAGGTATGTGCGAACGACAGCCACTGCTTTACTGTAAAAGAGTTCTCGTATGAGGAGACTGAGTTTTATAAAAGGGCAATTGCGCGGGGCTTCAAAGTTCAACCTTTTGGTGGGACGAATTTCGGGATATGTTGCGCCGTTGGAATCAACTCGTACGTGGTTGATCCCGTCGGAGATTTGTATAAGTGCTGGGATGACATTGGAATGAAGGAGCGGAGGGTCGGAACTATTTTCGAGCCGCCAATGTTGAGCAAGAACATGATTAACTGGATGGCATATGAGCCGGATGACCCGGAATGCCAAGAGTGCTTTGCTTTTCCCATGTGCATGGGAGGGTGCCCCAACCACGCCTTAAACGGTGAGGGGAAACGTTGCGTTTCCTTCCGGTATGATGCCGAGCAAAAAATGCTGCTCTCCCAGATGATGAATACGGCAAAACGGGGTGCGGGGCAAAATGAGGCTGATGCTTAATCTCTGTAGAAAATATATACTGGGCGGTCGATTCTACGCCTATCTTGTCGTAACAGTTTTGGTCGGGCTGCTTGCGCTTGCGGGTCCCTTTCTTACCGGCATAGTGGTAAACCGATTGGCGATGCCGGCCAGCGCCGATCTTGCCGCCGTTCTCGTTTGTTGCCTTATTTTGGTTGCGGTCCAAGCGGTTCGAGCGGGACTAGTGTATTGCTCAGAGATGCTGTACATCAACCTTCAGTCGCATGCGGGGTTCGGCTTAAATGCGGATACGCTTGAGCGCGTGAAGCACCTTCCCCAGGCATTCTTCGAGGGCTTCAACGCGTCGTATTATAACCAGCAAATCAATCACGACGCTAATGACCTTGTCATCTTCGTAATCAACTCGGTTGTGGGGGTTTCAAGCAACGTTATCACCCTTTTGTCCGCCCTGTTTGTTCTCGGTAGCCTGAATATCAAGTTGAGTGTGGTCTGCCTTGTTCTTGCGGCAGCGAGTGCCGCTTTTTATGCGGTTTCACGCGCAAGGCTGTTTGAGAGAAGTTTTGACGTACAAGAGCAGAGCGCGAGGTTTTTTTCCTGTCTACAAGATCAGTTGGAGAAAGTTGATTTCATCCGCAAACATGCTTTGTTCGATAGGTCCCGCGCTGTACTGGTCGAAGCTTTTAATGGGCTCTATCCAACGATGAGAGCAAATCAGGAAGTAGGGTCTAGATTTACCTTTGGCAACGCGTTGGTCGCTTCCGCCGCTCAAGGATGTCTTCTTGCTGTGGGCGCGGTTGAAGTGATGGGCGGGAGACTGTTGCCTGGTTTTCTCGTGACTGCTGTTGGATATTATTCGAACTTAAGCTCAGCGGTACAGTATTTGTTGGGCTGGGGAAGGGATTACCAGACTAATCGCGTATGCTATGAGCGGCTGAAAAGAATTTGGGATGTCCCGGTGGAAGCGAATGGCAAATTGGCGCTTGGTCCGATTGAGGAAATCCGTCTAGAGAACATCAAGCTACGTTATCCAGGGGCGGAAAGGGTCGCGTTAAGCATTGAGGGGCTCGCGTTTTCCAGGGGTCGGCTATATGGAATCTCGGGGCCGAATGGTTCGGGGAAGAGCTCGCTGCTGTCAGTGATATTGGGGCTATATCCAGATGACACAGAAGGGGCCGTTCGCTACAACGGGGTGTCACAGCGTTGCATCGATCGATATGCATTGCGGCGGTGTCGAGTCAGCATTACGGAGCAAGAACCCCCTATCGTTGAGGGGACGATTCTCGATAATCTTACGCTGCTTTCTGATGATTACGAGATGGATAAGCTGAATCGGATGCTTGTCATATTGGGGCTAGACGAAATGGTTGCTTCTGTGGAGAACGGGGCAACGGCGATGCTTGACGGCGGGAAAGGAGGGGTGTCCGGCGGCGAGAAGCAAAAGATTGCAATTGTGAGACAGCTGTTGAAATCGCCGGACGTTATGCTTTTTGATGAACCGACCTCAGCACTTGATGCGAAGAGTCGAGGCGCGCTGATCAAATTGCTTCATGAAATTAAGAGAGACCATATTGTAATCGTTGTCACTCATGACGAGGAGATGCTTGCCGCCTGTGACGAGGTCATTTCGACGGCTGGATGATTATCGGATTGTGGCGTTGAAGACCAAGAAACTTGAAATGGCGTGGGCTCTGGGTAGGTCTCCACGGGTACGCCGTCGGTGCTGTACTCGACCGCCCGGCAAGAAGGTTTTATAGCGTGTTTCCCCAGAGAGGTCCCTTTGTCCGGTAGTGGCGAGGGGAGCCTCTCTTTTGCTCACCTCTTGCGGCGGAGGGGGACACCATGCGCCTATGCAGGACAAACTGCGCGTTCTTGTCGAATGATGGGCTATGTGTAGAGATGATGGTCTCGGGTAGAGGCCGTGTCGCGCTCGGCTGCGATGAGCCAGGCAATTCAATCTTCATCCGGGAGGGCCTTGGCAAGACAAGCAGGGCGAAGACCTTGGCGACGTTCGGGAGCCGTGTGGCGCCCGGCTCCACGCTCATCCACGACATGAAGCCGGGCGCCACACGGCTCCCGTCAACAATCTGTCACTGAAGAGCCAGCACTACAACGCGAAGCTGCTCAAGGGCGTTCCCGACGGCCAGAACCCGCTGGGGCCCGTGAACCGGATGCGCTACTTCATGCAGTGCTTCCTGAGGGCTCATCCCGGCTCCAACCGGGACGACATGCGGGGCTGTGGCTATGAGTCCGCCCGAGGACAAGCTTGAGAAGGTCGCGATGGTGCTCGATCGGGCAATGCGATACCCGAAAACGCTCAGGTTCAGGCAGTTCTATGCAAGAAAGCCCAGTTCAGATGAGTTCGACGAGCAATATTTATCAACACAGTGCAAGGGGGGATTATATTTGTATTTCATCCGTGTTGAGCTTCACACGGTGCGCGACTCATCGCAAACTGGCGGGCGCAGCGGAAAGAAAACCGACTGCAGACGAACGATCGATATCGGGAGCAAATAGCCACCGGATGCTTTTCGGTCTCCTACGCGTCGACCTCCGCGATTTCTTCTGCGTCTCGCCAAGTTGAAAGGAGCGATGTCGAAAACTCCTTTTCGGTTAGCGTCAAGACATCCTTCACGCAAAAACCTTTCAATTTGTCAGGAAGCCCAAAACGCGCTTTTTTCCTAATCGAGCTGGCAACCCGCTTCAACGCGGTCTTGTTCTTGTCCTCGTTGTATACCAAAACAAAGACGCAGTGCTCGCGAAACCATCTCGTCCTCTTTCCCCACAGGTCCGAGCAGATCAAAACGCTGTCCTTGCACTTCTCGATGAGGGCGTCCCTTTGGCCAAGATTGATACCAAGCTCTTCGTCATCCTTGGGATTGAGCCTCTTCCCCAGCGTCTCCTTCAGACTGCCGTTTTTAAATTCGACTAGATATAACGTTTCCCGATCGCAATACAGCGCATCGGCGGAGCGCGGGAGTTGCATCCACCTATTGACCTTCTTGCAGTAGCATTCTTTAACAGAGTCAAAATTGACAACAGGCAAATCGTCATCCACAAGAGAGACGCTCCCGTCTCTGGATGTTTTGGAGATGGTCGACGTGCAGTCCCTTAGGATACAGGTCCTGCAACGGGAGCAACCATCGCTGCCATCTGGCACCGCGGGAGAGTTCGGATGAGGGCAGGAGGCGCACAGGTCGCTACTCAAGGCCGTACTCCTCCCTCTCAAGCGTATCAAAAGGAGCCGCCAGCTTCTCGTAGGCGACCTCAGTCGAGCCGGTTATATCGGCAAAGCGAGAGCGTCCATCAGTGCAGGTCTCCGCAAGATAATATGAGCACAATCCATCAACAGCGTGCTTCTTAGAATACACTTCGATCGCATTCAGGAAATATGGACTATGGGTGCTCATTAAGACGTGCATCCCGAGCTCTTTCTGGAGCAGCACGATTATCTCGGCGAAGGCCAGCTGCCATGCAGGATGAAGATGAATCTCGGGTTCATCGAGGATAATAGTCCCTCCGGCATCTAGCGCGCCGGACTTCAAGAGCACCTTCATGATGGCGAACGTCTTCAAGCCAGCAGAAAGGTTCCCAGGCTCCAACCCCCGAGCGAAGCCCTCTTCGAGATACGTAAGGTGACCGCGACTTTCGCTCCTCTCGAAATGCCCCGGACATAAGGAGGAAACCTTGTCCATGAGAACCTTCAGGTGTCGCTCCTTCGCGATCTCTTCGAACAGCGAGGACTCGCTGTCATCGTTACGGATGGTCGCCTGAATCAAATCTTGCCGCAGCTCCTCCTGGTGTCCAAGGAGGGGCTTGAACCGAAAAGCGGGGCCGTAGGGTCCTCCGAGAGAATCGATCAGGAACGGGTCGTCCAGATAATGCGCCCTGAATCGCAAAACCCTCCTATCGTGCACCTCCGCCACCTCGTCACTTGCAACCGAGAAAACCGTAGATGCGTCCTTTATCTGGAGTTCGACCTTCCCGGGCTCTTCGCCGAAAACCGAATTGATCTGGCCGTTGAACTCGCTTCGGAACCTGTTTGTCGCAATCGCACGAAATACCTCATCATCGGAGATATCCATGATCTCGATAATCTGATCGGCAACTCCTGCTACGCCATTTGTGAAATCGGATTCGATCTCACGGGAGATCTCCTCCCCGTAATACTCCTTTATCTCATCAATAAGCTCGTCCCTCGTGCACTCGCCCGAAAAAACCCTGTCGATGAAACTATTCATTCTTCCAGCAGTTCGCCTGTGGCGAGACGTGGAGTCGAGAGGGCTTCCCACATATGCCTTCCTGATGGCGCGCTCAACACTATTGCGCCTCATGCGGTCGATTTTGTTCTCCGAATCGGACATGCTGTTGAAGGCCGCATAAAGCGCTTTTCCAACCGTGCTTTTCCCCGTCCCGTTCTCCCCGGCGATCACGGCAATACCATTAATCTCGATATCGGCCTCAGCGACCCTGCCGATGTTTTTCATCTTGATTTTCAATGCATATCACCAGCTCTAAACTCGCGAGACTCAATAGCTCGATTATCGCACAGAGAGATCGACTTCTCGAGGACTCCCTAAATGGAACGCGCGGTGAGGACATGGCTCGCCGCCGTCCGCTTCGCGTTCGCGCGGGGGAAGGTGACGACCTGGGACCTCTCCGGGCTCATCGAGAGGAGCGCCAGATTCTCCTCGTCCATTTGAACTGTATCGTATTCAAGGACACTTGACTTAGAGGAATGGCGTTGAGCGGCGATAATCGTTTCAGCGCCAAAAAGAAAGGAGTGTCAGTCATGGCAGACGGGCCCTCCTACACAGCGGGGTACCGCGCCGAGGCCGCAGACTTCGCCGCCGCGTCGGGGAAGCCCATCGCCCAAGTGGCAGCCGACCTCGGCATCAACGAGAAGACCCTGGGAAGATGGGTGACGGTCAGGAAGAAGGAGCTGACCAACCACCCGGTCGCGGCGGCCGCAAGTGCATGCGCGAGCTCGAGCCCGAGAACGAGCTCCTAAAAGGCCCCGACCTCACATTGGAGGCCGGGGCCCGTAGATTTTGGAATATGCCTAGAAATCTACCGCGGTTGAGTGCTACTCGGCGTCGGCGAAGCCGTTGGGGTTGTGGCTCTGCCAGTTCCAGCTATCGCGGCACATGTCCGCGATGTCGTACTGGGCCTTCCAGCCCATCATGCGCTCGGCCTTGGAGGCATCGCACCAGTTGGCAGCGATGTCGCCGGCGCGGCGCTCGCGGATCACGTAGGGCAGCTCCTTGCCACAAGCCTTGGAGAAGGCGGCGACGACCTCGAGTACCGAGGTGCCGGTGCCGGTGCCCAGGTTAAAGATCTCGACGCCGGTCTTGCCGTTCATCCAATTAAGGGCGGCAACGTGACCAGAGGCCAGATCGCACACGTGGATGTAGTCGCGCACGCCGGTGCCGTCGGGGGTGGGGTAGTCGTTGCCAAAGACCTGAACGGCCTCGAGCTTGCCCACGGCGACCTGGGCGACATAGGGCACCAGGTTGTTGGGGATGCCCTTGGGGTCCTCGCCGATCAGGCCCGACGGATGAGCGCCGATGGGGTTGAAGTAACGGAGCAGCACGACGTCCCACTCGGGGTCGGCGGTGTGGACGTCCATAAGGATCTGCTCGATCATCCACTTGGTCCAACCATAGGGGTTGGTCGCGGGCTTCTTAGGATCCTCCTCGGTGACGGGCGGGTTGTCCGGGTCGCCGTAGACGGTCGAGGAGCTCGAGAAGATGATGGACTTGCAGCCATGGTTGCGCATGACGTCGATGAGCACCAGGGTGTTCTCGATGTTGTTGTGATAGTACTCGACGGGCTTGCTCACCGACTCGCCGACGGCCTTAAAGCCGGCAAAGTGGATGACACGGTCGATCTGATGGGTATCGAAGATCTTGTTCATCGCATCGCGGTCGAGCACGTTGGCCTCGTAGAAGGTGAGGTTCTTGGCGGCCTCGTCGCCCACGATGGTCTTGACGCGGTCGACGGCGACGGCGCTGGAGTTGGAGAGATCATCGACGATGACGACCTGGTAGCCACCCTCGAGCAGCTGAACGACGGTGTGCGAGCCGATAAAACCGGCGCCACCGGTAACGAGGACGCAGGTGTCTTTGGGGTCGAGTGCTTTGGACATGTAGTCTCCTATCGAATCAGGAACACTTCTTCAGGGGAGTATAGCGCAGGCAGGGACGCCCAAATCGTGCGCTGTGGGAAAAGCAGAGGATTGTGCTAACGTACTCATCAGAAGAGCTTGCGTACGCATAACCTGATCTTTGGCATTTGCTTACGAGCCGCTGACCTTGTAGTTTCCTGCCGTTCGTGGAAATCGTTGGGACGTGCCATATGTACGCTAATATGTATGAGTTGAGCGACATATAAATAAACATGTAACGGAGTACATATGTCACCAAACAGCGATTCCATCCTTTCCCAGGAGCTCTCGCGCCGCACTGCCCTCAAGGCCCTGTTCGGCGCCGCTTCTGCGGCAGTTCTTTTTGGCCTGCCCGCTCGCGCCCATGCGGCGGAGGCTTCCAAAGAAACCACCGATAAACTGAATGCCGCCCAGGCCCAGCTCGACGAGGTTCAGGCCCAGCTCGACAGCATCGCAAATGAGTATGCGGCGCTGGCCAACAAGAATGCCCAGACCCTCAACGACATCGAGAATGTCCAGGGCAAGATTGACGACACGCAGGCCCAGATCGATGAAAAGAAGGCCGAGCTCAAGAAGAAGCGCAACGACCTTTCCGATCGCGTGGCCGCCAGCTACAAGTCCGGCGGCACGAACATCCTGTCGCTGCTGCTGGCCTCTGGCTCGTTTGAGGAACTCGTCGCCAACGCGCATTACGTTGAGAAGATCAACAAGAGCGACCGCGACGCCATCGAGGACATTCAGACCATCCAGGAAGAGCTCGATGCGCAAAAGACCGAGCTCGAGTCGCAGAAGGCCGACTTAGAGAAGCTCAAGGACCAGCAGACTGCCCAGATGCAGGACATGCAGGCCAAGCAGCAAGAAGTCCAGACCGTGCTGAACGGTCTTTCCGACGACGTCAAGGAGCTCATGGCTCAGCGCGATTCCGAGATCCTCGCTGCTGCCCAGGCTGAGGAGGCCGCTAGGAAGGCTGCCGCTGCCGCGGCTGCCGCGAACAAGAACAATTCCTACTCGGGTGGTTCGAGCTCGGGTGGTGGATCGTACGCGCCCGGAACTCCGCAGCAGAATGCCGGCTCGGGCAAGCAGCAGGCTGTCGTCAACGCGTGCTACTCCACGCCTTCGCCGGGTCAGAACTGGTGCGCGGCGTGGGTTACCAATGTCTTCCGTAACGCCGGCGTTGGCTACTTTGGCGGTAACGCGTGCGATATGTTTAACGCATGGTGCTATAGCTCCGACCGCTCGGCGCTGCAGGTGGGCATGATCGTGGCCGACTCATCGCATAGCGGCACGGGTGCTCCGGGCCTTATCTACGGTCATGTGGGTATCTACGTTGGCGGCGGCATCGTTATGAGCAACGAGGGTGCCATTACGTCTAAGTCGCTTGATTCGTTTATTAGCTTCTATGGCACTGGCTCTGGCGTGCGTTGGGGCTGGCTTGGCGGTATTGCGCTGTCGTAGCTGCGGTTTGAAGTAAGTTGGTCCCGGACCTTCCGGGTTCGGGGCGCGACACACCGGACTGGGTTATCTGAATAAATATGGTGAAGGCCCCTTTCGGGGCCTTCTTTTTATAAAAATTCGCCTACTCGGTGGACTTCGGGTTCTAGGTCTACGTTGAATTGGTCTTTGACGGTTGCCTGGATGTGGCGGATGAGTTCGTCGACGTCGGCGGCGGTGGCGTGGTCGGCGTTGACGATAAAACCGCAGTGCTTTTCGCTTACCTGCGCGCCGCCGACAGCATGGCCGCGCAGTCCGGCATCCATGATGAGCTTGCCGGCAAAGTAACCCTCGGGGCGCTTGAAGGTGGAGCCGGCACTCGGCATGTCGAGCGGTTGCTTGTCCTCGCGACGCTGACGGTAGTCGTCCATGTCGGCCTTGATCATCGCGGCGTTGCCCGGGGCGAGATTGAAAGTGGCTGAAAGCACGATAAAGCCGTCGTCGGCGATGCGGCTCTTGCGATAGCCCAGGTTGAGCTCATCGACATCGAACTCGATGATGTTGCCGCTGCCACGGGTGCCGTCGTCGAGCTGGCGAGCAGGTTTGTAGACGCGCACGGACTCTAGCACATCGGCCATGCAGGCACCGTAGGCACCGGCGTTCATGTAGCAGGCGCCGCCGACCGATCCGGGGATGCCCGAGATGGGCTCCATGCCGGTGAGGCCGGCCTCGGCTGCCGCAGCGGCGACATCGGAAAGCAAGGCGCCGGCCGCCGCCGTGACGTGCGTACCGTCGATCGTAATGTTGGAGAGGCCTTCGCCCAGCGCCACGACGACGCCACGGATGCCCTTGTCGCCGACGAGCAGGTCGGAGCCGTTGCCCACGATGGTGAGCGGCAGGTCGCAGCGATAACAGGTGTCGAGCGTGGCGACGAGGCCCTGCTCGGTATCGGGCGTGACAAAGACGTCGGCCGGGCCGCCGATCTTAAACGTGGTGTGCTCGCGCATGGGCTCGCTCATCAGCACGTTGTCCTCGCCGGCAACGCCAGCAAGCGCGCACAGCAGGTCCTCGTTAAAAAAGTCGTTCTCGTGCATACGAATATCCGCCTTTTGGTGGTCGTTGTCATCAATCGATTGCAATATACCCCACCCGGACGGATTTGGTGCGCTGGCGGCGATAAAACAGCCGTCTACCGGATTGGTAAAGTGTTTATCACCGAGGTAGAGGGGTGGTCGCTATACTTTCAAGAGATTGCGCGTAAACCTGGAAGGAGCGAGATGGCCAACAAAGTCACCCTCAAGCAGATCGCCCAGGAGGTGGGGCTTTCCCCCTCGTCGGTCTCGCTTGTGCTCAATAATCGGCCCTGTCGCATCTCGGAAGAAAACCGCAAGCTCATCAAAGAGGTCGCGGCGCGCAACCACTATGTTCCCAACCAGATCGCGCGCAGCCTGGTCATGCGCGAGTCGCGCACGCTGGGCCTTATCGTCCCTAACATTGAGAGCCGCTTTTTTGCCTCGCTCGCCGGTAGCCTGGAAAAGCGCTGTCGCGAGGACGGCTATGCGCTCTTCATTACCAGCTCGGGTGGAAGCGCCGATGACGATCTGGAGCTGCTGCGCCAGCTGGTGACGCGCGGCGTTGATGGCGTCTTCCTGGTCGTAGGCGACGAGTTCTCCGACGACCGCGCCCTGCGCGAAGAAGTCAGCCATCTGCCTATCCCTGCCGTGATGGTCGATCGTGCCATTGAGGGGCTCGAGTGCGACAAGGTGATGTTCGACCACGAGATGGGTGGCTACATGGCCACTCGCTATCTGATCGAGCAGGGCCACCGTCGCATTGCCTGCTTGGTTAACGCGCGCCGTTCCAATACGGGGCGTAAGCGACTTGCCGGCTATGAGCGCGCGCTGCGCGAGGTTGGCCTGCCTATCGACGCACGTTTGGAGTTTGAGAGCGAGTACTACATTCCGAGTGCCTATGAGGCCTCGGAGGCGGTGCTCGCAACTGATGCCACCGCTGTGTTCGCAAGTTCGGATAACATCGCCCTCGGTCTGCTCAAGCGCTTGCACGAGATGGGGAAGAGCATCCCGGGCGATATCTCGGTGGTGAGCTATGACAACTCGGCGGCCGACGTTCTCTTTGAGCCGGCGCTGACCGCGATTGAGCAGGATCCTGGTGTCCTCGCGGAGCATGCTTTTGGCTGCATGTCCAAGCGTCTTGCCGGTAGGGGCGGTAGACGTGCCGAAGAGGTCGTCCTGGAGCCGGCGCTTATCGTTAAGGGCAGCGTGCTCGAGCTTACTAAACACAACTAAACACGTTTATCAATTTGCAGAGACCGAATGTGGAGCACCTGTGACGGGCAATGCCGCAGGTGAATGTCGCGTTTTGCTAATCGATGGGATTGATAAGGGTGGTAAAACGTTTTTTCACCATGATAAAACGTTTTAGCAAATATACTAGTCCCAACGAAAGGTTGCCGTATCGGAGGGCGACCGCACAGCGAAGGGACATAAACAATGGCTAAAACACTGGGGACGCCGTGGCAAAAGCTGGGCCACGAGGTGCCGGCTTCCGAGCTCGAGGGCGTCGACCTGTATTGGCGCGCATCGAACTATCTGTCCGTCGGTCAGATCTACCTTCGCTCTAACCCGCTAATGCGCCCCGACTTTGTCGACGAGAAAACCGGTGAGGTGCGCGACTTCGGTCGTCCGGACGTTAAGCACCGCCTGGTTGGCCACTGGGGCACCACGCCCGGCATCAACTTCCTGTTCGGTCACGTCAATCGTCTGATCGCCGACCACAACCAGAATGCTATCTTCTTGATGGGCCCTGGTCACGGTGGCCCCGCCGGTACTGCTCAGTCGCTGCTCGACGGCACCTACCGCGAGATTCGCCCCGACATCACCAATGACGAGGCCGGCCTGCAGAAGTTCTTCCGCCAGTTCTCCTACCCCGGCGGCATCCCGAGCCACTTTGCGCCCGAGACGCCCGGTTCCATCCACGAGGGCGGCGAGCTCGGCTACACGCTCAGCCACGCCTACGGCGCCGTTATGGACAACCCGAGCCTGCTGGCCGTGGCCGTGGTGGGCGATGGCGAGTCCGAGACCGGTCCGCTCGCGACCTCTTGGCAGTCCAACAAGCTCGTGAACCCGGCGACCGACGGTATCGTCCTGCCGATTCTGCACCTCAACGGCTATAAGATCGCCAACCCCACTATCCTTGCCCGCGTGTCCGACGAGGAGCTCACCAAGTTCTTTGAGGGTATGGGCTATAAGCCGCACTTCTTTGTCGCCGGCTTTGACGACGAGAGCCACGCGAGCATCCACGAGCG
>URVZ01000015.1 GCA_900551365.1 uncultured Collinsella sp.
GCGAACAAGTTGGCATGAAAAAGGCAGGGCATTGACCTTCTGGTCATGCCCTGCCTTTTGAATGACAAATTGCCGCCTTGGGCGGCGCGCAGCGTCGAGCCGTTACGGCGTTTGGTAAAACGCCGTAACTTTTTTGATCATGCCGCCGAAGTTGAAAGGCAGATTGCCGCTCTGGCGGGTTTGCAGCGTCAACTGGTTACGCGGTTTGGTAAAACCGCGTAACTCTAGTAGTTAGCTTCGTAGCCGTTGCCGTCGCCGGTGGGCTCTTCGTAGTAGTCCGAATCGCTTGAATCGCTTGAGTCATCGGAATCGTCAGAGCTGACCGATGAGGTTGCGGTACCGTTTGCGTAATCGTCAGACGTGTTGTTGTTCAGGTCGCCAATCGTAGAGCTGGAACCATCGGAAAGACCCATGGTGTTGGGACCCTTGGGATCCTTGCCGGCATCGACGCGCTCCATCATTTCCTTGAGCTCGTCCTCGTAGACAAAGACGTAGCTCACACCGTCGATCATGGTGCTGTCGTCGGCGTACGAGGGCAGGTTGGCCGAGTAGATACCGTCGACATCCATACCGCGCATGGCGTTGACCGTAGCCACGATATCCTGAACGCTCATATCGGTTACGAGCATATCGGACAGCGAATTAACCAGGCCAAAGATCTTCGTGGCATCGAAGTTATTGAGAATCTGGTTGGCAAGGGCGCCAAGCACCTGGCGCTGGTGGCGCATGCGCGTGTAATCGCCGTCGGCATAGGTGTAGCGGCAGCGGGCATAGGTAAGGGCGGTGGCACCGTCCATATGCTGCTGGCCAGCGGTAATCTTAATATCCAGGTGCTCGGGGTCGTCAACATCATCGGTTGCGTTAATGTCGATACCGCCAACCGAATCAATCAGCGCCTGCATACCGTCGAAGCTGACCTCGGCATAGTGGGAAATCTGAACACCGCACAGCTCGTTGACCGCCTCGACCATGGCCTCGGCGCCGCCAACGGTATGGCAGGCGTTGATCTTCATGGTCTCGCCCTTGTACTCGACCTTGGTGTCGCGCGGAACGGAAATGAGCGTCGCCTGCTTTTGCGTGGGGTCGATTCGTGCCAGGATAATCGAGTCGGCGCGATACGTATCCTCGCCCGGACGGCCGTCGGTGCCAAGAAGCAGCACGTAGAACGGATCCTTTGCCTCATCGGTGTCAACCAGAACCCGACGCAGATTGTCGGTAATGACATTAGAATCGCCGAGCTTGCCCATAATGGTGGCAAACCACAGGCCGGCAGCGGTAGTGGCACTCAGCAGCACGCCAAGCACGACAATGAGCGCGACGTGACGAATCGTGTGGCTACGACGGCGTTGGCGAGCGCGCTCGGAATAGCGAGCCACGTTATCGCGACTGTAGATCTTGGCCTGCGCACCAGTTGAGGGTCTTCGGGCGGTGGTATCCGCGAGGGGCTTTTTATTAAACATAGGCAACCTGTATTAGTAGATGACGGGATCGGGGACGGTAGCATGCTCGACATGCGCGCCGAGCGCCTGCAGCTTTTCGACAAACTGCTCGTAGCCGCGCTTGATGTGATGAATGGCCGAAACCTCGGTCGTCCCGTCGGCGATCAAGCCCGCTACGACGAGGGCCGCTCCGCCACGCAGATCGGGCGAGGTAACCTGTGCACCCGAGAAGCCCTTGACGCCATGAATCATGGCATGATGACTCTCGATACGAATGTCGGCACCCATGCGCACCAGCTCAGAGGCAAACATAAAGCGATTCTCGAAGATGTTCTCGGTAATAACGGAACTGCCGTCGGCAAGGGCGGAGAGTACCATAATCTGTGCCTGCATGTCCGTCGGGAAGCCGGGGAACGGAAGCGTCTGGATGTCGACCGGCTTGATACGCTCGGCACGGTTCACATGGACGCCATCCTCGACGCGCTCGCAGTCGATACCCATGAGCTCCATCTTCTTGAGCACCATGCCCAAGTGAATGGGGCAAAAGCCCGTGACATCGATACCGCGATCGTCGGCCATCAACGCACCGGCAACGATAAAGGTACCGGCCTCGATTCGGTCGCCCACTACGCGATGGGTAACAGGATGCAACTCTTCCACGCCCTCGATGGTCACGACAGGCGTGCCGGCGCCGACAATCTTAGCGCCCATCTCGTTGAGCATGTTGGCGAGATCGACGATCTCGGGCTCGCGGGCGGCATTGTCGATAACCGTGGTGCCCTGCGCGCGCACGGATGCCATGATGAGGTTCTCGGTCGCACCGACGCTGGCGAACTCGAGCGTGACGGTGGTACCGCGCAGACCTTGGGGCGCATTAGCGTTGATGTAACCGTGGGCGGTATCGAACTCAACGCCCAGGGCCTCAAGACCAAGAATGTGCATATCGATCTTGCGAGCACCCAGGTTGCAGCCGCCCGGCATGGCAATCTTGGCGCGATGGAAGCGGCCCAGCAGGGGTCCCATGACGGCGGTGGAAGCACGCATCTTGGCAACGAGCTCGTAGGGGGCCTCCCAAGAATCGACCTGAGAGGTATCAATCTCGAGCGTGTGCTCGTCGAGAACATCGATCGTAGCGCCCATGCCCTTGAGCACCTTGCCCATCACATGGACATCGGAAATATCGGGCACGTTCTGCAGCGTCGTCTTGCCCGGCGCCAGAAGCGTTGCCGCCATGAGTTTGAGCGCGGAGTTCTTGGCGCCCGAGACGGGCACGGAGCCTCCGATGGCGTGGCCACCCTCAACGCGGATAATATCCAAGGTCTACCCTTTCAAAAAGCATGCCCGGGATGGCTGGGCCATCCCGGGCATGATGTGTTCGCAAATGGTCGAACGCTAAATCGTTTGACTATTGGGCAAGCTTGAGCTTACACCATGCGATTTCATTATAGAGGTAGGCGCGGCGTGCATCATCCTCCGACAAATTACCCAGCTTCTCTTCAAAACCTTGAATATCAGCTTTAAGCTTGTCGGCATCGACGGTCGCCAAATCGCAAGCGCGCTCGGCGAGAACGGTCACGACATCGTCCGCAACCTGGGCATAGCCGCCGGCCACGGCAAACGTGTGGTCGACAGTGCCCATGGCCTTATCGGAAACGCGAACGTAACCGCGGTCGATCGTGCAGATCTCGCTGGAGTGAGCAGGCAGAACGCCAAACTCGCCATCCGTGGACGGAATCGACACAAACGCAGCGTCGCCCTCATAGGCGCAGCTCACGGGGCACACGATGCGGATACGCATAACCTACTTCTCCCCCATCTTGCGGGCGCGCTCGCGCACGTCCTCAATCGTGGAAGCATAGCGGAAAGCCTGCTCGGGCAGGTCATCGGCCTTGCCGTCGACAATCTCGGCGAAAGAGCGGACGGTATCCTCGACGCGGACGTAGACACCGGGGTTGCCGGTGAACTTCTCGGCGACGTGGAAGGACTGCGAGAGGAACTGCTGAATCTTACGGGCACGGTTGACCGTAAGGCGCTGCTCCTCGGACAGCTCGTCCATACCCAGAATGGCGATGATGTCCTGAAGGTCGGAGTACTCCTGCAGGAGCTCCTGGACCTTGACGGCAACACGGTAGTGCTCCTCGCCGACGATCGAGGGATCGAGAGCGTCAGAGGAAGACGCAAGCGGGTCGATAGCCGGGAACAGGCCGAGCGACGAAATGCTACGCGAAAGAACCGTGGTGGCATCGAGGTGCGTAAACGTCGTGGCAGGCGCCGGGTCGGTCAGGTCGTCTGCGGGGACGTAGACAGCCTGGACGGAGGTAATGGAGCCCGTCTTGGTCGAGGTAATGCGCTCCTGGAGGTCGCCCATCTCGGTTGCCAGCGTGGGCTGGTAACCAACGGCGGACGGCATACGGCCCAGCAGTGCGGAAACCTCGGAACCTGCCTGGGAGAAGCGGAAGATGTTGTCGATGAACAGCAGAACGTCCTGGCCACGATCACGGAAATACTCAGCGGTGGTAAGGCCGGCCAGACCGATGCGCAGACGCGCTCCGGGCGGCTCGTTCATCTGGCCATAGACCAAGCAGGTCTTGTCGATAACGCCAGACTCGCTCATCTCGAGGAACAGGTCGGTGCCCTCGCGGGTACGCTCGCCGACGCCGGTGAACACCGAGGTGCCGCCGTGCTCCTGGGCGAGGTTGTTGATGAGCTCCTGAATCAGAACGGTCTTGCCGACGCCGGCGCCGCCGAACAAGCCTGTCTTGCCGCCACGGATGTAGGGCTCGAGCAGGTCGACGGCCTTGATGCCGGTCTCGAAGATCTCGGTCTTGGTGGTGAGCTCGTCGAAACGGGGCGCTGCATGGTGGATGGGGTAGAACTCCTCCACCTCGGGCATGGGCTTGCCGTCGACGGGCCTGCCCATGACATTCCAAATGCGGCCGAGCGTCTTGGGGCCGACCGGCATCTTCATGGGCTCACCGGTATCGGTGGCGATGAGGCCGCGCTGCAGGCCGTCGGTCGAGGACATGGCGACCGTGCGGACGACGCCGCCCGGAAGCTGGCTCTCGACCTCGAGGATCGTGCTCAGATGACCGATCGGGGTCTCGGCCTCGACCGTGAGCGCGTTGTAGATCGGGGGCACCGCGCCGTCAAACTTGACGTCGACGACAGGGCCGATGATTCGCACGATGCGACCATCACCGGCAGTCGTCTTCTTGGTGGCTTCCTCGACCGCAAGCTTTACGGTGTTATTAGCCATTACTGTTCCTCCAATGCTGAGGCTCCGCCGACGATCTCGTTAATCTCGGTCGTGATCGAAGCCTGGCGCACGCGACTATACGTGCGGGTAAGGGTCGAGATGATCGCGGTGGCGTTTTCCGTCGCGGAGTGCATGGCCTTGCGGCGTGCACCCTGCTCGGCAGCCGCCGAATCGATCAGGGCCTGGTAGATGACCGTCAGGATATAAGACGGCACAAGCTTGCCGAGAACATGCTCGGGAGAGGGCACGAACTCGAACGTGGACGAGATGCGCTTAGGGGCGTCGGTCTCGTTCTTACGCGGACCGTGGGCCATAGCGATCATCTCGGGGTCGAGCGGCAACAGATGCTCGACGCGAAGCTCCTGATCCACGCGGTTCTTGGCGTGGTGGTAGACAAGCTCGACACGGTCAAGCTCACCGGCACGATACGCATCGCAGATATGAGAGGAGATCATGCGGGCCTGATTGAAATCGGGCTCAGAGGAGTTGCCCTCAAAGTGCATGACAACGTTTGCGCGGTCACGGAAATACGTGGCCGGCTTACGCCCACACGCGATGATCTCGCATTCGATGCCGTCGTTCGCCCAAGAAGCGGCGAGCTTTTCGGCCGTGCGCTCCACCGTCGTATTGAAACCGCCGGCAAGGCCGCGGTCCGAGGCAATAACGACAATCAGGCCATGCTTGACGCTCTCATGCTTCTGCAGCATGGGATCGGTGCCCGAACAGGAGGCGTCGCCGGCGACCGTCAACATGACGTCGGTCAGCGCCTCCTTATAGGGCTCGGCCTGCTTGGAGCGATCGAGGGCACGACGAATCTTGGCCGTAGAGACCATCTCCATCGTGCGCGTGATCTGCTTGGTCGTGGTAACCGAGGAGATTCGCTTCTTAATGTCGCGAAGGTTGGCCATGGGGCTTAGTTCTCCTCTGATCCAGAAACATCCGAATGGTGCTTGGCCATGAACTGCTGCTTGAAGTCGCCGATGACGCGCAAGAGCTCAGCCTTGGTGTCATCATCGATCTTCTTGGCGCGAACCTTATCGAGCAGCGAGCCAAAGCCATTGTCCATGTACTCGATGAGCTCGGCACGGAAAGGCAGCACGTCGGCGATCTCCAGGTCATCCAGGAAGCCCTCGTTGCCAGCGAACAGCGTAACGATCTGCTCGCCAACCTCAAACGGCTTGTAACGCGGCTGCTTCAGGAGCTCGGTCATGCGGGCACCATGGGTCAGCTGCTTCTGAGTAGCCTCGTCGAGGTCGGAGCCGAACTGCGTAAAGCCGGCGAGCTCCTGGTACGAAGCGAGGTCCAGACGGAGGTTGCCGGCGACCTGCTTCATAGCCTTGGTCTGCGCGTCGCCACCGACGCGGGACACGGAGATGCCCACGTCGACTGCCGGGCGTTGGCCCTGGAAGAAGAGCTCGGACTGCAGGTAGATCTGACCATCGGTAATGGAAATGACGTTGGTCGGAATGTAGGCCGAGACGTCGCCGTCCTGGGTCTCGATGATCGGCAGTGCCGTCATGGAGCCGTAGCCGTTCTTCTTGGACATCTTGACGGCACGCTCGAGCAGACGAGAGTGCAGGTAGAAGATGTCGCCAGGATAGGCCTCGCGTCCAGGCGGACGATGCAGCGTCAGCGACATCTGACGGTAGGCCACAGCCTGCTTGGACAGGTCGTCGTAGATGACGAGCACGTGACCGCCGGGGTTGGTCTCGCTGGCGGGCTTACCGTCCTCGCCGTTGTACATAAAGAACTCGCCGATAGCGGCACCGGCCATAGGCGCGATGTACTGCATAGGGGCGGAATCGGCAGCGGTTGCCGAAACGATGATGGTGTAGTCGAGCGCACCGTGCTGAGCGAGGGTCTCGCGGATGTTGGCAACCGTGGAGGCCTTCTGGCCGATGGCGACATAGATGCAGACCATGCCCTTGCCGCGCTGGTTGAGGATAGCGTCGATGGCAATGGCGGTCTTACCGGTCTTACGGTCGCCGATGATGAGCTCTCGCTGACCGCGACCAATAGGCACCATGGAGTCGATGGCCAACAGGCCGGTCTGAACCGGCTCGCACACCGGGGTACGGTCGATGACGCCGGGGGCCTTGAACTCAATGGGACGACGGTGCGTGGCGACGATGTCGCCCAGGCCGTCGATGGGCTGGCCGAGCGGATTGACGACGCGGCCGAGCATGGCGCGGCTCACGGGGATATCCATAATGCGGCCAGTGGTGCGGCACTCGTCGCCTTCCTTGATGGAGTCGACGGCACCAAACAGAACGGCGCCGACCTCGTCACGGTCAAGGTTCTGGGCAAGGCCGAAGACGGTCTCACCGGTATCGGAGCTCTTGAACTCCAGAAGCTCGCCTGCCATGGCGCTCTTGAGGCCGGAGACGCGCGCGATGCCGTCGCCTACCTCGTCGACCGTTGAAACCTCATGCGTATCGACCGTCGCGGAGAGGCTCGTAAGCTGCTCCTGCAGTTTCTTGGCGATATCCTGGGCATTGAGGGTTTCGGACATTAGGCTTCACCTCCGTACGAATTAGCAGAGTTTGCGAGGGTCTCCTGCGCGATGCGCAGCTGCGTCTTGACGGAAATGTCACGACGCTCGCCGCGGGCCTCGAGCACCAGGCCGCCCACGATAGACGGGTCGACCTGCTCGATAAGGAATACCTTGCGGCCGAAGTCCTGCTCGCATTTCTTAGTGATGGTTTGACGCAGCTCGTCGTCGAGCGGGATCGCCGTGGTGACGGTCACGCCCACTACATCCTCGTCTTCCTCGGCAACATACTTAAAGGCAGCTGCCACCTTGGGAAGAAGGTCGAGCTGGTCGCGCTTGGACATGGTGTCGAGCACGGCGATGATCTCGGGGCTGGCAGAAGCCAGGCGCTCGACCATCTCGAGGTCCTCGAACACATGGTTCTCGGCCTTGGCGACTTCCAAAAGGGAACGCGCGTAGGTCTCGAGCACCTTGTCCTGATAGCGGCTAGTCGGCATTCAGGCTACCTGCTTCCTGGATGTAGCGCTCGATGAGCTTCTTCTGCTCGGCATCGTCCTCGAGTGCCTTGCCCACGATCTTGGTGGCGACGGCAACGGACAGGTCGGCGATGGAGCTCGCGGCACCGGCGTAAATGGACTTGCGCTCGTCCTCGACGGTCGTATGGGCCTTGGCGATGATCTCCTCGGCCTCCTTGTGAGCAGCCTCGATGATACGGGCGCGCTCGGACTCGGCGTCCTTACGGGCCTCGAGAACGATGTCGGCAGCCTGACGACGGGCGTCGGTGACGATCGAGTCGGACTCAGCGCGCTTGGCGATAGCCTCCTGCTTGGTCTTCTCGGCCTCGTCGAGGCTCTCCTCGATCTTCTTGCCGCGCTCCTCCATGGTTTTCATGATGCCCGGCAGGGCGACCTTGGCCAGCACGATCCAGATAATCAGGAAGGCGATAAGCGCCGGGATGAACTCCGCCATCTTAGGGATGAGGATGTCCGCACCGGCAGCGCCGTCCTCGGCGAACGCGGAAACCGGCATGAGCAGCGCGGCCGCGGACGCGGAGAGTGCGATCGCGCTCTTCTGGGATGAAAGATTCATACTTGACGCTCCGTGCTATTTAACGATCAGCGCGACAACGAAGCCGATCAGAGCCAGAGCCTCGCCGAAGGCGGAGCCCATGATGAAGACGGTGAACACGCGGCCCTGGACCTCAGGCTGACGGGCCATAGCACCCGTAGCACCCAGAGCAGACAGGCCGATAGCAAGACCAGCGCCGATAACACCGAGACCGTAACCGATAACTCCCACGATTCCTCCTTTGTCGTGCGTGTCTTATTTCACGCAGGATAACCTTTTTATAACTGCCGGGCTCCATGGGTACGGGCACCGGCGGTTTAACGAATTGCCTTACCTTTAAGGCGCGAACGGAAGGCTACTCCTCCTCCGCGACCTCCTCTGCCTCGGAGACATACACGGCGGTAAGGACCGTGAAGACGTAAGCCTGGATGGCGCCGACCACAAGCTCGATCGCATAGATCAGGATGAGGATGGCAAGCCAGGCCAGCGAAGGCAGGGCGCCGACGGCGTGGGCCGCGGAAACCTGCTGAAGCAGCGGCTGCATGAACATGCTCGCCATGATGGCGAACGAGCCCATGACCACGTGTCCTGCGAACATGTTGCAGAACAGACGGACGGCGAGCGTGATGAGGCGCAGGAAGGTCGAGAAAAGCTCGACGACCCACACGAGCACGTTCATCGGGAAGCTCACGCCCTGCGGGGCGAGGCTCTTGATGTAGCCGATCACGCCGTGAGCCTTGCATCCGTAGTAGATGAAGTACACGAAGGCGAAAATGGCGAGTGCGGCGGTGGAGCCGATTGCGCCGGTGCCGGGCTTCATTCCCGGGATCAGGCCGATCATGTTATTGATCAGGATGAACAGGAAAAGCGAGCACAGGAACGGGAAGTGCTTCTTCCAGTTCTCACCCACGACACCCTTGCCGATATCGTTCTCGACGTACTCGATGATGTACTCGAAACCGTTGACGAAGAAGCCCTTGGGAACCAGGGTCTGCTTCTTCTTGAACACGGCCAGGACGATCAGGAGCACGATCGTGGAGACGATCAGCCAAAACGAGTACTGCGTGATGCCGCAGCTCAGATCGCCCACGACAGGGGTGGAGCTGAACTCGCTGACCAGATGATTAATCTCATCAGGCAGCTTTTCAAAAATTTCCACGACTTACCTTTCGACCTCATGAGGATCTCGCAGCGCCTTGGCGACACGAACCGCGCAGGCGGCCATAAAGGCCACGAAGCCGATCGCCTCGCCCAGGAGGAACATGCGAAATGCCTCTCCGAACAACACAAACACAACCAAGGTAAAGACGAGCAGGGCGATTGCCGAGACCGCCAGACTCACCATACCCTTGAGCATGTCCGCATTCTGTTTATCGTCAAGAACCGGCTTGAGCGTAAAGACAAAGGGAAGGAAGGCAATTGCGCCCGCAATGGCGCCTGCAACGATAGCGAGCAGATCGGCTATCTGAAACACTGGCGTCCTCACTTTCCTTTTTAACGCTTCACAGAACAGTTCCCGCCAAACATTGGTGACTATTGTACGAGCCAATCGCTAAAGTACAACCGTAAAACAAGCGGTTAATACGCACCTGTTCGTTTTCTTAAGACCTTCTTTATGCCGCAGGTACGGTAATACGTTTTTCTCGAACCGCTCAGGGCAAAACGTCCGTTAACAGGAGTGCGCGCGGTCGCCTTTTGTTCGTCCGCGCGCACCGTTTCTTCGTATTTGCAGCCGCGGCCGTTTAGCCCAGCGACTAGAGCGTGCCGTAGATGCGGTCGCCGGCGTCGCCGAGGCCGGGAACGATGTAGGCAGCCTCGTTGAGATGGTCGTCGATGGCGCAGGTATAGATATGCACATCTGGGTCCTTCTCGGTCAGCGACTTGAGGCCCTCGGGGGCCGCGACGATGCACAGCATGCGGATGTCCTTGACACCGCGCTCGCGCAGGTAGCTGATGGCCATCTCGGCCGAACCGCCCGTGGCAAGCATGGGGTCGACGACCAGGCAGATGCGCTGGTCGATATCCTTGGGCATCTTGCAGTAATACTCGTGCGGCTCGTGGGTGACCTCGTCGCGCTCCATGCCGATGTGGCCCACGCGAGCGGAGGGCACCAGGTCGAGGATGCCGTCGACCATGCCAAGGCCCGCACGCAGGATGGGCACGATGGCGAGTTTCTTGCCGGCAAGCTGTTTGAACGTGGCGGTAGTGATGGGGGTCTCGACCTCGACGTCTTCCATAGGCAGGTCGCGCATGGCCTCGTAGCCGTCAAAAAGCGCGAGTTCGCGCACGAGCTGACGGAACTGGTTGGTGCCGGTGTTTTTGTCGCGCAGGATCGACAGCTTGTGCTGGACGAGCGGGTGATCGACAAGCGTCACGCGGGACGCATCGTAGGTGACGGTCATGGATTGATTGCCCCTTTCGTTGCGGCCGCAAAACGGCCTTGCTGACAAGGTGTGCAGCAATGTTGCCGCCGCACGCCATGCATTAGTTTAGCGGTTTGTTGTATCGAGCAGCCCATCGCAGCCCTACTGTGAGGTGCTGAGTGAGCGCCTGACTGCATCACGCCAGCCCGCAAGGTTTTGCTCGCGGCGCTCGGCGGACATGTGGGGAAGGAAGGTCCTAACGATCTGGGCATTTTGCTCCAGCTCTTCCAGGTCTTCCCAATAGCCGACGGCAAGACCCGCCAAGTACGCGGCACCGATTGCCGTGGTCTCCACCGTCTCGCATTGCAGCACGGGGATATCCAGCAGGTCGGCCTGGAATTGCATGATGAACTCGTTGCGCGAGGCACCGCCATCGACAGACAGGCGCTCAATCGAAAGCCCCACGTCCTGCTCCATGGCGCGCAGCACGTCGTAGCTCTGATATGCCATGGATTCGCAGGCGGCACGTACGATGGTCGCACGGCTCGAGGCGCCGGTCAGACCGCACACGATACCGCGAGCATGCGGGTCCCACCAGGGAGCACCCAAACCCGCAAAGGCGGGAACGAAGTAGCAGCCCTCGTTGTCGCTAATCGAAGCGGCGAGTTGTGCCGACTCGCTCACGCTCGAGATGATGCCCATGTTGTTGCGAAGCCAGTTCATCGTTGAGCCGGCGGCAAAAATAGAGCCCTCGAGCGCATAGCTGACTTTGCCGTCCGCAGCGATACCGATGGTGGAGACCAGGCCATTCTTGGATTCGACGATCTCGTCGCCGGTGTTCATGAGCATAAAGCAACCCGTGCCATAGGTGTTTTTGGTCTGGCCGGGACGGAAACAGCAGTGGCCGAACAGCGACGCCTGTTGGTCACCCGCCACGCCCATGATGGGCGGCATGTTGGTCATGATGTCGCTCGCGACGCGGCCGTAGTCGCCCGAGCTCCAGCGAACCTCGGGCATCATGGAACGTGGAACGTCAAAGAGTGCCAGCAGGTCGTCGTCCCAATCGAGCGTATGGATATTAAAGAGTGCCGTGCGGCTGGCATTGGTGTAGTCGGTGGCAAAGACCTGGCCGCCGGTGAGGTTGTAGATGAGCCAGGTGTCGATGGTGCCAAACATGAGGTCGCCCGCCGCCGCGCTCTCGCGTGCGCCGTCGACGTTGTCGAGAATCCACTGTACCTTGGAGGCCGAGAAATACGGGTCGAGCGTGAGTCCCGTGCGGGAGCGCACCAGCTCCTCGCAACCCTGTTCAACCAACGCGTCGATTGCCGGCGCGGTACGGCGGCACTGCCATACGATGGCGTTATAGATCGGCTGACCGCTCACGCGATCCCAGACCACCGTGGTCTCGCGCTGGTTGGAGATGCCGATGGCGGCAATGCGGTCGGAGTGGATACCGCTCTTAAACTGGACTTCCATCATGACGGCGATCTGGCTAGCAAGGACCGCCATGGGGTCTTGCTCTACCCAACCGGGACGCGGGAAGCTGGTTTTGACGCTGCGACGTGCCTGCGCGACGATGCAGCCGTACTCGTCGACGATGGTCGCAAGTACCGAGGTGGTGCCGCAGTCGAGCGCCATGATGTAGGAACCGCCAAAGTCAAACGAGGCATCTTCCATGCCCAGGCTGCCCAGATTCAACGACATCGCTTAAACCTTTCTATTGCATCGGGTCGGACAGGACCCGTTCGATCTCTGATGCGGGAAGTGCGCCTTGGCGCAGGATCTGGAGCTCGCCGTGCTGAAACGACACGATGGTCGAGGCGTCGCGACACGGGGTCTCACCGGCGTCGACGGCAACATCGACCCCCTCCAGGATGCGACCCTCGACGGCGGCAAAGCCTGCCGGCGAGGGCGCGCCGTGCGTGTTGGCGCTCGTGCAGGCAAGGGGACTGCCGCAGGCGCGAATGAGCGCTTGGACCACGGGAGAGGCCGAAGCGCGCAGGGCCACGGTGTCGTCGGCGGCGCGCATAAAGGTCGAAACGCAGGGGGCCGCCTTGACCACGATAGTCAGGGCGCCCGGCCAGCATCGTCGGGCGAGCACGCGGGCCTCGTTAGGGATATCCACGCCATAGCGGTCGAGTGCTTCGACGCCATCGACCAGCCAAGCGACGGTTTGCGTGAGTTCACGTTGCTTGAGAGTGAAGATACGGCGATAGCCGGTGCCGAGCGCAGGAACTGCGGCGCCATTGACGGCAGCCTGCGGGTCGCGCGGCCACGGCTTGGGCCCACTTGTATCTTGAGGAATTGCATCCGAGAAGGCATTAGCCGCCACGGCGACACCGTAGACCGTCTCGGTCGGGATCAGCGCCAGGCCGCCGCGACCGAGCACCTCGGCCGTGCGCTCGACGGCAAGCCGATGCGGCTCGCGCGCTCCCTCGTATACCCGATAGACCGTCTGCATGTGTATGCCAGCCCCTTACGCTCTGGTGCAAGTTTGTTTACTGTGGGGCATTCTCGCACGAAACGTTCAACCTATTTGCCCAGAGCGCATGTTGGTTTGGTGAGCGGCCGTAGTAGTCGGTGAAAGTGAGGGGGTTATTGCAGATTTTTAGCGAGCAAGCGTAACGGTACGATCGGGAAACTCAATGCTTGCGACAAGCTTTCCGCCGAGACTTTCTGCGTACCTGCTCAGCGTGTCGAGCCTCATTGATCCCAGCTCCCCGCGCTCGAGCTCCGATATGCGTTTTTGAGAAACACCCATCGACTGGGCCACCGAGGCCTGCGTCAGATCCTTTAGTTTGCGAATTTGAGCGAGCTTATAGGCTTCGATACGTTCACGAGTTTTCTCCTGCTCGGCGGCAATAGATTCACGCGCTATCCCGCGTGATTCCATATACTCATGCAGCTCCATCTTGATCGAGCCTCCTTACATGGCGACGGTATATTTGTTCCGCCCTGGGAATGCTGATCGCATACCAGCCGTTCCACTTTGCCTTCGACGACTCCGCCTGCGACTTATCTCCCGCCAACAGCAACACTGCCTGACGTTTGGGGTCAAAGGCAAAAAGGATACGAATCACCGACGGTCCGCACGACGTCACCCTTAGTTCCTTTAAATGATGCAATTTCGAGCCCTTCACGCGGTCAACCAGCGGACGACCAAGGCTAGGACCTTCTTTCTCAAGTACCAAAAGGTCTGCGTAAATCTGTCGCAACGTAGACTCATCCTGCTCATCGAGCCAAGGCTCGATGTAATCGAGCACAATGCGGTATCGATGCGGCTGATTTGACATACCTTTCTCCTTCTATAGTAGAAGTTTTACGGTATATTGCAAGAGCGGAAATAGGCTCGAAGGGTCTTTTTTGCAGAAGTGAAGCCCGAGATCAGTAGGCAACGAGGGGTTATTGGACTGCGACGAACTTCTTTGGCCTGCCGGCATGGCGTTCCTGAGCGGCGTAACGCTCGATGCTGTCGATCGTAATCATCCGACGGCCGTCGACAAGCTCAACATCGAGTTTGCCGGCTTTGACCAGCGCAGTGATTCGCGGTGCGGAAACCCTGAGGTCCGCCGCCGCGTCCTTAAACGTTCGACACGCCGCTTCCCGAGCGTCCTCGTGGTCGATTTCGACTGAAAGGGCCACGACCTCGGCCGAACGCTCGTACCCAGCCGGAGCCCGACCATTGTTAAGATCGTCGGCCAAAAACGCCATCAGCGCCTCGATGGCATGAGCTATTGCTTCTTCGCGCGTATCGCCATCGGCAAAGGCCCCGGGGACCTGCGGGAAGCTGGCACAGTAACCGTCGTCTTCTTTTATGAGAACGCAGTCATAGGTAAATCGTTGTTTCATTATGACCCCCTCGGCTACCAGCTACCAACCGAGATAATTATAAATTGCTTTATAATTAGAAATGAATCAGTTAATAAATATTACTGACGCTGTTTGGGCTCCGTGACGACGGCTCGGACGATGCGGGGACGATCGGTGAGGTCGCGGACGATGTGCACATCCGACAGGCCCGCTTGGCGGCAGAGCTCGGCGGCGGCGTCGAGAGCGCCCTCGTAGAGCTCGCAGGCAAAGAGGCCGCCGGCGCGCAACATATAGGGGGCCGCGTTGAGCAGGCGGCGGAAGATATCCAGGCCGTCGGCACCGCCCTCGAGCGCCAGGTCGGGCTCAAAGTCCTTGACCTCGTGCGGCAGCGAGCGCATGACATCGGTGGGGATGTAGGGCGGATTGGAGACGAGGACGTCGAAGGTGCCCCACTCTTCGCGGGGAATCGAGCTTACCAGGTTGGTGAGGCTGAATGCGACCTCGTCTGCCGTGAGACCTAGGGCGTCGCGGTTTTTGGTTGCCAGGTCGATGGCGCGCGGCTCGATATCGGTAGCGGTGCAGGTGACGTGGCCGCGGCGCTCCCAGGCAAGCGAGAGCGAGATACAGCCCGTGCCGCAGCCGACCTCGAGGACGCGGGCGACGCGGGGCTCGGCGGGAGCGGGCTCGGTGGCCTCGGCGGCGTTCTGCGCGGAGGTCGTCTCCTGGTCGTCGCCTTCGATGGCAATGCCGTATTCGTCGAGCTCGGGCTCGGGGGCTTCCATGGCCTCGGCTTCTGCTGCTTCGCTTTCTGCTGCCCGCGCGGCGGCTTCCTCGGCCTCGCGATCGGCCAGCTCCTCGGCATAGGCGCGGCTGCCAAGTACGTCGCTGCCCAGCGCCGCCTCGTCGGCAGCCGTGAGGTTGGCGGCACGGCGCTCGGCAGTCGCGCGTTCATCGGCCAGTGCTGCCTCGGCCTTGCGGGCCTGCTCGACTTCATCGTTCCAGGGCAACTCCACGCGCTGACGGGCGGCGGCCTCGGGGCTCAGCACCTCGGCATCCAGATAGTTCAGAACTTCCTCGACGAGCATCTCGGTCTCGGGGCGCGGGATGAGCACGCCGGGGGCGCACGCTACGTTGATCATGCGGAACTGCGTGCTACCCGTGATGTACTGCAGCGGTTCGCCCTTGGCGCGGCGGACGACAGCCGCATGCATGGTCTCGAGCTGGGCCGCGTCGAGCGTCTCGTCCATGCGCATATACAAGTCGATGCGCGCCAGGCCCGTAGCCGCGCACAGCAGCCACTCGGCAGAAAGACGGGGATGCTCCTCGCCGCGCTCGGCCAGGTACTCCTTGGTCCACTCGAGACAACGCTTGATGGTCCAGATCTCGTTTGCCATGGGGTCCTCCCCTCTTGAGCGCCAGGCGGCGCGTGAATGTCGGAGCAGATTGTACGCGAGGGTGGCACGCGGTAAGGGACGATTGGAAGCGATTATCGAGAATCAGCCCAGATT
Source organism: uncultured Collinsella sp. (assembly GCA_900551365.1). Taxonomy (GTDB): domain Bacteria; phylum Actinomycetota; class Coriobacteriia; order Coriobacteriales; family Coriobacteriaceae; genus Collinsella. Next base: position 15,936 of record URVZ01000015.1, read on the forward strand.
TTTGCTCGCGGCGCAATCGAAGTGCTCATTTGTCGACGTCTAGATTTGCATCCGTCAAGCTTTTGGCAAGGTGGCCCCAAAACTGACCAATATCCAACCAAACACTTGCCAAATCACTTGACGCACGACGCGTCAAAAAATGGCTCGCGACTTCTTGGACGATTTTTTGAGCATTATTTTGGTAATCGACCGACGCTTTAAGCAGGTAAATGGCCCATAGACTACCAAGTCAACCTAAATAAACCCACATAGCAATTTACCAAAATGATCCGTTTTCCTCCGTCCCCTACGGATCAGAATGACTACCACTAACTGCCGCATCCGGAACAAGACAACGCCGTAGGTAGAGGACGGACAGCGAGCGCCGCCCAGAACGAACAAGTTGGCATGAAAAAGGCAAGGCATAGACCTTCTGGTCATGCCTTGCCTTTTGAATGACAAATTGTCGTTCTGGGTGGCGCGCAGCGTCGGCCGGTTACGGCGTTCGTAGAACGCCGTAACCTAAACGGCCTGTGCCAGCTTCTCGGCTCGCTCGGCGGCGGCGAGGGCCTCGATGACGGTGCCGAGCTGGTCACCCAGAAGCACGCCGTTGTAGGTGGAGTTGAAGCCGATGCGGTGATCGGTCACGCGATCCTGGGGCTGGTTGTAGGTACGAATCTTCTCGGAACGGTTGCCGTGGCCGATCTGGCTCTGACGCTCGGCGCCGAGCTCGGCCTGCTGCTTCTCGAGCTCCATCTCGTACAGACGGGCGCGCAGCATCTGCATGCAGACCTCGCGATTCTGAATCTGGGAGCGCTGCTCCTGCGACTGCACCACGGTGTTGGTGGGCAGGTGGGTGATGCGCACGGCAGAGTAGGTGGTGTTAACGCACTGACCGCCAGGGCCCGAAGCGCAGTAGGTGTCGATGCGCAGGTCGGACTGGTTGATCTGGACGTCGATCTCCTCGGCCTCGGGAAGTACGGCGACGGTTGCCGTAGAGGTCTGGATACGGCCCTGGGACTCGGTCTTGGGGACGCGTTGGACGCGGTGCACGCCGGACTCGAACTTCATGACGGAGTAGACGCGGTCGCCCTCGACCTTGAATTCGATGGACTTAAAGCCGCCAGCCTCGCTGGGGCTGGAGTCGAGCACGGTGGTCTTCCAGCCGCGCGACTCGCAGAAACGCTGATACATCTTGTACAGATCGCCGGCAAAGATGGCGGCCTCGTCGCCGCCGGCGGCGGAGCGGATCTCGACGATGGTGTTCTTGTCGTCGTTAGGGTCGCTCGGGATGAGCATGTACTTGATGTCTTCCTCGAGCTGGGGAAGCTTCTCCTCGTTCTCGGAGATGTCCATCTGGAGCATCTCCTTCTCGTCCGCATCGGTGGTGTCGCGGAGCATCTCCTTGGCGGCCTCGATGTCATCGAGCGCGCCAATGTACTCGCGCGAGGCGGCGATGAGGTCGGACTGGTGCGCGTACTCCTTGTTGAGGCGCGTGAACTCCTTGATGTCGGAGGCGACGGCCGGGTCGGAGAGCTTCTTCTCGAGCTCCTCGTAGGCCTTGATGATCTTTTCGAGCTTGTCGCGCATGGCGGGACTCCTTTATGTGCGTGAAGGTGAAAATCGGCAGAGTTGATGGGGCGCGCGGCGCCACTGCGGGGGTAAGCCCGGCTAGAACATGTCGATCTTCAGATACATGCGCATCCCTTCGCGTATGAGGTACATAGTTGCGGTCTAACCCATACATGATAGCGTGCGCAGGCATACCTGCATATAACCCGCACGGAATGCGACAAAGGGTCAGTCCGCCAACGCAAGGCTCTACTTCAAGAACATGGCCATATATAGCGGAAGCGTCACCTTTTTGCCGTCTCGGCCGACGTTACCGTCTATCAGCTTGTACCCAAGGTTCACGTCCTGCCGCTCGAGCATGTCGTTGAGCGATACCGTAGATCCGCGCGAGGCCTTCACCTCAATGGGCACAACGCTCGCGTCGGGCGAGTCGACGAGAAACTCTATTTCCCTATCGCCCTTCTGCGACCGCCAATAACGCAGAGCCACACCCCGCGCCGAAAGCATGCAGGCGACCAGGTTCTCGTAGAGGCCGCCTTTCATGGGACCCGCGAGCTTGTTGTTCACCACCGCCTCCAGCATTTCGAAGCCGTACATGGCCATGAGCACGCCCGTATCGACAGCATAGAGGCGAAACTTCGTCCCGTCTTCATAGGCGGCAAGAGGGAATTGGGCGGCGCTCACCGACTGGCACCGTCGCACCATACCTGCTCCCACGAGCCAATCCACGGACGAGCCAAATTTGCGCGCCGTTCCCCTGTTCTCGACCACGGAATACTGGAACTTCGTATTCTCCTTTGCGAGCTGGCGCGGCAACGATTCAAAGCACGCCCGCGCACGCACGCGCTCGGGGGCTTGCGCGTATCGAGCCACGTCGTCGAGATACGAGGCGAGCAGCCTGCTTTGCTCGTCGAAAGCAACGGCGAAGTTGCCCGTCCGCGCAAAGGCGTCCACCACCGCAGGCATACCGCCGACCGCGAGGTACTCGCGCAGCATCTGCATCATCTTCTGATTCACCGCAACGGGCACGGGCATCAACGACTCATAGTATTCCCGCAAATTGGCGATATCGTCCTCCCCATACCCGCGCGCCCAAAGGTACTCCTCGAAATCGAGGGGGCCCATTTCGACCTCTCGCTCGTACCCAACGGGAATGGAGGCGAGCGCAGCCTCCTCCTTGAACCGAATGCCCAGAAGCGAGCCCGACGCAACGACATCGCACCTGCCGTCGAGAGCGAGATACTTAAGCGCAGCGCGAGCACGCGGGCACTCCTGAATCTCGTCGAGGAAAAGAAGCGTTCGTCCTGGAACAAAGCGCACGCCGGGCACGACGAGCGATATCTGCCGGTAGATCGAGTCGGCATCGATTGGGCCATCGAACACCCGCTTAAGGTCCGGGGACCCAATGAAGTCTATGGAGATGAAGCTTTCGTAGTCCTGCCGCCCGAACTCGGCGACTATGTACGACTTGCCAACCTGTCGCGCGCCCTTGATGAGAAGGCATTCGGCGCCCTTTTCCGCCCGCCACGAACGGAGGGTGTCGAGCATCTTTCGCTTCAGCACACAACGCACCATCCTTCACCTGCTGTTTACAGCTTTTCAGGATGGATTTTACCAACTTTTGCAGCTTTTCCGGGTGTATTTGGCCTAGATTTGCAGCTTTTCCGGGTCAAGATAGCCGCTTCGTGCAGCTTTTCCGGACTTCTAGAGGGCGCGGCGCGCTTAGGAGCTGCAGAATCATAATCGCGTGCAAACGGCGGGCTAACATAGCCTTTCACCGAAAAGGGCGGGCGGCCGCGCCCTGCGACCACCCGCCCTCAATCAAAGCCCTTCTCGGCCGCCGCAGCTACCGGTTCCGGCGCCGCAGGATCACACCTGTGGCGATCAGCACCACTGCGCCGCCCGCGATGCCACCCAGGGCCATCGGCGACAAGCTGGTATCGCCCATGTTCGGCAGACCCGGCTTCTCCTCCTTCGACACCGGTGAGTTGGTGGGCGGCTCCGTCGGCGGGTTGACCGGCGGGGTGGTCGGCGGCGTGTACGTGTTCTTGAACACCGGCGCCACGGCGCCGTCATAGGTTACCGTCGCCACCAGATGGCCCGCACCGTCGTCCGTCACCGTCACCGTTACCTGGTGCTCGGCCGCGTCGTACGTCACGTTCTTCTGACCGTCGTCCACCTCGGAGATGCTGTAGGTGTATGTCCCGGGCTTGTCGTACGAGATCGCCTCGAAGCCCACCGTGCCGCCTGCCGCGTTCTTGGCGGTCTGCAGCACTTTGCCATCGGCATCCTTCAGCTGGAAGGAGAACTGCCCTTCCTTTAGGTCCTTGCCGCTCAGCACCTTGGAGGCCCCCAGCTTCACCTCAGTCGCGGCCGGCGCGTAGCTGTTGCTGAATGCCACCGCATCCGCAGCCTTGCCGCCCTTGCTGTAGGCAACCTGCGCCTCCAGCGCGTGCGTCTCCGCATTCTCCGTCACCGTCACCGTCGCGGTAAAGACCGTCGTGTCGTAGGTGACGCCGTTCGCCGTCGCCCCTGCCCGCTCGGACACGGTGTAGACGTACGTCCCCACCTTGTCCAGCTGCAGCGGCGCGAAGCCAAACGTGCCGTCGGCGCCGTTCTGCACCGTCTGCACCACGTTACCGTCGGCGTCCTTCAGGTCGAAGGAGAACTCACCCTCGGCCAAGTCGCGGCCGGTCAGAGCCTTCGTTCCGGTAATCGTCGCCGTCGTTGCCGTCGGCGTGTAGATGTTGGTGAAGGTCAGATCCGCAGCCGTCTTGTTCGCCGTCGCGGTCAGCTGGCCGCTGCCGTCGTCGGTCACGCTCACCGTCACATCCAACACCGCATCGCTGTAAGTGATGGTGCCATCTTGGCCCGCAACCTCCTTCACCTGGTACGCATGCGAACCAGTCGCAGTGTACGAGATGGCCTTGAAGGTAAACGCGTTACCCACGTTCGTGGTCCGGTCGATCTCCTGCCCGGTGGCCACGTCAATCAGCGCGAACGTGAACTCGCCATCGGCGGGCGTCCGCATGGTGGCCGAATCGGTATTCTCAAGCACCTTGGTGCCGGAGATCTGGTAGGAGGTCGCGCCCGGCTGGTAGCTGTTCGCAAACGTCATGGTGTTGGGGGTGACGCCGTTCTCGGTGCCCTCGCTCGGCTTCACCGTGGAGTTCTCTACCACCAGCTTGCCGTCGTTGTTGTCCTTCACCACGTAGGTCAGGGTGTACGTCTTGCCGGTGTAGGTCACGCCCGGCACGCCCGGCGCGTCCCCCGTCGGCTGCACCTCGCGGACCGTGTAGGTAAAGGTACCCGCATGGTCGAAGGTCAGCTTGTCGAAGGCAACCTTGCCGTGCGCATCGTTCTTCTGGGTCTGGATCACCGAGCCGTCAGACCCCACCAGCTCGAAGGCGAAGTCTCCCGCCTTTAGCTGATAGCTGCCGTCGTGCACGTCAACGCTCTTGGTGAGGGCGATCGCGCCGGAGTCCGTCGCCTGTGCCTCATAGGTGTTGGTGAAGCTGGGCTTCGTGACATTCGTGCCGTCGTAGGCGACGCTCGCCTGCAGCGTGCCGGCATTGTCCGCAACCGTCACCACGGCATGGTGCACCGCGGCGTCGTAGGTCACGTAGGCCAGATCACCCTTCCGCTCCACGATGGTGTACTCGTGCGTGCCCGGCTTCGCGTAGGAGAAGGCGTCGAAGTTAACACTTCCGTCCGCGCCGTTGGTCGCGGTCCGGACGGGCTTGGCCCCGGCAAGCTGCTCAGCCGTCAGGTTGCCCTCGTACACATCGAAGGTGAACTCGCCGCACTTGGGGACGATCGGCGTGTTGTCGTCCTTCTTCACATAGCTCTTCTGCGCACCGAGGGCCAGGCCGGTCGCGGCCGGCTGGTAGGTGTTGGTGAAGGTATCCGAGCCGGATGCGCTCGTCACGATCGCCTTCGCATTCAGTGCTCCGTTCCCGCCGTCCGTGACCGTCACCGTATAGGTGAGGGGATGGCTGTCATAGACCATGCCCGGCTCCGCGCCCGGCTGCTCCACGATGGTGTAGGTGAAGTCCTTGCTCGCGGCGCCGTCCAAGTCGGAGAGCTGGAACTCGCGCGTGAAGCTGACCTTGCCGTTTGCATCGTTCTTCGCGGTGTCGAGCACGTTGCCGGCAGCGTCCTTCAGGTCGAAGGTAAACTCGCCGTCCGCGGGCTTCGTCGTGTGGTCGAAGCCATCCGCAACCTTGATGGTCTTGGTCGCCGTCAGGGTTACGGAACCCTTTGCGTCGTAGGTGTTGTTGAAGGTGGAAGCCGTAGCGGCACCGTCATAGGTGACGGTCACCTTCGTCTTGTTGTTGTCGCCCTGGTTCTGCTCTACCTTGACGTGGACCTTGACTTCCTTGGCGTCGTAGGCCACGCCGTCGACGGTCTGGCCGGCTTTCTCCTCCTTGAGCGTGTAGTCGTACTCGCCCAGGTTCAGGTTCTTGACGGCCAGCTCGACCTTGCCGCCCCGGTCGTTGGTGCCCTTGGCGACCTCGTTGCCGGCCTGGTCGTACAGGCCGAAGGTAAACGCGTCGGCCGTCAGGTCCTTGCCCGTGAGGATCTTCGTCGCCTCGACGGTAACGTCCGTCGTCGGCTTCGAGTTGGTGAAGGTCGGAACGTCGGCCTCGCCGTCGTAGGTGGCGGTCGCCTTTAGCTCGCCCTTCTCATCGGAGACCTTGATGTGGACCTTCACGTCCTTCGTGTCGTACACGACGGTCGGGTCGTTGCCGGCAACCTCCTTGATGGTGTAGTCGTGATCGCCCGGCGTGTCGTAGCTGATTGCCTGGAAGGCGACCTTGCCGTCCTTGTCATTCTGGACGGTCTGGATCACGTTGCCATCCTTGTCGAGCAGCTGGAACGTGAAGTCGCCCCCTGCGAGCTCGCCACCCGTGAAGCGCTTCGTCGCCTTGAGCGTTACCGAGGTCTCCTTCGGGTGGTACGTGTTCGTGAAGGTCTTGTCTCCACTCGTTACCTGCGGTGTGGCCGTCAGCGAGCCGGTGCCATCGTCCGCGACCGTCACCTTGTAGATGAGCGCATGGGTGTCGTAGACCATGCCCGGCTCCGTGCCCGGCTTCTCCGCGATGGTGTAGGTGAAGACCTTGCTCGCAGCGCCGCCCAGGTTGGAGAGCGTGAACTTGCGCGTGAACTTCACCGTGCCATCGGCCTTGTTCGTCGTGGTGCCGAGCACCTTGCCGTCGGCGTCCTTCAGCTCGAACGTGTATTCGCCGCCCTTCAGCTTGGTGTCGTGCGTGAAGCCCGGCGCGACCGCAACGATCTTGGTCGCCGTCAGCTCCACGGATCCCTTTGCGGTGTAGGTGTTCGTGAAGGTGGGGGCATTGGCCTTGTCACCATCGTAGGTAACAGCGGCGTCCAGCTTGCCGGCATTGTCCATGACCTTCACCACGGCATGGTGCACCGTAGCGTCGTAGGTCACGTGGGACAGGTCGCCCTCCTGTTCCGCGACGGTGTATTTGTACTCGCCGGCCTTGGTGTAGTCGATGGCCGGGAAGGTGACGGTGCCGTCCTCGCTGTTCTTGGCGCTCCGGATGGGTTGCTTGCCCTTCAGCTGCTCAGCCGTCAGGTCGCCCTCGTACAGGTCGAAGGTGAACTCGCCGCCCTTGAGCGTGGCCGGCGTGTTGTCGGGCTTCACATAGGCCTTCTTCGCCGTGAGCGCCACCGAGGTCTCGGCGGGCTGGTACTTGTTAGTGAAGGTCGGGGCATCGTTCTTGCCGTCATAGGTGACGGTCGCCTTCGCCTTGTCGCCCTCCGCCTTCACCGAGACGTGAACCTTCACCGCCTTGGTGTCGTAGGTGATAGTCGGATCGGCACCGACGTTCTCCTCCTTGAGTTTGTAGTCGTACTCGCCGATGGTCAGACCGGTGAGGGCAAGATTGATCTTGCCCTCCTTGTCGTTCTGGACGATCTTGACGGGATTACCCGTGGACGTGTCGCCTTGATATAGGCCGAAAGTGAACGCACCAGCCGTCAGGTCCTTGCCCTTGAGGGTCTTCGTCGCCTCGATAGTGGCGTCGGCCGTCGGCTTCGAGTTGGTGAAGGTCGGAGCGTCGGCCTTGCCGTCGTAGGTGGCGGTCGCGCTCAGCGTGCCGTTCTTGTTATCGGTGACGCTAACGTGCACTTTCACCGTCTTGCCGTCGTAAACGATAGTCGGGTCGGTGCCTTCGACCTCCTTGATGGCGTAGTCGTGCTCACCAGCCTCGGTGTAATCAATGGCCGGGAAGGTGATGTCGCCATTGGCATCGTTCTTTTCTTCGGCGACAACCTTATCGCCCTCCTTCACCTGGAATGAGAACTGCTGGTTCTCAAGGGTGCCGCCCGTAAATTGCTTCTTCGCCGCCAGGGTCACGGAACCCTTCGCAGCATAGCTGTTGTTGAAGGTGGCGAGGTTCACCTTGCCGTTCTTGACCTCAAGCGTCTCGCGCTTGTCATCGCCGCTCTTCTCCACCGTCACGCCTGTGACAGTCAGCTTGGCGTTCTTATCCTCGACCCTCACCGTGACGGTATAGGTCGAGGCGTCCATCGTCCAGCCGGAGTTCTGCACGCCGTCCACCGCCGCGTCGTCGTCGGCGTCGTGCGCCTCGGTGAGCGTGAACGTGTACGTACCGGCCTTGTTGAACTTCATGCCGGAGAAGTCGACCGTCTGGCCCTTGTCCTTGATGATCTTGCCACTCGTGGCCTTGGACTCGGCATGCTCATTGCCCGCCAGAGCATCCGAGACTTTGAGGTCATCATCATCGATCTGCTTCTGCGTCTCTTCCGTGGCGGTCAGCGTGAACGAGAACGCCTTCTCCGTGCTCTCAACACCGGAGACCTTCTTCGTTACCTGCGGGGTCAGTTCGTCGCTAGCTTCCGCCTTGTAGGTGTTTGTGAACACCAGCTTGTTGGCTTCGGCCAACGTGCCGTCGGGTTTTTGCTTCTCGATCTCACCGGTGATACTATCGCCTGCGCCGGTCAGATTCGTGGTACCCTGCTTGCGGCCGGTCAGCTTATAGCCCGCGGGCATCTTGTCTGCGCCGGTCAGCTCCCGCACCGCGTACTCGTCGCCCTCGCCAAGACCGTACACGCGAATCGTCTCGTCGGCCTTGATAGCATGGGTGTCGCCGTTCTTCAAATCGAACACGTCGCCGGCTTGCTTTCCGGCCCCAGCGTTCTTGAACACTGCGGCCTTGTAGGTCTTCCCCTCGGGCACGGTGAACTTGAAGGTGAACTCCGCGTCCTTATTGCCCGCCAGGCCATCGGGCAGGGCAACCTTCTTCGTCACCTCGAGGCTCGCCTCGCGTTCGTTCGCCACGCGCACGCAGGTGGCACCTGTGAACAGGGCGTTCAAATTCATGTCGTCCAGATTGGCACGGGCGCCCTTCGCATTAGTGTCACCAGACACGTCCTGGGTGATACCCATACGTATCCAGCCCGTCTCGGTCTCCAGGCGGTAGGGTTTGCCCTCCTCGGTGGGCCCATACTGGTACATGCGTCCGTTAGCGCCGTACTTGAGGTGCACCTCATCCTCGCCGCCCTTGGCGTCATTGTTCCAGGAAAGGTTGTCGTTGCCGTCGAGCGTCCCGTCGGACGTCTGGCGCTGGCCCTTGATCCACGTGAGCGTGTTGTCGATGTCGCCCTCTGCGCCAAACTGGCCCAGACTCTTCATGAGCGCGCCCGGGCCCACGAACGTCGAAACGCCGTCATCGTCCGTACCAGCATCGGCATGGACGCCGTAATCGTCCACAATCACCTTGGTGAGCGTGTCGTTAAGCAGGAAGCCCTTGGGAGCCGAGACCTCCTTTAGGAAGTAAGTTCCATTCACGAGCGGCCTGTTACCGGCGCTTGTATTCGGGAATATGCCCGCACCTTCGAGCGGGACCGGGTTGCCGACCGACCCCGTCGTCAGGGTGTCGTAGGGGGTCTGCTCGCCCTTGAGCACGACCTTGCCGTTCGCGTCTGTTGTCACCTGTCTGGAGGTGTACAGGGCGAACTTCGCCCCGTCAACGGGCTTACCCTCGGTATCGGTCTTTTGCACGAACAGGCGGTTCTGGATGTTCGTGACGAGCAGGCGCGTGGCGAACTGTCGCTTGAAGTTCGTGCCGTCTGCGATGTCGTCACTGTACACGTGGACGGTGTTCTCAGGCGTCGCGTCGCCGATCGAGCTCGCCATTGTGTGGTAGATGGCCACCGTGTACTCGGCATCCTTGCGGGCATCACCGCTCAGCAGGTAGTAGTACTTGGAGATGTCGCCGGGCAGATTTTGAATCTCTACCTGGTACTGGCCGCTCGTGTTGAGCGTGAAGGCGTACAGGTCCTTCTTCGCCGCCTCGATAGCGCCGGCCTTGCTCGGCTTCTCGGCGAGGGTGTACCCCATTCCCGTCGATGGGTCGCCCGACACGGCGTACCAATTGTTCTGATCTTTGATACCCGTGCCTGCGCTTTTATCGCGCTTGAGCACCACAGCGAACAGTATGCCGGAGTCCAGGTTGACGGTCTCGTCGGACTTCGTCAGGTCATCATTCGCCTTGTACACGTTCACCGGTGCGGTGATGGTCTCCTTCGCGCCGGCAAACGCACCAGTCTTCCACACGACGCTGTCCGCATCCATACCGCCGCGGTTGATGATGACGCCGCCCGCGCCGTTCTCAGCGCTCGCGGGCACGTACTCGAGCTGCATGCTGCCACCTGTCGCCGTGAGACTCGAGCGGTATCCCTCCGGCACGCGCGTCTCCTTCAGGAGGTAGTACTTGTTACCGTGATTCTTGTTGTAGAGATCGTCGAAGTTGATGACGCCGTTGTCATCGTCGTTCGTGAGCGTTAGGTGGCCGGCCTCGTCCGTGGTGCCAGAGCCGAGGAGCTTGCCCTCGGTCTTGAAGTCTTTGTCGGTCTTATAGAGCTTGAACTCGGCGCCCTGTACGAACTTGCCGTCCTGGTCGAACTTGATGATGTCGGACTCGGGCACCGTCACGAGGTTGAACTTGAGCCCCATGTTGGAGTAGAGGGCGCCGCGCTCCAGGTAGAAGAACTTGAGGGTGTGGTTGGTGCTGTCTTTGAAGGTGTTGCCGGCAAAGCCCGAAGTAGTGTCCTTATTTGCCGCCCGGTACTTGCTCAGCAGCGTGCCGTCGTTATTGCCGTTCACCTTAATGTCGCCCGTTTGAAAGTCGATGCTCAGACTCGCCCGGTCGTGAATACCGCCGATATCACCCACGAGGACATCGTCGATGAACACCCAGACGTCATCATCGCCGGCGAACTCGAAGGTCATGGGCTTGTCATCGTTCGTCAGGCCGCCGTTGGGCTGCACGAATCGCGTGGACATTGAGAGGCCGAAGTGGTGGTTGACGGGCTTGCCGCCGTTGTAGCTCGAATTACCGGTGTTGTCTGCCGTGATGCCGTTTTGGACGAGCCAGCCGTTTTCCTCATTGAACACCTCGTCTGCCGCGTCGAACGGGAAGAACTGACCCTGGTGGGACGAATTGCCAATGCCCCAGGTGTCATAGATGTCGAAGGCATTCTTGTCAGCGTTGTAGGCTGCGTAGTTTTCGGAGCTGTCATAGACGTAGTAGCCGCCCTGAACCTTGAGGAGGCCCGTCACGCCAAAATGGGACGTCTTGCCGGTCTGGGCAGAGGAATCGAACAGGTAGTCGAGGGACTCGTCGCCCAAGGCTTCGGAAAGCTTCGGGTAGCCGTCTGAAAGCGTGTTGTTGACGATGCCGGGCCGCGGGCTCGTGCCGCCCGTCCATTGGTTGAGCGGCCCATCACCCTTGCCGTCGTTAAACTGGAACTTGTGGTCTGCGTTGACGCCGCCGCTGCCGGAAACCGACAGATGGTCATCGGGATTCACCCAGTAATCAAACAGGTTGATTGTTGTCCCCGAAGGCGAAATCGTCGGAACCGTGTGGTCCGAAATTGCCGCCTCGGCACGAAGCGGCAGGAAGAAACTCGCCGTCAGCGCGATGGCGAGGGCCAGAACAATCGCATATGGCGAGACCGAGCGCAGCCCGCGACGACGGCCACAAGACATGACGGACCACCGCTCGCGCGGCCGGTGTTCACCAGGAAGTTCCCTGCTTAGACACCCCCCCCCGGTAGCAATATTCACGAGTCGAGACGTCATCTCTCTGAGCTCCTGCATAATTTCCTCCCCAGTCACACGGCGACCTGCCCGGGCGCTCCCCGGGGGCCGAGGCGGTCTGGCACATGCCCGCAGTCGTTCAAGGAATACCAACCCCAGCATATGTCTCTTAAGATATCTTAGCCTTTTTCTATTACAGTTTTTGTCTCATTACCGATGAAATCGGCTCAGTCCCTTTGTCACATTCTAGAGCGTGCGGAGCAGGGCGATGAGGAAGCGAACACCCTGGAGGTAGGCGCGGCGGGTAATGCGCTCGTTGGTGCCGTGGACGCCGCGGTCGCACTCGTCATCGTCGACCACAAACGCCGAAAAACGAATGCATTCGGAGCAAATGCGCTGGTAGTTGGCAGCGTCGGTCGCGCCGATCACGGTCGAGGGGACAATCGCCAACGGCTCGGATGATCCGTTTTCCTCCGTCCCCTTTGGATCGCGGAAATAGCGGGCGGCGATGGAGCGAACCGCCTCGAGGCCGGGACCACCGATGCGCGGGGACGGCGAGGGTTCGGAGCTGCCGGGGCCCAGCTCGACCTCGACTCGGCCAGCGAGCCCAGCGGCGGCAACGGCCTCGCGGCAGCAGGCCACGACATCGGCCACGCTCGTACCCTCGAGCATGCGGAAGTTGATATTTGCCCACATATCCTGCGGCATTACGTTGGCACCGGTACTGCCGCCTTCGATTTGCGTGGGCGCGCAGGTGGTGGTCACAAGCGGGTACAGCTTTTTGCTGGCGAGGCAGTCGCGCACGATGGCATCCTTGCTGGCAGCAATCTCGTCTGCGGCATAAAGCCCCAGCTCGATGAGCTGCGCGGCAAGCAGATCGGTCACACGCGCCGGCCACTCGATATCGCAAATCGCGGCAATAGCGCGGCTGAGCACTTCGAGCGACGTCCCACCGTAAGGGTTGGAAGAGTGCCCGCCTTCGCTCTTCGCCTTGAGCACGATATCGGCATAGCCCTTCTCGGCAAGATCGGCATGCATAAGCCAACCCGCACCTGCGCTGTACTCGGCAGCCTCAACGATACGATAGTCGCCCTCGTCAATCAGGTACTCAAGCTCAACGCCGCGCTCCTCGAGCACGCGGCCAATGGCACCCGCGCCGCACTGCGTGGTCTCCTCATCCTGGCCAAAGGCCAGCAGCAGGGTTCGTTCGTGTTGCCAGCCGTGCGCCAGCGCATACTCAACGGCCTCCAGGATGCCTGCGACCTGGTCTTTCATATCGATGGCGCCGCGACCCCAAATATAGGTGTCGTCCACGTGCCCGCTAAAGGGATTGTGCGTCCAGTCTGTCTCGGTGCCCGGCACCACGGGAACCACGTCCATGTGGCCCATGAGCATGACCGGCTTGAGGGCGGGGTCGATGCCGGCAAGCGTCACGAGCAGCGAATGGTCGATGAGCTCGACCTCGCCCGCCGCAAACACGCGCGGCCAGGCCTGCTGCATATAGGCGCGCAGGTCGGCAAACGCCTGCCAGTCCACCGTCTGGGCATCCATGCTCGAAATCGTCGGAAACGACAGCACGCGGCCCAGGCGCTCGCACGCGCCGACCTCGTCGATATCGGCAAAATCATCCTCGTGCGCAAAGAAGCGCCAAACCTCGGCCATGCCTTCCTCCAAAAACAACGTGGCAAAGAGGCGGTCCCTTTGCCACGTTCGCTTGCATTATTTGTCGTTGAGATAACGCGAGAGGAACTCGCGGGTGCGCTGGTGCTTAGGATTGCCAAAGAGCTCAGCCGGCGCGGCGTCCTCGAGCACCACGCCCTGGTCCATAAAGACCACGCGGTCGGACACGGTACGCGCGAAGGCCATCTCGTGGGTAACGACGACCATGGTCATGCCGTCGGCGGCGAGCTTGCGCATAACGTCGAGCACCTCGCCCACGATCTCGGGATCGAGCGCAGAGGTCGGCTCGTCAAACAGCATGATCTGCGGGTTCATGCACAGGGCGCGGGCGATGGCAACGCGCTGCTTTTGGCCACCGGACAGGCGACCAACCGCGGCATGGGCGAATTTTTCGAGTCCCACGCTCGCCAGATGCTCCATCGCGACCTGTTCGGCCTGATCTTTGCCCATCTTTTTGAGCGTGACGGGCGCGAGCGTGCAGTTGTCGAGCACATCCATGTTGTTGAACAGGTTAAAGCCCTGGAACACCATGCCGATGTCCTCGCGCAGTTTATTGATATTGCAGCGCTCGGCCGTGAGGTCCTGGCCGTGGAACCAGATGTGGCCCGCGTCCGGGGTCTCGAGCAGGTTGAGGCAGCGCAGGAAGGTCGATTTGCCCGAGCCCGAGGCGCCGATGATGGTGACGACCTCACCGGGATTGACAGCGAGGTCGATGCCCTTAAGCACCTCAAGCGAGCCAAAGCTCTTGCGCAGGCCCTCAACGCGGATGAGCGGCTCATTGGTCTGTGCGGCGGCCGCAACGCCGGTAATGGCGGTATCTGCCATGATGATTCTCCTCGTCTTAAGCCTAGTTAGAGCTGGGCAGCGTGGCAGGAGCCTCGGCGCCGAGCTTTTTGCCAAAGGCCTCGAGCAGGCGGCTCGCCACGAGCGTCAGGATCAGATAGACCACGAGCGCCACGCAGTAGACCTCCATCTGGCGGTAGTACACGCCGGCGACGGTGGTGGTGGCATACATGAGGTCGAACACGCCGATGACCGAGAGCACCGACGAATCCTTGATGTTGATGATGAGCTCGTTGGTGAGCGCCGGGATCGCGTTTTTAATGCCCTGGGGGAACACGACCTTGCGCATGGCCTGCCACTGCGACAAGCCCAGCGAGCGCGCCGCCTCGGCCTGGCCGGGGTCGATCGACTCGATGCCGCCGCGCAGGACCTCCATCATGTAGGCGGTAGAGTTGAGCGAGATGGTGACAAGGCCGGCGGTGAAGGTGCTCCAAATCTGGTTGGCCTGGGCAGTCTCGAAGCCCATGCCGCGCAAAACGGTGAAGCCCGCGTAATAGATGAGCAGGCCCTGGACCATCATGGGCGTGCCGCGCACGATGGTGGAGTAGACGGTCGCAAAGCCGCGGCCGATGCTCTTAAAGAAGCGCACCAGGTCGTTGTCTACGCGGTCGAAGGTCTGAATACGCAGGAACACAAAGAGCAGCGCCAGGAAGAATGCGATAACGGTGCCGAAGGTGGCAAGCGCGATGGTGATCTCGATGCCACGGATGAAGAAGTCGCCGCTCTTGTAGGTCATGTAGACCAGGCTCGACAAAAAGTCGCTGGGGTTGGAGTCCGAGACAATGCTCACCTGCACCAGATCGATAAACGACATGACGCAACGGTCCACGAAAAAGATCGCCGCGATGGCGACCACGACGTAGCTGCCCAGGCGTGCGCCACGACGGCAGCGCTCGGATGCGAACGGCGACTTTTCGCGATAGTCGTTCCAGTGCATGAGCTTGGTGACCAGCGCCGCCGCCGACACGACGAGCCAGGCCCAAAGAATCGCCCAAAGGCAGTCTTGGAACACGCCCGTAGGCGCCAAGAAGCTCAACGGCGTGGGGTTGCGCTGGCTAAACGCCAGGCCGAGCGCCGCGATAACGCTCGTGCCCAGGTATACATAACGGTGGTCTGCCTTGATAAAGGAGGCCAGGCGATTGATGGTTTTCATGCTGCCTCCCTATGCCGGCTGACGGTCGAGGCACGCGTCCCACATTTGGTCGCGCTCCTCTTGGCTAATGCCCTTGAGTGTCTTGTCGATGAGCTTAAGCAGTTTGTCCGAGCCCTTGCGGCAGCCGACGTTTGCCGTGACCTCCTGCTTGAAACCCTCGCCCTCGGCAAATTGAATCGGCACGATACCCGGGTTTTGGGCCATATAGCCCTTCTCGTTCTCGGTGTTGTAGGTCACGGCGTCGCACGTGCCCTGCAGCAGATTCGAGAACACCGTGGGGACCGAATCGACCGGGTTCTTGTGGACGACGCCCGGGATCTCGTCGATGACGGTATCGAGCATGGTGTCCTTTTGGCCGAGTACCGTGGCACCGCTAAAGTCGCTGAGCTTGGTGGCGTTTTGGTAGGGGGAACCCTCTTTTACGAACAGGCCAAAGTAGCCAATGAAGTACGGGTCGGAAAAGCCGACCGACTCCTCGCGCTCGGGCGTGGCGCTCATACCGGCGATGATGAGGTCGATCTGGCCGTTGTTGAGCGAATCGATAAGGCCCGAGAAACTCTGCTTGACGGCAACGGGCTCGCCACCGAGGGCCTTGCAGACGATCTTGGCGATCTGCACGTCGTAGCCATCGGCATAGGCGCCCTGCACGTTGTCGATGGGGATGGTGTACTCACTGGCTTCGGAAACCTGCCAGTTGTACGGGGCGTAGGCCGCCTCCATGCCAATGCGGATCTTATCCTTGCCGATCACGGAATCGGACAGGTCGTCGCGACCGCCGCCCGTCGTGGGCTGAACCACCTTGAGCGTGGACGGACGCTGACAGCCGGCGAGCGCGCCGGCGACAACGGAAGCGCTCGCCGCGAGAGCGCCACCCAAAAAGATGCGACGGCTGCATACCGGCTGGCGCTGCGCATCGCACTGTTGGGGAGAATGCATAATCTGCCTTCCCTGTTGAATCGTATGCTGACGACTTAACAGGATATACGCCAGCGACCAGCAGCGCAGCACAAGCTCGAAAAATTAATAGACACACGGTAGCCATTGGGGACGCCGATGTTTTGGCAATGCCGGCGAGCGACGTCCAGAGCGAACAAGTGGCATGAAAAAGGCAAGGCATGACCAGAAGGTCTATGTCTTGCCTTTTGAATGACAACTTGTCGCTCTGGACGACGCGCAGCATCGACCGAGCGGCGGAACCTCTAGAGCAAGGTAACGCTAAAGCTGCGAACATCCGTCTCGCCGGGAGCCAAGGTGATGGTGTTGACCTTGTGCTCAAAGACGTCGTCCTCGGTGTCCATGGTGGTGTG
>URVZ01000016.1 GCA_900551365.1 uncultured Collinsella sp.
TGGGCACGTTGGCAAGGAGCACGCCCTGCAGCGCATGCGTCAGACCCGCCAGGTTTTGCGACGTCGGCGTGCGCACGCGGAAACGGTCCAGATTCTTGGTGCCGTTGCCGCGCACATAGTAATACGCCTCGCCACGCGGCTGCTCAATTACAACCTCGCCGCGCGCGCCGTCGGCCGGCGTAAGCTTGGTGCGCCCGCCGATACCGTCGTGCGGGATCTTGCCCACCAGCTCTTTGATGATGTCCATGGTCTGCGTGACCTCGGCGCAACGAACCTGGCAGCGGGCATAGCAGTCGCCGTCGGTAGCAACGATGGGCTCAAACGCGGCCAAGTCCGCATAGGCGCCGTCACCGAACATGCGCACGTCGTAATCCACGCCCGAGGCGCGCCCAAACGGACCGACCATCGAAAGCTCCAGCGCGTCTTTCTTGCTAATCACGCTCACGCCATGCAGGCGCTCGCCGCAGCTGTTGTCGTCCAAAAACGTATGCACCAGGGCCTCGTAGTCAGGACGCATGGCATCGAGCGTCTGGACAATGCCCGCCAGCTCGGAGTCCTCGATATCGTGCTTAAGGCCGCCGATCTCGTTAATCGACAGAATCACGCGCCCGCCGCAAGTGCTCTCAAAAATCTTGAGTATCTGCTCGCGCAGGGTCCATGACCGATAGAACAGCGCCTCGAAGCCAAAGGCGTCGGCGAGCAGGCCCAGCCACAGCAGATGCGAGTGAATGCGCGAAAGCTCATGCAGAATGGTGCGGATATACTGCACGCGGCCAGGCACCTCGATGTCGAGCATGCGCTCGCAGGCGCTGGCATAGCCGCAGCTGTGGCCCACGGCGCAGATGCCGCAGATGCGCTCGGCGATGTAGCCAAACTGGTGCATATCACGCTTTTCGGTGAGCTTCTCGAGTCCGCGGTGCACAAAGCCGATCTGCGGAATTGCCTCGATGACGCGGTCGTCCTCGATCACCAGGTCCAGATGAAGCGGCTCGGGCAGCACCGGGTGCTGCGGGCCAAACGGAATAACGGAGCGATGTGCCATGGACCTTACGCCTCCTTTTTCTGCTTGTCGCGGGCGGCCTTGGCGGCAAGCGCCGCGCGGACCTTGGCCGCTTTCTCGGGATCCATGGCGGCGAGCTTTGCCTCCATCTCGGCAGCCTTGAGCGCGGCCTTTGCAGCGACCTCATCGTGCTGAGCATCGGAGCCGGCAGCCGCAGCGGGCTGAGCGACGGCAGCGCCCACAGCATCGCCAGCGCCTTCCCCTGCAGCAGCCGCAGCCGCAGCGGCCTTCTCGGCCGCGGCCTTGCGCGCCTTGGCCTCGGCAGCGGCGCGGACCCTCATGGCCTTCTCGCGCGCAGTCTTCACCTCGGGCGTGATGACGCTCATGGGCTCGGCAGTCGAGACCTGGTAGAAAAAGCCCTTAAAGTCGATCTGCATGTCGGTGATGGCAAGGCCAAACAGGTCGTGGGCCTCATTTTCAAACGGGAACACCGCGGGGTAATACGAGCTGATGGACGGAATCTCCTGGTACTGGTCGATGCCCTCAACCACCAGGTTCTCAATCGCATAGCTGCCGTCCTGCGCGATATGCCCCTGAGCAGCACGAACGTTGATAAACGTATAGACCAGGCGATACGAGCCGTCGTCGACGTTGCGCTCAGCGTGCATTTGCACAAAGCGCGCGCCGACGCCCTTAAGCGCCTGGACATGCGGCAGGAGCCCGTCGATCCCGACGGTGGTATAGATAGCCTTTTGCATTACTCGGCCTCCTTTGCAGCGGCGGTCGCGTCGCCGGCCTCCGCAGCAGCCACAAACCCATCCTCGCCCAGCTCAACGCCACCGTCCCAGGTTGCGGCACCGCCCACGCTGAGCGGATTGCCGCCGGCGCGCATCACGGCCTCCTTCTGGTCCAGGATGCCGCACGCCTCCACAATGGCATCGATCACGGTCTCGGGGCGAATGGCGCACCCGGGCGCGTACACGTCCACGGGAATTGCGCGGTCCACGCCGCCGATCACGTTATAGGCATCGCGGAACACGCCGCCCGAACACGCGCAGATGCCGCAGGCCACCACGCACTTGGGCTCGAGCATCTGGTTGTAGATCTGGCGCACGACGGGCAGGTTCTGGGCATTGACCGACCCCGTCACCAAAAAGATATCCGCATGCTTAGGGTTGCCGGTGTTGACCACGCCAAAGCGCTCCGCATCGAACAGTGGCGTGAGCGAGGCCAGCACCTCGATATCGCATCCGTTGCAGCTCGAGCCGTCGTAATGAATAACCCACGGCGAGCGCGACATTTTATGATCCATGGATGCCGCCTCCTAAATAAACACGTCGACGAGGATGGGCATAAGGTTGAGCAGGCCAAACACCAGCGCCACGCCCCAGCCGAGCTTAAAGCAGCTGCGCCAGGTGCTGCGTGCGAAGGTGTTGTCGATCAGCACCTCGACAAAATACGTCGCAGCCATCACGACCAGGGCGACCACCCAGCTCACCGGGTTGTCCCAAACAAAGAACATGCCCACCCACATCAAAAACAGCACGGTCTCGCACCAGTGCATAAGGGTCATCTTGGCCAGCGTGCCGCCGCTCATCTCGGTGGCGACGCCCTGGACAATCTCCTGATGCGCGTGATGCGAGTACGAAAGGTCGAACGGCGACTTGCGTAGCTTGATGGTGAGTACCGCAAGCAGCGCCAAGAAAATGGGCGCACTGTACGCGATGATGGGCGCCGACTGCCCGGTTACGGCGATGGAGTCGAAGCTATCGGTAGCAAGGTACAGGCCCACGCTCATCAGCAAAACGGCGGGCTCGTAACTCATGACCTGTAGCAGCTCGCGGTCGGCGCCGACCTGGGCAAACGGGCTTTGCGTCGAGGCGGACGCCAGCACCACAAAGATTGCAGCGAGGGTAACCATAAAAGCGCACAGCAGCGTGTTGGAGCCCGACACAAAGATGCCGCCGCCCACGACGGTGAAGATGAGCGCGCACGCCATGTAGGTATCGTCCATGGTGTTTACGCTGGCAGGGGCCTTGCGCAGCAGCTTGGCAACGTCGTAGAAGGGCTGCAGCAGGCGCGGGCCCACGCGGCCCTGCATGCGGGCGGACAGCTTGCGGTCAACGCCGTCGATCAGGCCGCCCACAAGCGGCGCCAGCAAGGCAAACGCCACGGTACCAATAAAGATGCCCACGACGCCCGAACCTTCAAAATACTTGCCGCGCAGCACCGAGGGCGCGCTCATGGCAAGCCGCTCGGGCCCAATCCACGCGCAGCACAGCAGCGCAAACAAGATAATGCTGCAGCACACCACGCTACCCGCGGGGCCAATACGCTTCTCGCCAAGGGCGTCCTCCGAGTACCAATTTCGCTTTTCGGCCTTCACCTCGTGTCCCATCGAGCCGCGGAAATGGCGGTAATTGTCGGTTCCCACACCCGAAAGATATACGTTTACGTGCGGTTTGTTGCTCACGCGGAATGAAGTCAGCAGCACCACGGCGATAAACGCCACGATAACCACCATCAGATACATGGCGTCCTTGCCAATAACGTACGGCACGCGGCCAAACACCATGGCCAAGTAAGGCGACACCAGGCCGCTCGAGATAACCGGGAAGGCCACGCAGCACAGAATCAGGAGCGCGGCGATGGTGTTGAGGGCCATCCATTCGGTCTTGTGGACATTGACCTCAACGTTTTGAGCCGTGGGGTCGACGCCCGAAAGCTTGGCAAGCCACTTGCCCCAGAAGTAAAACGTCGCGGCCGAGCCAAAGGCAAGCACCATGATCATGAGCACGTTGCCGGTCTGCGCAAACGCCACCAGGGCGCCCCACTTGGACACGAGCATGCCAAACGGCGCCACAAACATGCCCATGATGCCCAGCATCATCAGCCGCGTCAGGTGCGGCATGCGGCTGAACATACCGTCCATGTCCTCGATATTGCGGCTGCCGATATGATGCTCGGCCGTGCCCACGCACAGGAACAGCAGCGACTTGGCCACCGTGTGGAACAGGATCAGGAAGATGGCCGCCCACACGGCCTCGGGCGCGCCGACACCCAAGCAGGCACTGATGAGGCCCAGGTTGGAAATGGTGGAGTACGCGAGCACGCGTTTGGCGTTGCTCTGCGAGATGGCCATGAGGGCAGCGAGCAAAAACGTGATGGCACCCACACTCGTGACCATAAAGCCAGTCACGGGATAGATGGCATAGAGCGGGCTGAGCTTGACCATCAGGAACACGCCGGCCTTGACCATGGTGGACGAGTGCAGCAGGGCGCTCGTGGGCGTGGGGGCAACCATGGCACCCAACAGCCAAGTGTGGAACGGCATCTGTGCGGCCTTGGTGAGTGCGGCGAGCGACAGCAGGATGACCGGCATCACCAGCAGCGCGGATTGCGCGGTTCCGGCGCCGGAAAGCTCGATCATGCCCGAGATGGTCAGCGGCATGCCGTTAACGTGCAGATACATGAGTCCGATCAAAAACGCGATACCGCCCAGCATGTTGAGAATGATCTGGGTGAAGGCGTTTTTGATGGCCTCGGGCGTGCGCGTGTAGCCAATCATAAGGAACGAGCACACGGTGGTGATTTCCCAGCCGCAGAACAGCCACTCAAGGTTGTCGCTCGTCACGATGACGAACATGGCCGAGAGGAACAGGAACATAAGCGCCAGGAACTGCGGGCGACGGTCGGGCGCGGTCTGCCCGCGCAGCGCGGCCTCGTGCTCGTCGTGGGCCTGGAAGTCCTTCATGTAGCCCAGGGCATACACGCAGATTAGGCTGCCGACGATGCCGACGGCGAGGACCATGATCACGCTCATGTAGTCCAGGTAGAGCGGCGTCGCCGTGACGGCTTCGGCCGCAGGCAGCGTCATGGCCGCAAAGACGAGCGAGCCCACCAGCTGGACTATGCCGAGCACCGTGGTAAGCACGCTCTTATATTTGTACGCGTTGTACAGGATGACGGCGCACAGGATGACATCGATGACGGAGCTGATGATCGAGAGCACGTGCGAGGTGCCGGGGGCGACCTCAAAGCTCTGCGGACCCGTGCCAAAAAACATGACGGCGACTACAACTGTCACCGCCATAATAATGCCGGAACCTATGAGCCCCACCGCATCGCGGGCGCGGTCACCGCGCACGAGCAGCATACCCAGCGCCGGTACCAGCGGAAACAGGGTAAGGAAATACAGTAGCGTCATACCATCACTCCCCCATGCAAAAACGCTGCAATTGTTTAACGTTATAGCTCAATTGAGGAGTAGCGGCGGCAGGTTTTCGGTCAATTGGGGAGTTTTAGGCGTACGGAGTAAGGGCACGTCCGCTTTGGAGCAGAGAGGCGGCAAGAAAAATGCGCCCCTGTGGGCGCACCATCCCGTTTGCTATTCCGCCTTTTTAACGCGCGGCTTGCGACCGCGCGGCTTATCGACCAGTGCGGACTCACCGCTCTCGCGGTACTGACGGCACCAAGCCTTGACCGAAGACTCGCTGGGAATCTTGTGCTTGATCATGGCCTCGCGAACCGTCAAGCCGTTTTCCAGACGGTCCTTAACCACAGCGAGCTTTACGTCGTACGAATAGGTGTGATGATGCGAACCGGCATTGAGAACGGCGTCGGCACCGCCCACGGCATACGCGCGGGCCCACTGACGAGCCGTGGCCTGGGGAATGCCAAGCTCCGCGGCGAGAGCGCGATGACCGACCCCCTCTTGGAGGATCTCGACGGCGCGCTGCCTAACCTCGGGCGCATGCGTGCGAGTCCTAGTTGCTTCCGACATACCTGCCACTTCTTAGCCTTAGCCGTTAATCTGCTTTCTTACGTGCAAGTTAGATAGTAGCATTTTACTGTTTGCTCAAAGCAGTTAATTAAAATAGACGCGGCGTTATCTGGGCATTTGGCACCAAATTACGACATTTCTTTATCGATTATTTACGCTGGTAGCTGACTCGCAGCTAATCGTCATTCGCTTGTCAACAAAATTGGCATCTCTTTATGCCCTTTGGTATAGAGGATATAGTTATTAACCCCTCCCCCAATATTTTTGAGTGATCTGCAAGGCAGTAGACGTCCTCACTCCTCATGATTACCGCGCATTGCCATCCACCGGAGCAAAACAAAAAGGGCGGGACCTGCTGCGCTTGCAGGCCCCGCACCGGTTGACACCCGACGGGACACAGCCGGGCGAGGCGGATCCGTGCTACCGCCCCGCCTGGCCGCGATGTTCAACTACAGCTCGTTGGCCGCGTGATACGCCGTGCGAATGGCGCTCGCAATGTCGGCGGTGCGCTCACCCGAGCAGTCGCCCACGCAGGTCACGGGCACCGTCACGCCATCCAGGTCAAACGCGTTGGCCTTGGAGCCCACGGCCATCACCACGTAATCGCAGGCGATCTTCACCGGCTCCTCGGCGCCGTCCTCGGTGGTGCGAACAGCCTCCACGCCCTCGTCGGTAATGGCGGTCAGGCGGGTCTTAACATGCTGCTCCACGTTGTGCTCTGCAAAGTCGCTCATAATCAGCGGCAGAATGGTCTCGGACTCGCCCGCGGCAATCTTGTCGAGCATCTCCACGATCGCCACCTCGCAGCCGTGCTGCAGCAGGTGCTCGGCAGTCTCGGTGCCCACCAGGCCGCCGCCAATGACGGCGACGCGGCCGCTGAGCTCCACCTTGCCGGCCAGCACGTCCCAGCTCGAGACGACCTTCTCCGAATAGGCACCCGGAACGGGGATGACCACGTCGTGTGCGCCCACGGCCACAATCGCAGCGTCGGCGGCGTTGAGGTCCTCAGCGGTAGCGGCATGGTTGAGCTCGACCTTCACGCCCAGGCCGGGCAGAATCTTCTCGTAGTACTCGACCGAGCGCATGATCTCGTCCTTGCGCGGAGGCGCGGCCGCCAGCACAATCTGGCCGCCCAGATGATCGCTCGCCTCGTAGACGGTCACGTCGTAGCCGCGCTTGGCCGCCACGCGCGCGGCCTCCAGACCGGCGATGCCGCCGCCCACCACGGCGATCTTCTTGTCGCCCTCGCCCGGCTTAATGGCGATGGTTGCCTCATCGCCGTTCTCGGCATTGAGCACGCACGAGATGTACTTGCGGTTTTGAATCGCATCGACGCAGCCCTTGTTGCAATTGAGGCACTCGCGGATGGGCTCACCCGTGGCGGCCTTCAGCGCAATGTCGGGGTCGCACATGAGCGAGCGGCCATAGGCGATGATGTCGGCGGCGCCGTCTTCCAGAATCTTCTCGCCGGCCTCGACCGAAACCACGCGGCCCACGGTTGCCACCGGCACGGAGACCAGGGCCTTGACGCGCTCGGCCACGGGCAGCGTCCAGTTGTAGGGCATGGCACCCATGGGCGGAATGGTGTCGCCCATGTTGCCGGTGTGGTTGGCCTGTGCGACCTGAATCATATCGATGCCCGCACCCTCGAGCAGCTTGGCGAACTCGCAGGCCTCGTCGGGCTGCAGGCCACCCTTGCCGCGCGGCGTGCCGTCGGGGTTCTCCATGATCACGGGGAGCTTGTACTCCACCATCAGCTGCGGCGCGGCCTCCTTAATGGCGGCGACGACCTCCAGCGCGTAGCGAACGCGGTTCTCGAACGAACCACCGTACTCGTCGGTGCGCTGGTTGAGGATGGCCGAGCACAGCGAACCCACCAGGCGGTCGCCGTGGACCTCGATAGCGTCGATCCCGGCCTGCTGTGCGCGAGCGGCCGAGGCAGCGATGGCCTCCTTGATCTGGGTGAGCTGCTCTACGCTCGCCTCGTTCACAAAGTGCTGCATGTCGTGATGCAGCTTGGCGTAGGCCTGGTTGCGGATCTCGTTGGACTCGGCCATCTTGGCGGCAAAGGTCTCCTCGTCGCCGGCGGCCTTGGCCTCCTGCGCGGCCTTGGCGGCGGCCATGGATCCCATGACCATGCGGCCGACACCGGGCACATCGTACTCGGGGTGGAACAGCTGCAGCGCGACCTTGGCGCCGTGCTTGTGGACGGCGTCGGCCAGCGCCTTAAACGTGGGGATCTGGGCGTCGGTTGCCAGCTTGGGCGTGGGGCTTGCGGTCATGACGGGAGCGACGTCGCCGATGACGATGTAGCTCACGCCGCCACGGGCCAAGCGCTCGTAAAAAGCCAGGCTGCGCTCGCCGATGGAACCGTCACGCTCCTCGTAGCCGGTGGTCAGCGGCGGAAACATAATGCGGTTCTTGAGCTCAAGGGGGCCAACCGTAATGGGCTGGAGCAGCTTGGATGCAGGTGTGGTCATGGACATTCCTCTCTTGTAGGCGCGGCGGCGATGATGCCGCGTAGTTATCTAGAGGATATGGCATGGGAATACAGCAGCGCAACGGAAATCGGCGGACAGCAGGTAGCGGCAGGTGGATGGGGATGGGCGGGGCGGCCCGTCGGTTTATCTCAATCTGTAACAGTTACGCGACAAAACCGGGTCTTACTGTTACAGATCGAGACATTCCTCTCGGCCCATCCTCAACAATCTAGATCTGTAACAGCTAGGCCCACTTTTGACCCCTACCTGTTACAGATCGAGACAAACCAAACCCGCCTGCTAGAAAATCTCAATCTGTAACGGTTACTCGGCAAAAACCGTCCCTCGTGTTACAGATTTAGACAAACACGACCAAGCCCACCGGTATATCTCGATCTGTAACACCCAGCCGCCCAAATCGGGTCTAGATGTTACAGATCGAGATTTTGTTTGAGAGGCCGAGAATTGGATCGAAAACACGGTCCCGAAATAACAAAAAAGCTCGCCGGCTAGGCCGACGAGCTGCAAGTTCTTGGTCGCGGGGGCAGGATTTGAACCTACGACCTCCGGGTTATGAGCCCGGCGAGCTACCAGACTGCTCCACCCCGCAATGTCTGGGCGCTTCATGTGCGCAAGAAAGAATATTACGCGGGAGTTCGGTAAGCGGCAAGGAAAATCTCGTAGAGCATAATTCCTTCATATTTAAAACCCCTCAGCCCCTATCACCGTAAACGAATCGCAGCCGAGCGCCGTCGGCGGCGCGTATACAATGGTGCGCGTCCTTTTATGCCAACACTGGGAGTAGACATGCTGCTCGCTATCGATATGGGAAACACGCAGACGGCCATGGGCCTGTTTGACGGAGACGAGCTGGTGCAGTCGTGGCGTATGCCCACCGACCGCTCCTATACCGCCGACGAGATCCACGTGCGCCTGATGGGTTTCTTTAAGATGTACGGCCTTTCGCTCGATGCGGTCGACGCAATCGCCTTTGCGGGCGTGGTGCCGCAGCTCTCGCGCGAGTGGCACGCCGTGGCCGACCGCATTGCCGCGGACGCCATCGTCATCGGGCCGCAGACGGCCGCGGTGACCAAGCTGCGCGCGGCGCGCCCCCAGGCCGTAGGTGCCGATCGCGTCGCCAACGCCGTTGCGGCCGAGACTTTCTACGGCGCGCCGGCAATCGTGGTGGACTTTGGCACCGCGACCAATATCGACGTCATCGATGAGGACGGTTATTACATTGGCGGAGCGATCGCGCCAGGCATTCGCATCTCCATGGACGCGCTTGCCGCCCGTGCCGCCAAGCTCGCCAGCGTGCCGCTCGAGGCGCCCGAGCACGCCATCGGCCGCGATACCGAGGAGTGCATCAAGGTCGGCGCCGTAACGGGCGCCGCCGCCATGGCTGAGGGCCTGGTCGCGCGCATGAAGCGCGAGCTGGGCCGCGAGGATGCCACCGTTATCGCCACGGGCGGTCTCGCCAGCATCGTCGCCGATTCGACCGATGCCTTCGACGTGGTCGACGGACAGCTCACCATCAAGGGTATCTGCGAAATCTACCGCCGCATGCAGGAGCTGGGATAGGACAGGGGCTTAAGTCGAGCACGAGCGCGAGCGGCGAACTAGGCAACGCATCGGCCCTATTCCTCAAAATCGAAAGATTTTCAGTTTTGAGGAATAGGGCTTTCTGCTAGGCCTCGTCGCACAGCCACCTCGCCAGGTCCACGATCTGCACCCCATTGCGGTCCGTGGCCTCGTGATGCGTGCGGGCGAGAATCATCTTGGGGTACGCGTCGCCAATGCTCAGCAGTGGTGAAATCTCGCGTTCAAATGTCTTATCCGAGCTGATGTCGTCGCTCACCTGAATGTAGAGCTTCTCGCTTCGCTTGATTGCTACAAAGTCTATTTCCTTTTTATAGAGCACGCCGACGTATACCTCGTATCCGCGGCGCAGCAGCTCGATTGCCACCATGTTCTCGTATACGCGTCCCCAATCCATATCACGTGTACCGAGCAGCGCGTATTTGAACGCGTGGTCTGCCAGGTAATACTTCTCGCCGCTCTTAAGGTATTTTTTGCCGTGGATGTCGTACCGACGAACTTTATAGAAGGCAAACGCATCGCACAGGTACCCCATGTACGTGCCGACCGTCTTGTTCGTTATCTTTAGCCCATCCGCGTTCAAAATATCCGTAATGTTACGTGCCGACGTTATGTTGGATACGTTGTCCATCATGTAATCGGCAATGCGCAGCAGCGCCGATTCGTTTCTCACGTTATGCCGCTGCACGATATCTCTCACGATGAGCGTTTTGAAGACATTGGAGAGATATTGATAACGCTGCTCCTGCAGTGGATAAGGGTAGGAGCCGGACATACCGCCGGTTCTCGCGTACTCATCGAAGTCGCGGTCGACCTCGCCCTCGTCGCCATAGAGTCGATACTCCTCAAACGAGAATGGGAAAACCTCGATCTCAAACGTACGCCCCGTAAAGAGCGTCGACAGATCGCTCGACAGCAAAAAGGCATTCGATCCGGTAATGAATATGTCGTACTGCTCGGATGCGTGGAGGCTGTTGATCGCACGCTCAAAACCGTCGCACATCTGAACTTCATCGATAAGCAGAAAGTTTTGTTTGCCGGACACTCGATGCTCTTTTACATAGGCGAGCAGCGCGTGATACTCGAGCAGATTCTCGAACTCATCGAGGTTGTAGTTGATATGGATGACATTCGAATTGGACAGATTTGCCTCCACGTAATCGCGGAGGGCCTCGAGCAATTTTGATTTACCGCTACGACGGATGCCCGTGATGACCTTGATGTCCGGCACGCCAATAAGGCTCGTCAACGTGTCCATATATGACGTTCTATTGATGAGTTTCATTGGGGCCTCCTCGCGGTCTTTTATCGCTATTCCTCAAAATTGAAAAATTTTCAGTTTTGAGGAATAGGCTCTATAGCGAATATACCTCGCGAAAGACCGAGCTGCCTTAATCCTATTCCTCAAAAACGAAAATTTTTCAGTTTTGAGGAATAGGGCGCTGGCAACCCATTCCCCAGATAGGCGAAACCCTCCCCGGCACAGGCCGAGGAGGGTCTTGTTGTCATGTCTATCTTTGGGCGCGAACGCCCCGCGCTACAGCCCGCGAATTCGTACGGCCTCGGGCGGAAACTCCTGCTCGCCGGCATCGGTCTTAATGGTCGCGCGGCCCCAGATGTCCAGGCCCGCAAACACACCGACCGCAAGCGGCAAACCGTTGGGCGACACCGCCGCAACTTGGCGGCCCAGCAGCGGCACCATGTCGAAGTACTCGCCCAGCACGGGAGCCAGCGGCCCTGCGGCGCCCTGCGGCGTGTTGGCAACAGCCGCCCAGGCATCCACACGGGTCAGCACGGCGGCGGCCAACTCTTCGACCAGCGCTTCGTCAGCTACGTCCACACCAAGCTCGCTCAACACCGAATGCTCAATATCCACCGTCACGGCACCGAACATGCCCGCAGCACCGGCACCACCGTTGACGGCGACGCGCGCGAACGACGTCTCAAACGCGGGCGCGCCGCACACAATGTCGCTCGGCCACTGGATACCCACCTTACCGGCAAGGCCCAACCCCGGCGTCGAAGCCGTGCCCACGAGCGCGTCCATCATGCCCATCGCAGCCACAAACGGCAGGCCGTGGAAGGCATGCATGTTCACATCCGGACGCACGACCAGCGAAAACGTCAGCGAGGCATCGCCCGTGCTCCATGCGCACCAGCCCGCGGACGCACCCTCGCGGCCCGCGTCACGCGCGGCGTCAAGCTCGGTACCGGCGGCAACAGCATTCATCTCGATCATCTACATACGCCCCAATTCGCCCACGATATG
The DNA here is from genome assembly GCA_900551365.1 of uncultured Collinsella sp. Lineage (GTDB taxonomy): Bacteria > Actinomycetota > Coriobacteriia > Coriobacteriales > Coriobacteriaceae > Collinsella. The sequence goes on from URVZ01000016.1 coordinate 12,132, forward strand.
GCCCACGCGGTCCTCGGGCTCCTTGACCTCGACACCGTTGTAGCGGAAGAACCGCGCCGGGTCGTGCATCAGGTCCTCGAGCGGCACCAGCACAAAGTCGCGTTCGCCGATCAGCGGATGCGGCAGGCGCAGCTTTTTGCCGCCGTGGGTCTCGCCGTCCATCCACAGCAGGTCCAGATCGATGGTGCGCGGGCCGTTGGCCTTGGCCTTTTTGGAGCGGTCGCGCCCCAGCTCAGCCTCGATCTTCATAAGCTCGTCGAGCAGCACCAACGGCGCCAGCTCGGTCTTGATCTCGATGACGGCGTTGGCAAACGCGTCCTGGCGCGTCTCGTAGGCAGGCTCGCTCTCGTAGATCTTGGAGGAGTTGGACACGCAGGTGAGTGGAATCTCGGCGATCATCTCGCGTGCGGCGCGGATGTTGTCGCAGCGATGCCCCAAGTTGGAGCCCACTGCCACAAACGCGCGGCGCGGCTGCGGCTTGGCAACCGCCCAGTAACCGTTCAGGAACTGCGCAAAACCCGCGGCGTCGTGCACGCGCACGATGTTGGCACCGGCCTGGATGGCGCCCAGGCACACGCCAAACGTAGCGGCATCGCGCTCGGCGGCCTCGGTCACGCCCGAGACGGCGCCCACAAAGCGCTTGCGCGACACGGCGCACATGAGCGGATAGCCCAGTGACGCCATCTTGGCAGTCTCGCGCTGGATGACGATATCCTCGTTAGCCGACTTACCAAAGCCCGGGCCAGGATCGATGCAGATGCGGTCGCGCGACACGCCGGCATGGATGAGCGTGCGGGCCTGGTCGGACAGAAAGCCCATAACGCGGCGCATGATGGGCGCCGAATCGGGCAGGGTGAAGCGGCGGAGCTGCGAGGTGGGCACGTAGGCTTCCTCGCGGCGGGCGCTGCGGCGCATCATGGCTGCCAGGTGGTCATTGGACTCCGATGCGACCTCGGTGGCTGCGGGCGCGGCCTCGGGCGCGGGCGCGACGGTCTCGGCGGCAGCAGCCTGCTCGGCGGCCGGCGTCTCCTGCCCCAGCTCGGTTGCAGGCTCGGACGTGGGCTCCGGCTCGCCAAACGGCAGTGAGGGCTGTACCACACCGCCCGGAAGCTTGGCCTCAACCTTGGGCTCGCCCAGCAACTTGCCGCGACGGCGACGGGCCGGCTTCTCGGCCTCGCGCGCGGCCTCGGCGGCCGCTTCGCGTGCCTTCTCGGCAACAAACGCCGCAGCCGAGGTATCGAGCTGCACCGTTGCGTGCGTGCGGGCGGGCGCGGCGACCTCGCCGGCATGCATCACGATGACGCCGCAGGTGCTCGTCTTAACAAACTCGACCATCTTGGGATCGGTGAAGCCGGTCACGTCGTTGACGATCGAGGCGCCGCAGCGCACGGCCGCCTTGGCAACCGCTACATGACGCGTGTCGATCGAGACGATGGCGCCCTCCTTGGCCAGCGCGCGCACCACGGGCAGCACGCGGCGCGCTTCCTCATCGGGGTTGACCGGGGTAAAACCAGGGCGCGTGGACTCGCCGCCCACGTCGATGATGTCGGCGCCGGCATCGAGCATCGCCAGGCCGTACTCGATGGCGGCATCGGGGTCGAAGTGCTCCCCGCCGTCGCTAAACGAATCGGGCGTCACGTTGAGGACGCCCATGATGCGCGGACGGTCAAAGCTGAGCTCGTACTTTCCGCACCGCCATGTCTTGCTGTCGTTCGCCATGAACATCCTCCTAAAATGCCCACGCCGCCGAGCTTGGGGAGCTGGCGGCGGGGTCGCTTTGCACTCAGTCTTTCTATTGTATCCGCGCGCGCGGGCTAGAACGCAAACGCGGCCGCGATGTCGCAAGAAATCAGCAGGTCGGCATTTGCATCCTGATCGGTGGGAGCAAGATTGCAAATGGCCAGCGTATCGCCGGTAAAGTAACGCGTAAGGCCCGCCGCCGGATACACCACGAGCGAGGTCCCGCCCACAATGAGGGCATCGGCCGCGGCGATGGCGGCAACGGCACCGGTCAACACATGCTCGTCGAGCGGCTCTTCGTAGAGCACCACATCGGGCTTGATGCGGCCACCGCACGCGGGGCACGCAGGCACGCCCGCGGCATCCTCGTGCTCGCGCGAGCAAATCCACTCGGCGCTATAGACCGTGCCGCACGACTGGCAAATGTTGCGATGGACCGATCCGTGCAGCTCGAACACGCGCTGTGATCCGGCCATCTGATGCAGGCCGTCGATATTTTGCGTCGCCACGGCATCAAGCTTACCGGCGCGCTCCAGCTCGGCCAGCTTGGTGTGGCAGCGGTTGGGTTTAGCGTTAAGCGCGATCATCTTGGTGCGGTAAAAGTCGAAGAACTCCGCCGGATGCGCCTCGTAAAAGCTATGCGACAGCATGGTCTCGGGCGGATAGGCAAACTGCTGGTGATACAGGCCGTCCACGCTGCGGAAATCGGGAATGCCACTTGCCGTAGAAACACCAGCGCCGCCAAAGAAGACCACGCGCTTGTGGGTGTCAAACAGATCCGCCAGCGCGGCGGAGGCCTGCCTGGGGTCCGATATTGCCTGCGTCATATGAGTCCTCCGTCCTTGTTAGTCGGGCAGCGTTGAGCGACGTCCCAGCATGCGGCCTTTAAGTCAGCATGCGCGGATCCCACCCCGCCCCTGTTGCGCTAATCTTAAGCCTGCCAACCCCGTCGAAAGGACACCATGCCTCAGACTTACACTTTCGCCTCGTGGAACGTCAACGGCCTGCGCGCCGTGCTCAAAAAGGACCCGAGCTTTATCCAGATCGCGCAAGAACTCGACGTCGATATCTTGGCGCTGCAAGAGACCAAGCTGCAGGAGGGCCAGGTCGATATTGACCTGCCCGGCTATCACCAAACCTGGAGCTACGCCGAGCGTAAAGGCTATTCGGGCACCGCGGTCTTTAGCCGCCAGGAGCCGCTGCGCGTACTGCGCGCCGATGCGCTGCTGCCCTACGCCGGCGAAGGCGAGGCGGCCGTGCTCGTCGCCCAAGCCGCAACCGAGGGCCGCGTCTGCGCGCTCGAGTTCGACAAATTCTGGTTTGTGGATGTCTACACGCCCAACGCACAAAATGAGCTCGCGCGCATCGACGTGCGTATGGCCTGGGACGATGCCTACCGCGGCTTTTTGAACGCGCTCGAGCGCGAGACCGGCAAACCCGTCGTAACCTGCGGCGACTTTAACGTGGCGCATGAGGAGATCGACCTTAAGAACCCCAAGTCCAACCGCGGCAACGCAGGCTTTTCGGACGAGGAACGCGGCAAGTTTACCGAGCTGCTCAACGCCGGCTTTACCGATACCTGGCGCGCGGCAAACCCCGACGTCGAGGGCGTCTACAGCTGGTGGAGCTATCGCTTTAATGCCCGCAAGAACAACGCCGGCTGGCGCATCGATTACTTCCTGGTAAGCGATTCGATCGCCGCCAACGTTCGCGACACCGGCATCCGCGGCGACATCTTTGGCAGCGACCACTGCCCCGTCACCCTCACGCTAGAGCTCTAGCCCCAAGTAATTCCTCTAGGGGACAGAGGAAAACAGATCATGTGACCCCTCTCCCCCTATAAGGTGCGGTGGAATAGTTCCTGTTTGGGCAGCAAATAGCCAAAAACGAGAACCATTCCACCGCAAGTTCGTGAGGGAACGCGAAATGCCTTACAGCCCGTATTTCACGACGACACGGTTAATGCGACGGCACCAAGGCTTGTACAAGGCAGCCAAGAACACGCAGGTCGCGAGGCCGTGTGTGATATCAAACGGCACTGCCGTGACAAGACGCGCCACGGCACCCGCCCAAGTAAGCGGCTGTACAAATCCAATGATGTCATACGCGTTGATCACCACGCCGTACAGCAAACCCGAGGCAAAGCCATACGCCAACAGCGCCGGCATGCGCACGGTTCCATCCGCACGGTCAAACGCACCGGCATGCGCCAGCGCACCGCCAACATAGCCAACCAGGCCCCAGGCATACATCTGCCACGGCGTCCACATGCCCTGTCCAAAAAAGAAATTGCTGGTCAGCGCCGCCAGCGCGCCAACCATAAAACCATTGCGACGGCCAAGCGTCGCCCCCGCGATAATGGCGATAGCGCTCACCGGTTTAAAGTCGGGAATGGGCCCAAACAGGATGCGCCCCGCCGCCGCCAGCGCCGCCAGCACCAGCGTGGGCATAATCTGGCGCAAACCCGGACGAGATGCCTCGTAACCCGCAAAGAACAGTGCAAGCACCAGCGCCACCACAACCAGCATGGCCAACGCCGCCTGCTCAACGCCCGCCTGCAACGCCGCTGCCATCACCGCCGGCACCGCCAACAACAGCGGGATCTCCAGTTTTGTGAGTAAACGCGAGAAACGACAGTCCGTCATCCCATCACGCCCTATAGAACACGTTGTCGGCAAAGAAGTCGGCCGGGGGCTCCATGCAGGCAATCTCGCCGTCAAACATCATGGCGACGTCGTCGGCTACCTGCTCGGCAAAGTCCAAATCGTGCGTAGCCATGATGACGGTGCCGCCAGCCTTCGCATGGTCACGCAGGGCGCGGGCGATGATGCGGCGGCTGAACAGGTCTAGACCCTTGGTGGGCTCATCGAGCAATAGCAGTTCGGGGCCGATCAGCAGCAGCTTTGCCAGGGCAAGCAGCTGGCGCTGTCCGCCCGAGAGGTCGTAAGGGTGGCGCGTCTCCAGGCCGTCCAATCCCAGTTGCGCCGCACGCTCCCGCGCCAAGTTCTCGTCATATCCGCAGGTCGAGGCCCATTCCATCAGCTCGTCGCGCACCGTCTCGGCAACCAGCAGGGCCTTGGGGTTCTGCGGCAGCAGCGCAGCCGAGGCCGCCCCGCGCACCATACGACCACGCTGCAGCTTGGCAGTCTTGGCCAGCACCGAAAGCATCGTCGACTTGCCGCAGCCGTTACCGCCCACAACCGCATGCACCGCGCCAGTCGAAAACGACGCATCGAGCCCGCGCAGCACCCAGCCGGACGCTCGATCGTAGCGAAACCAGCCTTCCGACAGGATGGTAGCCGACCCGCCGTGCATTTTTTGGAGTATTCTGCTTCCATCCGTGCGCGGGAAGGCTTCCGAGCCGTTCTCGAGCGACGTTTGCGCCACAAATTCGGACGATTTGTCCAATTCTGAACTTTTTTTCGCGCTCGATACGTCCCCGGGCGGCTCCAGAGAGCCCAAATTGTCCTCGCGCCTGCTGAATACTCCTTTATTTGCACATCGGATGGCACCCCACCCCAACATGTCATCGGAAAACAGCGATTCTCGGCGTCCCAAAGAAGCCATATCCGCCACCTCGCGCACGCGACCGTTCTCAATCCGGTACGCACACGTCGCGTATTCGAGCATTGGGCGCGGCTGATGCGTCGCCACAACAACCGTGCAGCCCAGCTCGCGATTCACACGAAACAGCGCGTGCAGGAAATTCTTCTCCGCAACCGGATCAAGCTGAGACGTGGGCTCGTCGAGCAGCAGCACGCGCGGGCGCAGCGTCAGAACGGCAGCCAACGACAGCAACTGTTTGCGACCGCCCGAAAGCGTGTCAGTATCGCGGTGAAGCCAATCTTCCAGCCCAAAGAAATAGCTGGTCTCAGCTACGCGACGGCGCATCTCATCACGCGCTAGCCCCAAGTTTTCCAGGCCAAACGCCATCTCGTGCCACACGGTTTCGCACACGATCTGGTTCTCGGGATCCTGGAACACATAGCCCACGCGCTCCGCCGATGCCCGCACATCCATGTCGGCGACGTTCTCGCCCAGCACGCGCAGTTCGCCAGTGCGCTCGCCCGCCGGAGCGATCTCGGGTTTGAGCAGCGACAGCAGCGTCGACTTGCCCGAACCGGTACCGCCAACAAGCAGTGCAAACGCACCTTGGGAAACACGCCAATCAAGCCCCTCGAGCACCGGTGCCTCGGCCCCGGGATAGGCAAAACTAAGGCCTCGCACCTCAATCGCCGGCGCGGCCGAGCCATATACCACACCCGCCGCCGAGCTCCTATCCAACCGAGCCATCAGCCAAACCTCTTCTCATCAATCGCGTGCGACGCGCAAGGCAGCATCATCCAGGCAGCGTACACGACATAGCCCAGCCACGGCGCCGGCACCGATAGTTGCGGGTAAAACGAATACTGCATCGTCGCAGTCCACGCCACTGCCGTCGTGGCCATGCCAAACAGCGCAAGTCCAACCAGCGCGGCAACATCGCCGCGCCCCAGCCGATACCGCGCATACGTCGTTCGACGCGTCGCGGCGCCCCACCCACGGGAGCGCATGGCGTCCGCGCGCTCCAGCGAATCTTCCATGCCCCAGCCCATCAACACGCTCGACGCCCGCAGGCGCGATCGCACGGGATCGGTGGGCGCGCGGCCCGGCACATCAATCGCATCCTGCACCGCCAGCACCGTACGGCCGCGGCGCAAAAACTGCGGGATAAGCCTCATGCACATCGAGATCATGAGCGCGATCACCGGTGCGGCGTTACCCAAAAGCGCGAGCACCTTGTCGTATTCGAGCATCGACGCCGCGGCCTCAAACCACAGCACGCTCGCCACAAACAGCCCGCCCATGCACAGGCCGTATACCATGCTCTCCAGATACACCGCGCGCATGCCAATACGGAACAGCTCCGTCGAGCCCGAGGCACTAAACAGTGGATTGACCAGCGCGATAATCAAAATCACCGGCAGCTGCCAGCGAAGTGCGCCCAGCGTGCGGGCAGCCCCACGCGTCGCAAATCCATACGCCAACCCGCCCGCAAGTGACAGCGCAATCAGCACCGGCTGCATCGAGAACATGGTGAGCCCCAGCGTCAGCACCATGTAGAGGGCCGGCACAGCCGGATGCGACATCGAGAATGCCGCGACGGGCTCGCCGCCAAACTCCTCTTGTATGTTGTCCACGGGCACCCCCGTCCCCTCGCTCAAACGACAGCTCCGCAGCACCGCCAACGCCGCACGCAAGCAGCGCAAACGCCACGCCGTCGGCACCGACATCGGCCGCCATGAGCCAATCGCTACGCGCTCAACATATGCCTGCGGTATCATATTGCGCCGTGTATCGTTTCCAAACACACGTCTCTATAACGTAACAGGAGATCACATGGACGCAACCGCAATTATCCTCGCTGCCGGCGAGGGCACCCGCATGAAGTCGAACCACTGCAAGGTTTCGCACAAGATCCTGGGCAAGCCCATGGTCCAGTGGATCGTCGACGCCACCATCAAGGCCGGCTGCAGCCGCGTCGTGGTCGTCATCGGCAGCCACGCCGACGAGATGCGCGCCCTCATCGACGGCGCCTATGCCAACAGCGCCACCAAGGTCGAGTGCGTTGAGCAGACCGAGCGCCTGGGCACCGGTCACGCCGTGAAGGTCGCGCTCGAGGCCTGCGGCATCACGCAAGGCCCCGTCGTCGTGCTCAACGGCGACCTGCCGCTCATCACCGCCGACACCGTCGCCAAGTTCGCGCAGACCGTCGCCACCGGCGAGCTCGCCTGCACCGTCATGACCATGACCCCGCCCGACCCCTTCGGCTACGGCCGCATCAAGCTGGGTGCCGACGGCCAGATCGAACGCATCATCGAGCAGAAGGACTGCACACCCGAGCAGGCCGCCACGCTGCTCGAGTGCAACGCCGGCTGCTACGCCTTCGACGGCGCGCAGCTCGCCGCGCACATTGACGAGATCGGCAACGACAACGCGCAGTCCGAGTACTATCTGCCCGACATGCTCGAGATCCTCAAGGGCCACGGCCAGGCAGTCTCCATCTTCCACTGCGATGACTACCGCGACGGCCTGGGCGTCAACAGCCGCATCCAGCTCGCGCAGCTCACCGCCATCGCGCGCGACCGCATCAACGAGCACTGGATGGCCGAGGGCGTTACCTTCATCGACCCCACGCAGGCCTGGATCGGCCCCGACGCCACCATCGGCCGCGACACCGTCGTGTGGCCGCAGACGCACCTGATCGGCCACGTCACCGTGGGCGAGGAGTGCCAGCTCGGCCCCAACAGCCGCCTCACCGACACCACCGTCGGCAGCGGCTGCATCATCGATGAGACCATCGCCATCGAGGCCGTCATCGAGAACGGCGTCGACTGCGGCCCGCGCGCCTACCTGCGCCCGGGTACCCACATGCTCGACGGCTCCAAGGCCGGCACGCACGTGGAGATCAAGAAGTCCACGATCGGCGAGGGCTCCAAGGTGCCGCACCTGTCCTACATCGGCGACACGACCATGGGCTCCGGCGTCAACGTGGGCGCCGGCTCCATCACCTGCAACTACGACGGCGTACACAAGCACAAAACCGTCATCGGCAAGGATGCCTTCATCGGTTCCGATACCATGATGGTCGCGCCCGCCCAGATTGGCGACGGCGCGCTCGTGGCCGCCGGCTCCGTCATCACTGAGCCGGTCCCGGCAGACGCACTCGGTCTGGGCCGCGCCCGTCAGGTAAATATTGAGGGCTGGGCCGCCGATTATCGCCGCCGCCTGCACGAGGACGACGAGGTATAACGTTTTACCAAGCATCTAAGGAGCTGTTCCCATGGGGGGCGGCTCCTTTTTTCTATCGTGACCTGCGCGACAGGATGAGTGGTCGGTTCGTGTCCGTTGACGGTAAAGACGTTATCAAGACTCGATAAACCCCGCCGCGCGGTTACAATGCAACAAGGCATCTATATGGCATTCGATATAAAGGAGAAGGGTAATGCCGATTAATGATCCCGAGAAGTCGGAGAATATGCGCAAGTCCATCCGCGTGTATTCCGGTTCCTCCAACCGTCCCCTCGCTCAGAAGATCGCTGAGTTCCTTGGGGTCGAGCTTTCGGGCCTTACGCTAAAGCAGTTCGCCAACGGTGAGATTTACGCCCGCTACGACGAGACCGTCCGCGGCGCCGACGTCTTCCTGATTCAGTCCGTGGCCGGCGGCAACGTCAACGACATGCTCATGGAGCTGCTCATCGCCACCGACGCTGCCAAGCGCGCATCCGCCCGCTCCATCACCGCCGTTATCACCCACTACGGCTATGCCCGCCAGGACCGCAAGGCCGGCCCGCGCGAGCCCATCACCGCCCGCCTCGTCGCCAACCTGCTCGAGCGCGCCGGCGTCAACCGCATCATCACCCTCGACCTGCACCAGGGCCAGATTCAGGGCTTCTTCGATATCCCGGTTAACCACCTGTCCGCGCTGCCGCTGTTTGGCCAGTACTACAACGACATGCACTTCGACACCGACAACCTGGTTGTCGTCTCCCCCGATGTGGGCCGCGCCAAGGCCGCCAAGAAGCTGTCCGACATGCTCGGCTGCGACCTGGCCATCGCCCACAAGGGCCGTCCGCGCCACAACGCCGCCGAGGTCATGGGCATCATCGGTGACATCAAGGGCAAGACCTGCATCATCAACGACGACATGATCGACACCGCTGGCACCCTGTGCGCCAACGTCAAGGAGCTCAAGGCTATGGGCGCTGGCGATATCTACGTCTGCGCCACCCACGGCATCTTCTCCGGTCCGGCCATCGAGCGTCTGAACGACGCCCCGATCGTCGAGTGCCTCGTCACCGACGCCATTCCCGTCGAGGTCGGCGGCAAGATCAAGACCATCTCGGTCGCCGAGGAGTTCGCTCAGGCCATCTCCGCCGTTTACCACGAGGAGCCCGTCTCCACGCTCGTCGGCGGCGACTTCGCGCTGTAATCCAGCGTGCATCTCATCATCTTTGGTGTTTTTAAAGGGTCGGAAGCTCGCTTCCGACCCTTTTTCTACCCCTCGACAACCTTCCCTGGACAATTAGTTCAGATACGTATTTTTTTAAAGCTCCAAAGGCCGTTCTGAGCCTTCTGAGCTCCCCGGCGAACGCCATACTGCCCAAAGCTCATCGCTTTCGAGTACGACCGCCGCATATTTACCCTCAAATCGCCCTCGAAAGCCCTTAGAAACGCCTCGAACGCCCGCCGTCTTATACGTATCTGAACTAACTGTCCAGTAGCTATCGTCAACCTTCGCGGCAGAGCTCAATTTCCTGCAATCCCCTCAACCGATTCCACCGATTTCATAACACCCAGCCGTTCATGGCGCGCAGCGCCCCGCTGAGCGAAAAGAACGGTATGGCGGTCGCATTCTGCCGCCAACTTAGTACGTTATAGCTATGATGACCGTGATTTCACATTTCTCCGCCCTCCGCGCAATTCGTCGCGCACGACGGGCGTACTCTGCCCTACCCTGGGACTCCGTTGATAGCGAACAGCAAGCACAGGCCTTGGCTGGCTGCATTCCCAACAATGACGCGATAGACTTTGGCGCACTTTCGATACTCGACGCCTGGAATGAAGATGATTCCGAACTGCTCGATCTTCTCGTTTCAAACGAAGACAACAGGCGCCCCGACAAGCGACTTCTTCAGCATATTCTCTCCGCTCCGCTTCCTGAAGGTGCAATTATGCACGTCGAGGCCGACATCTACGCTACGTCTCCTGCCATGACAGCCATGCTTTGTTCCAAGAATGAATCAGTCGCCAAAACCTTGATGCTACTCATGGAACTGCTCGGAACCTACTCCCTTCCCCCCGGGGCAACATACCCCATTGCCTATGACGCCATCTGGCCCAAGGGCGATGACTGCGCAGCGACGAGCGATCTTGATTGCCTGGGCGACCAGTCGGCGACCGAACAACAGAACGAGACCCGCTACGAACAGGCACACTACAAATGCGAGCCCGCCACAACTATCGAAGAGCTCGAGGCGGTCGCACGCTTCGCCAAAAGTAGCTCATATACCTCGTTTCGCACGGCAGTCAATCTCGCCCGACCCGGATCTGCATCCCCAGCCGAATCCCTAATGTTTGCCGTTCTCGGAGCGCCCATGCGCTTTGGCGGATTCGGATGTTGCAGCCTGCCCATGGGAGGCCTGCTACTCAACTATCGAATCGACTTCGACACTCTTGCGGTCAACATGTCCTCCGGCATCCCTTACGCCATCTGCGACCTATATTGCCCGGCCGCCGGAGTCGACAACGAATACAACGGAATTGGGCATGAGCTTCAAAACGCTCGCATCCACGATGGCAATCGAAATAATGGCCTCAAGGCAATGGGCATCCACGTCCTGGTTATCAATCGCGACCAAATGAAAGACCTTGTTGCACTCGAAGCCTTCGCCCAAACGATGCATCGACTCGCGGGAGTCCGATTCCGATACCGTATCAAGGGCTATCGCAAGCGTCAGGCCGCTTGGCTCAACGCCCTGCGGGCCGGAATCGGCCTTGCGCCGGTCTAAACGGCGAATCACCCGTGCACCGTCGAGCAGGGCTGGACAGTTAGTTCAAATACGTATAAATGGACACATTGAATTAGGCTGTTTTGCAGTTATCTCTATACCATTCGCCCGATTTGAAGGCAGGGTAGACTTCAAAACAGCGTCATATGGACTAACTAAAGCTCCAAAACAACGTATCGGCATTGAATTGAGCACTTCGAGTCCTCAGAACTTATACGTATCTGAACTAACTGTCCACCTCGATTTCGACGGCCGTCCAAACGCCCTCAAATAACCTCAATTGCCCTCCATTTGACAGCGGCAACAGGGTCGCTCACCATAGCAGGCGACAAATCAACGAAAGGATGAACATGGCAGCTGCACAGCCGCTTAAGATTCGCATGGTTGCCGGACTTGGCAACCCTGGCGATGAGTATGCCGAGACCCGCCACAACGCCGGTTTTAAGGCGATCGACGAGCTGGCCCGTCAGGCCGGCGTCACGTACTGGAAAAACCAAGCAGGCGCCGAGGTCGCGCTCATCAATATCAACGATGCCGAGGAAGAGGGCGGCAAGCGCCAGATCGTGCTGGTCAAGCCGCAGTCGTACATGAATACCTCGGGTGGCCCCATCTCCAAGCTCTGCCGCGAGTACAAAATCAAGGCCGAGGAACTGCTCGTGATTCACGACGAGCTCGACATTCCCGCCGGCGACGTACGTGTTAAGGTGGGCGGTGGCCACGCCGGCCACAACGGCCTGCGCTCCATCATCGACAAGATGGGCAGCCGCGACTTTAGCCGTATCCGCACCGGCATCGGCAACCCTCCCGGCAAGATGGCCGTGGCAGACTACGTGCTCAAGCAGCTGCGCGCCCGCGAAGCCGAGGATTTCCAGGACACCTGCGCCCGCGCCGCAGATGCCGCCGGTCTGGCCATCGTCCACGGCGTAATCTACGCCCGCGATCACGTAAACGGCGCCGCTTCCGCCAACGGGAAGCACTAAAACCTACCATTTAGGGACAGGTTTATTTTGGCAGCTTTTATCTGCGGAAACGCCGCAGTCGATACATCGCAATAAACATGCTGCCACCATACATGCATAACGCCCCAAAGGGGGCCGGCCTCAACGAAGCGCGAGGCCGGCCCCCTTTGCCGTTTTGCCTGATAAAACCGACCAAAATAAACCTGTCCCTTTTTGGCAGGTCACTTTTCCCGCCTGCCAAAGATACACGTAAGCGACATTGCCATGAGGGTATAATTTGCACCGTATGTCTGCACAACGCCTGTGCGCGTACGGTTTTACTCGGGCTACCGTCCATTTCCGTGGAGGCACGGTTCGGCAGCCCTAACAAGAGAGGGGTTCTATGTATAAGATCCTGGAGAAGACGCAGTTCTCGGAGAAGGTGTTCAAGTTCCGCATCGAGGCGCCCGCAATCGCCAAGCATGCGCACGCTGGACAGTTCCTCATGGTTCGCGCCAACGAGACGGGCGAGCGTGTCCCGTTTACCTTAGCTGGCTGGAACGGTGACGAGGGCTGGGTCGAGTTCATCTTCATGGTGATCGGCAAGACCACCGAGATGCTGTCCACCTACGAGGCTGGCGAGTCGCTGCGCGACGTCGTGGGCCCGCTGGGCGTTCCCACCGAGATGGCCGAGGGCCCCTGCGCCGTCATTGGCGGCGGCGTCGGCCTGGCAATTGCCTTCCCGGTCGCCAAGCACCTGGTCGAGACCGGCCACGAGGTGCACGCCATCATGGGCGCCCGCACCAAGGACCTCCTGCTCATGGAGGACCAGTTCCGCGAGCTCCTCGACGAGGACCACATCCACATCACCACTGACGACGGTTCCTACGGCGAGCAGGGCGTTGTCACCGCTCCGCTGGAGCGCCTGCTGCAGGACAAGGCCGTGAGCCAGGTCTTCTGCGTCGGCCCCGTTCCGATGATGAAGTTCTCGACCCTCACCGCCCAGAAGTACGACACCCCCATCACCGCGTCGCTCAACCCCATCATGGTTGACGGCACCGGCATGTGCGGCTGCTGCCGCGTCGAGGTGGGCGGCGTGACCAAGTTCGCTTGCGTCGACGGCCCCGACTTCGATGCCACCCTGGTCGACTGGGATGACCTTCGTGCCCGCCAGGCCGCTTACCGTTCCGAAGAGGGCGAGTCCCTCAAGGCCTATGAGGAAAAGAGCTGCGCATGCCACTAGTTAACGGTCGTTTCGTTGCCGATATGAAGTCGCCCCGCACCCCCGATAACGAGGAGCCGGCTGCCGAGCGCGCCTGCGACTTCCGCCCCGTCGACAAGGGCTTCACCGAGGAGATGGCGCTGGCCGAGGCCGAGCGCTGCCTCAACTGCAAGAAGCCGTTCTGTGTTGAGGGCTGCCCCGTCAACATCAACATCCCCCGCTTTATCGAGCAGATCCGCGAGAAGGACTTCGGCGGCGCTCTCGATACCATCCGCGAGGACTCCATGCTTCCCGCCATCTGCGGCCGCGTCTGCCCGCAGGAGAACCAGTGCGAGGGCAAGTGCATCCGTGGTAAGAAGTCCGAGCCCGTGGCCATCGGCCAGCTCGAGCGCTTCCTGGGTGATCGCCCCGAGCTCGCTTCCACGCCCAAGATGGCTCCCAAGAACGGCAAGAAGGTCGCCGTCGTCGGCTCCGGCCCGTCCGGCATCACCTGCGCCGGCGAGCTCGCCCGCAACGGCTTTGACGTTACCGTCTTTGAGGCCTTCTTTACCGGCGGCGGCGTGCTGGTCTACGGCATCCCCGAGTTCCGTCTGCCCAAGGCAGTCGTCAAGCGCGAGATTGACGGCCTGGAGGACATGGGTGTCAAGTTTGAGTACAACTCCGTCGTGGGCAACATGGCCACGGCCGAGGAGCTGTTCGAGCAGGGCTTCGACGCCATCTACGTGGCGACCGGCGCTGGCCTGCCCAAGTTCCTCAACGTCCCCGGCGAGAACCTGCCCAACGTCTTCTTCGCGAACGAGTACCTCACCCGCGTGAACCTGATGAAGGCCAACAAGTTCCCCGAGTACGACACCCCCACCAAGCACGGCAAGAACGTCGTTGTCTTTGGTGGCGGCAACGTGGCTATGGACGCCGTCCGTACCGCCAAGCGTCTGGGCGCCGAGCACGCCATCATCGCCTACCGTCGTACCGAGGACGAGATGCCCTGCCGTCGCGCCGAGCTGCACCATGCTAAGGCCGAGGGCGTCGAGGTTCTGCCGCTCGTCTCCCCGCTCGAGTTTGTCGCTGGCGAGGACGGCTCCGTGTGCGCCGTCAAGGTCCAGAAGATGGAGCTCGGCGAGCCCGACGAGTCCGGCCGCCGTCGCCCGGTGCCCATCGAGGGCGCCATCGAGGAGATCCCCTGCGACGTCGCGATCTCGGCTATCGGCACAAACGCCAACCCCTTCGCAAAGAAGATCGGCGGCAAGATGGAGCTCAACAAGTGGGGCTACATCGTCGCCGACGAGGAGACCGGCCAGACCACCGATCCCCGCATCTGGGCCGGCGGCGACATCGTCACCGGTGCCGCTACGGTCATTCTGGCGATGGGCGCCGGCAAGAAGGCCGCCGCTTCGATCACCAAGAGCTTGCTGGGCGAGTAATCACCTACAGCGCTAGCCATCAAACGGCAAAGTCCCCGTCGAGCACACGCCCGGCGGGGACTTTTTCTATGCCGGCCGCCCAAACCACCACAAAGGGGACAGGCACTTTTGTGGTGGTTTGGGACTTGCTTGCTCGTTTTGTCTCAATCTGTAACACCTGGAGCCCGTTGAGCCTTGTAGTTGTTGCAGATCGAGATATTGTGCCAGCCGCCCCCGCTTTGTCTCAATCTGTAACAGTTAGAGGTCAAATTCCCCGCTTGGTGTTACAGATCGAGACATTAGATTGGCGGCCATTCGGTTCATCTCAATCTGTAACATCTAGAGGCGTTTTGGGCAGTTTGGTGTTACAGATTGAGATTTTGCTGAGGCCGAGAACGAGAGCCGTCACCCAGCTCTAACGTTTGCGGCGCTTTGTCGCGGCGAGGCCGGCGGCGGCGACGGTTGCGCCGGCGATGCCTAGGGCGGCGACCGTCATCGCGGTGGTATCCCCCGTGGTAGCCAGGACAGCATCGCTCTTCTTGGCCTGCGTGGTTTTCTCAACCGTCTTGGTCGTGGCGGTTGTCGTGGGCGACTTGGCCGCGGGTTTGGTCTCGGGCTTCACTTCGGGCTTGGTCTCGGGCTTAACCTCAGGCTGCGGTGTCGGCTTGGGATCCGGCGTAGGCTGCGGATCGGGAGTCGGCGTGGCTTCAAGCGTAAAGGTCAGATCGGTGTTGAGCCACAGGGTGTAAATCCAGCCGCTGTCCTCATCGGATACGCTATCCGCGACCTGGTAGCCGCACTCCTGGCCGTTGATCACCAGCTTGGTGTTGGGCGTAAAGTAGAAGCCGCGCGCCGACTTAAGGTAGATGCCGTAGCGATAGGTCACGCCAGGCTTAAAGGCATCGATGTGGTTCGTGATGTTCTGATCCCAGAACTTCTGAGAGTTCACTTCGCTGCCATCGCTGCCCGTCCAGAACTCACACTGAGGAAGGGAGTTGGAGCCCGTCGGAACATTCGCCGTAAAGACCGGCTTATCGCCCGCCTTGAAGGTGGTCGTGGCACCGTTGATCTCGATAACGTCGATGGCCCGCCATTCGTCGATCGGCTGCTCGCACAGCATATTGTCAGCGTTTGGCGCGAAGACGCCGTTGACGGTCTTGTGTGGTGCGCTCAATGACCGTTGACGTTCATATTGCAGTCATCGGCCACGGTATTGTCGCCCTTGA
>URVZ01000017.1 GCA_900551365.1 uncultured Collinsella sp.
TCGATCGATAGCTGTCATAATGACTTCCTAAAAAGTTGTGTCTTTCGATCCGGTGGCAATTGTAGGTGAACTCGGTTACTGCCGGGCGATGATTCTGCCATGTCGTTGCCTGACCCAACGAATCGAATTTCTCACCGAGCCGGTCTGCTTCTTCTGGTACCATGGTCAAACTTTACTGTAGCAAAGCGTGACGTGGGCTTTTGTACCCCGTCAGCGGAAATGGGGGTTTCATGGCACAGGAAGCAACCGCCAACGAGCAAAAGAAATTCAAGGTCCCGCGCATCCCGGGCGACATCATGATCTATCCCATGATCGTCGGTCTTTTGCTCAACACCTTCTGCCCGCAGGTTTTTGAGATCGGCGGCTTCTTTACGGCTGCCTGCCGCGGTGGCTCCAATACCATCGTCGCCGCGATCCTGCTGTTTGTGGGCGCCGGCATCAGCTTTAAGTCCACGCCGGGCGCCATCAAGACCGGCATCGTCGTGCTGATTCCTAAGCTTGTAGTGGCAGCCGCGCTGGGTCTGGGCGTCGCGTACTTCTTTAACGATAACTTTTTAGGCCTGAGCTCGGTTTCCATCATCGGCGGCATTACGTTTTGCAACATGGCGCTCTATACGGGCATCATGGGCGAGTTCGGCGATGAGTCCGAGCAGGGCGCTGTCGGTATCCTGTTCTTTACGGCCGGCCCCGCCGTCACGATGATCATCCTTGGTGTTTCGGGTCTCGCCAACATCCCCGTCGGCACCATCATCGGATCCATCCTGCCGCTTGTTATCGGCATGGTCCTGGGCAACTTGTTCCCGTTTATCAAGAACCTGCTGGTTCCCGGCGCCAATCCCGCGATCGCTGTAATTGGTTTTCAGCTCGGTGCGTCCATGAGCCTTTCGAGCTTCATCGCCGGTGGCATTTCGGGCATCCTGCTGGGCCTCATCACGCTCTTTATCGTCGGTCCCATTACCTTTGCCTTCGAGCGCCTGTGTGGCGGCAATGGTAAGGCGGCTGTGGCATGTTCCACCATTGCCGGCACGGCCATGACCACGCCGGTCGCCCTCGCCGAGGTCGCTCCGCGCTATGCCGAGCTTGCGCCCACCGCGTATGCGCAGATCGCCACTGCCGTCATCATCACGGCAATCATGGCCCCGATTCTGACCGGCTGGGTCGATAAGAAGTTCTGCCAGAGCAAGGAAGACCTGTCGCCTGCCGGTGTCGAGGCCATCGAAGAGGCTGTCGCGACCGACATCGATGGCGAGTAGCAATCGATACCCATCAATGATTCCGGCGTGCAACTCGCGCCGTTTGAGCGCCCGAACGAGAGCTGTCTTGCAGTGACGTTCGGTCGCTCTGCTATTATTCCCCTTACCCCTGCGGAGTAGGGGGTGTTTGTTGCCCAGATTCGAATTGGGCGATTCTGGCCACTTGGATATTGAAGGGAGGGCGTCTAGTGGTAAAGGCACTCAAGATCGAGATATTCCTGCTATGCATGATTATTCTTATCGGACTTGCCGTACGAAGCCGTCGCTCCCTGTTCTCGAGCACCCAGCAGCTTTTGTTTAGCATGCTGGGCTACACGTCTGCTGCCTACATTTTCTTCGATATGATCTGGACGCTCTCGGACGGCGTGAGCACTCCTGTAGGCATCACGGCCAACTGGATTTCCAACGCGGTTTCGTTTTCGCTGTTCGCCATCGCGTGCCTCATTTGGTTTTTCTATTCCGAGACGATGCAGGGCTCACGGCTCCTGACCACGCCCTATAGGGTGGTACTTTTAACGTTGCCAACCGCATTGGTGGTCGTTCTGGCATTTACCAGCTACTGGACGCACGCTATGTTCTATATCGATGCGCGGGGCGTATATCGTCGCGGAGCGCTTTATATGATTCAGCCTATCGTTAGCTACTGCTACGTCATATATACGTCCTTGCATGCCTTTATTCAGGCTCGAAAAGTCGAAAGCCTGCAAAAGAAGGCCATTTATCGCACCCTCGCCTTTTTTGCGGTTCCCGCTCTGGTGGGCGGTACCTTTCAGATCGTATACTCGGTGCCTGGCCTTTGTGTCGGCATAATGATTAGCATGTTGCTGCTCTATATCATCTGCCAGGAGCAACTGATCTCGACTGACCCGTTGACTGGACTCAACAACCGCAACCGTTTTGAGACCTATATGCTGTCGCTCTTTTCAAATGTGGATCAGGCCGAAGATGTATATCTGCTTATGATGGACGCTGACGGCTTTAAGCAGATTAACGATCGCTATGGACATGTGGAGGGCGACCATGCTCTTCAGGTAATATCCGCTGCGCTCAAAGAGGTCTGCTCGGCGTCTGGTGGCTTTATCGCGCGTTATGGTGGCGATGAGTTCGTGGTGCTCCAAAAGGCAGCGGCGGAACAGGATATCATGCATCTGTGCGCGACAATCAACGACGAGCTCGCGCATGCCGAGGTGCCGTATGCATTGCGGATGTCCATCGGTTGCGCGCGGGTCGGCGATAGTGTTGATACCTGGCAAGACTTACTTCGCGCTGCCGATGCGGAGCTCTACCGCGTCAAGGCCGAGAAAAAGAAAGCCGGCATCCAGATACGCTAGGAAAAGGGTCGCACGCTTGCGTGCGTGGCGGCCCTCAGCTCATCGATGTATTCCATTAAGCTAAAGTGTGCAAACGCCCTCCCTAAAAAGGTGAGCTCGCTAGGCTTTTTTGGGTTTGTTGACGATGATGATGCCGCCGCAGACCAACAACAGGGCAACGATGACGGTAACGGGGCTCGTGCCAGCGCCCTCGCCGAGCAGCAGTGCGCTCAACAGCACGCCAAAGACCGGGTTCATAAAGCCAAAGACCGACACGCGGCTGACGGGGTTGACGGCGAGCAGGCGGGACCACAGCGAGTACGCGACGGCGGAGATAAGCGCCATGTAGATGATGAGCGCGATGGCGGGGGCGACTTCGGTGGGGGACAATGTGCCGCCCATCAAAAAGCCGATGGCGGTGAGGACCAGGCCGCCGACTAAAAACTGCCAGCCGGCAAGCAAAACACCGTCGTGCTTGCGCGAGAAGATGCCGATCAGGCAGGTCGAAAGAGCGCCCGCGACAGTGGAGGCTAGGATAAAGCCCTCGCCATCGAGCGTGAAGCCAAAGGTGCCATCTGCGCCCGAAAGGTTGACAAGCGCGACGCCGGCAAAGCCCAACACGCAGCCAAGCACCTTGGCCGTATTGAGCTTCTCGGTGCGAAATGCCAGGGCGGCAAAGAGGATTGCGAGGAAGTTGGCGCTGGCCTCGATGATGGAGCTCGACATGGCACTGGCGCGCGAGAGTCCCAGGTAGAAAAAGAAGTACTGCCCGATAGTCTGGAAGAGCGACAAGACAAAGATGGGCTTGATGTCGCGCGCTTGCGGTACGAGGGGGCGGCGTTGGGCCGCGCTCATCCCAACGATAACCAGGACGCCGGCAAGCGTAAAGCGTAAACCTGCAAAGAGCAGCTGCGAAGCGCTATCGTGCGCCGGGATACCAAAGAGTGCGTAGCCGATCTTGATGCAGGGAAAGGCCGATCCCCAGAGTGCACAGCAAACAAGACAGCCCAGGATGAGTCCGGGCAGGGTGGCGAGATACGGCTTGCGGCTTTCCATGATGTCCTTCCTACATGCGCGAAACAAAAAAAAGAACCCGCCACCGGATGCGCCGGTGGCGGGTGTTATTACCCGAAGGGATTGTACCCGATGGGAAAGGTTTAGGCGAAGTAGGCTACGCCACTCTCAAAGATGGGCATGAACTTATCGCCGGGGACATGCTCGGGCACGTTGCGGTACAGGTTGTCGCCGCGACGCTCGGCGTGGCCCATCTTGCCCAGGACGCGGCCGTCGGGGCTCGTGATACCCTCGATGGCCAGTGCGGAGCCGTTGGGGTTGACGGAAAGATCCATGCTGGGCTTGCCGTCCTCGCCCACGTACTGCGTGGCGACCTGGCCGTTGGCGATGAGCTGGGCGAGCACCTCGTCGTTGGCGACAAAGCGGCCCTCGCCGTGGCTGATGGCGACGGTGTAGGGGTCGTCCAGGCTGCATTGCGACAGCCACGGGGACAGGTTGGACGAGATGCGGGTGCGCACCAGGCGGCTCTGGTGGCGGCCGATGGTGTTGAACGTCAGCGTGGGCGCATCGGGCGTGGCGTCGACGATATCACCGTAGGGCACCAGACCGAGCTTGACCAGCGCCTGGAAGCCGTTGCAGATGCCCAGCATCAGGCCATCGCGGGCCTTGAGCAGGTCGCGGACGGCCTCGGTGACCTCGGGAGCGCGGAAGAACGCCGTGATGAACTTGGCGGAGCCGTCGGGCTCGTCACCGCCCGAGAAGCCGCCGGGGATCATGACGATCTGGCTTGCACGGATGCGGCGGGCGAGCTCATGGGTGCTCTCGGCGACGGCCTCGGGCGTGAGGTTGTTGATCACGAAGGTGTCGGCCTCGGCGCCGGCAGCGCGGAAGGCGCGGGCGCTGTCGTACTCGCAGTTGTTGCCGGGGAAAACGGGGATGACCACGCGCGGGCGGGCGATCTTGGCGCCACCGTACACATGGATATCCTTGGTGCGGAAGTCGATGGTCTCGACCTCGGCGGTCTCGCCGGCGCTGCGGTAGGCAAAGACGCCCTCGATGCCGCTTTCCCAGGCTTCCTGGAGCTCGGCGAGCTCGATGACCTCGGAGCCGGTGTCGATGACATAGCCCTCGACGGTGGTACCTAGGGGCTCGACGACAACGCCGTCGGCGACCTCGGGCAGCTCGGCGTCCTCGGCGAGCTCGACGATAAAGCTGCCGTAGAGCGGGGTGAAGAGGCTCTCCACGTCCACATCCTCGGCAAGCTCGATGCCGATCTGGTTGCCGACGCACATCTTAAAGAGGCTCTCGGCGCCACAGCCGTAGCCGGGCGTGGAGACGGCCAGGGCGTCGCCGGTAGCAGTGAGCGCCTCGACGGCGTCAAACGCGGCGAGCAGCTGCTGGGCGTCGGGGCGGTAGTCCTCGCCGTAGGTGGCGGGGGCGATGCGGACGACGCGGTGCGTCAGACCCTTGAACTCAGGGGAGACGGCGCGCGCCGCGCGGCCTACGGCCACAGCGAAGCTGATCAGAGTCGGCGGAACGTTGAGCTCGCCGGCCTCGTCCTCAAACGAGCCGCTCATGGAATCCTTGCCACCGATGGCGCCGGCACCCAGGTCGACTTGGGCCATGAGAGCGCCCAGGACGGCTGCCGTGGGCTTGCCCCAGCGCTCGGCCTCGGTGCGCAGACGCTCGAAGTACTCCTGGAAGGAGAGATAGGCGCGCTTGTGCTCAAAGCCGGCAGCCACGAGCTTGGCGATGGACTCGACCACGGACAGGTAGGCGCCAGCAAACTGGTCGGCTTCCATCAGGTAGGGGTTGAAGCCCCATGCCATGGCGCTTGCCGTGGTGGTCTCGCCGTCCACGGGGAACTTGGCGACCATGGCCGAGCTCGGGGTGAGCTGCGTCTTGCCGCCAAAAGGCATAAGCACGGTTGCGGCACCGATGGTGGAGTCGAAGCGCTCGGAAAGGCCCTTGTTGGAGGCGACGTTGAGGTCGGTGACAAGCGAGGTCATGCGCTCGACAAGTGTGGTGCCGGCCCAGCTGGGCTGCCACACGCTGCGGGCGCACACGTGGGCGACCTGGTGCTTGGGCGCGCCGTTGGAGTTGAGGAACTCGCGGGATAGGTCGACGATGGCGACACCGTTCCAGGCCATGCGCATGCGCGGCTCGGCGGTAACCTCGGCGATAACGGTCGCCTCCAGGTTCTCCTCGGCGGCGTAGCCCATGAACTCCTCGACGTCGCCGTCGGCGACGGCGCAGGCCATGCGCTCCTGGGACTCGGAGATAGCGAGCTCGGTGCCGTCCAGGCCGTCGTACTTTTTGGTCACGGTGTCCAGGTCGACATACAGGCCGTCGGCAAGCTCGCCCACGGCGACCGAGACGCCGCCGGCGCCAAAGTCGTTGCAGCGCTTGATCAGACGGCAGGCGTCGCCGCGGCGGAACAGACGCTGCAGCTTGCGCTCGACCGGGGCGTTGCCCTTCTGGACCTCGGCGCCCGAGGTCTCGATGGACTCGGTGTTCTGGGTCTTGGAGGAGCCGGTGGCGCCACCGATGCCGTCACGGCCGGTGCGGCCACCCAGCAGGATGATCTTGTCGGTGGGGGCGGGGCACTCGCGACGAACGTGGTTTGCCGGGGTAGCGCCCACGACGGCGCCGACCTCCATGCGCTTGGCCACGTAACCGGGGTGATAGAGCTCGTTGACCTGACCGGTGGCAAGGCCGATCTGGTTGCCGTAGCTGGAGTAGCCGGCGGCAGCGGTGGTCACGAGCTTGCGCTGCGGCAGCTTGCCCTCGAGCGTCTCGGACACGGGGACGGTGGGGTCGCCGGCGCCGGTGACACGCATGGCCTGGTACACGTAGCTGCGGCCCGAGAGCGGGTCGCGGATGGCGCCGCCCACGCAGGTGGCGGCACCGCCGAAGGGCTCGATCTCGGTCGGGTGGTTGTGGGTCTCGTTCTTAAACAGGAACAGCCAGTCCTGGTCCTCGCCGTCGACATCGACCTTCACCTTGACGGTGCAGGCGTTGATCTCCTCGGACTCATCGACATCGGTCATGACGCCGGTCTTCTTAAGGTACTTGGCGCCGATGGTGCCCATGTCCATGAGGCAGACGGGCTTGGCGTCGCGACCGAGCTCGTGGCGCATCTCCATGTAGCGGTCGAAGGCCTGCTGCACCACGGCGTCGTCGATCGTCACGTCGTCCAGGACGGTGCCGAAGGTGGTGTGACGGCAGTGATCGGACCAGTAGGTGTCGATCACGCGGATCTCGGTGATGGTGGGGTCGCGATCCTCATCGCGGAAGTACTGCTGGCAGAAGGCGATGTCTGCCTCGTCCATGGCAAGACCGCGCTCGGAAATAAAGGCGGCAAGGCCGGCCTCGTCGAGCTCACGGAAGCCGTCGAGCACTTCGACAGGCTGGGGCTCGGGGGTCTCCATGTACAGCGTCTCGGGCAGGTCGAGCGAGGCGATGCGCGCCTCGACGGGGTTCACCACGTAGTGCTTGATGGCCTCAATGGCGTCTTCGTCCAGGGCGCCCGAGATCATATAGACCTTGGCGGAGCGCACGGCGGGGCGCTCGCCCTGGCTGATGAGCTGCACGCACTCGCTGGCGGAGTCGGCGCGCTGGTCAAACTGGCCAGGCAGGAATTCGACGGCAAAGACGGCGCCATCGCTTGCGGGGAGCTCGTCATAGGTCACATCGACCTGGGGCTCGCTAAAGACGGTCGGCACGCAGGAGCGGAAAAGCTCCTCGTCGATGCCCTCGACGTCGTAGCGGTTGATAATCCTCAGGGCCTCGATGCCCTTGATGCCGAGAATCTCGGTCAGCTCGCCCTTGAGCTGCTGAGCCTCGACGTCGAACCCGGGTTTCTTCTCCACGTAGATACGAGAGACCATTGGTTCCTGCCTTCCTGATCGGTTGGGCGTACGGTACGGTATGCGGCAGCGGTCGGTTTGCGGGGTCTGCCCTGCGGTCGCCTTGAGCCACATGTTTGTAAACCTCACTATGATACGACAGCTCGCGGCGCGTTGAGGACGGCGAGGGTGCTACAGTGAAGCGCAAACAAGAGAAAGGCATCACATGGCATTCGTTTCACTCGCCATCATCGCGCTCGTGGCCTTTGCAAGCCCCTTCATCGCCTCGGCGATTCCCGGAAAACCCATTCCCGAAACGGTCTTTTTGCTCGTGTTCGGCGCGGTGCTGGGACCCCATATGCTCGACATTATCCATGTAGATGCCGAGGTCTCGCTTGTGTCCGAGCTCGGTCTGGCCTTTTTGTTCCTGCTCGCCGGCTTTGAGATCGACCCCAAGAGCATCACGGGCGTCGAGGGGCGCTACGGCTTGGCGACGTGGGTCGTCACGTTTGGTATCGCCTGGCTTGCCGTGCGCTTTACTCCGTGGTTCTCGGTCAGCCATTTCGACGGTATCGCCGTGACGCTTGCCCTCACTTCGACGGCGCTCGGCACGCTCGTGCCCATCATGCGTGAGCGCTCGCTCACCGGCACGCGCGTGGGCGACTCGATTCTTGCGTATGGCACCTGGGGTGAGCTCGGCCCCGTGCTCGCCATGTCGGTGCTGCTGTCTGCCCGCACCGGCATCCAGACGCTTGTAATCCTTGGCTTGTTTGCGGTGGTCTGCGTGTTGCTGGCCGTGGTCCCAAGCCGCTCCAAGCGCGTCGGCAGCCGCTTCTTTGCGTTTGTCGAGGAACGCGCCGATACCACGTCGCAGACCTTCGTGCGCCTGACGGTGCTCATCTTGGTCACGCTCGTGGCGTTCTCGGCCGTCTTTGATCTCGACATCGTGTTGGGTTCTTTTGCCGCCGGCTTTGTCCTGCGCTATATCATCCCCGAGGGCAACCATACGCTCGAGACCAAGCTCGACGGCCTGGCCTACGGCTTTTTGATTCCGGTGTTCTTTACCGTATCGGGCGCAAAGATCGACCTGACGGCCGTGGCGTCGCGTCCGGGCTTGCTCGCGGGCTTTATCGTGGCGTTGCTGATTATTCGTGCCGTGCCCATCCTCATCTCTATGGGCATTTGTCCTGCGACGCGCGATGTGTCGGCGTATGGTCGCATTACCGTGGCCCTGTACTGCACCACGGCGCTTCCGATCATCGTTGCCGTGACGAGCGTTGCCGTCAACGCGGGCGCGCTGTCGCAAGATATTGCGTCGGTCATGGTTGCCGCCGGTGCCATCACGGTGTTCTTGATGCCGCTGCTCGCGCAGCTCTTCTACCGCGTGGTCGACGCCGCACCGGTCGCTGCCGTGGCAGAGGTTGCCGAGCATCCATCCGATGCGCTTGACATCTTGCGCGCCCATCACGATTTGGCGAGCCTGCTCGCACGCGAGCACGAGCTGCTGACCTCGCATGGACATGGGCGTTCGCTCGACGGCATACCTACCCTTGATTCCATTGCCGACCGCCTCTCGACCGAGGCGGCAAGCGGGCACATCGATGCCCGTATCGTGGACGCCGCTCATTTGCTGGCCGAGAAGACCTATGGCGACGAGATCGACCCGTCCAAGCTGACTCCGCGTGAGCGCCGCCGCCTGGAGCGCGCCAAGCTCGCCGTGCACGAATACCGCCGCCGCATGCTGGAGCTCTACGCGCGCGATGAAGCCCAGGACGACGACGGTAAGTAGTCGATAGTCTCTCAAGGGAATCGCGTCACGCTTTGAAGGCTCGAAACGGGATGTGGTTTCCGAAACAGGGGCCGTTGGGAAACGGTGTCCCGGAATGGGCGTCCAGAGTGGGACGCGCTTTCCGCGAGAGACCCGTTGCGGAAACCACTTCCCAGAATCTGCGTTCAAAACGGGACGCAGTTTCCGCAAGGAGGTCCTGGGGGAAACCGTGCCCCGTTCTGATCCGAAATTCTGGGACAGGCTTCCGCTTCAAACAGAAGAAGGCGCGCTGCCTGCGGTTGATGCAGGCAGCGCGCCTTTTGCGTTGAGCAATGTTGAGGCTAGGAGTCGTGGCTTGCGACCTTTAGGAGCGGGCGGCTCCGTCGACGGGGAGGATGGCGCCCGTGACATAGGAGGACATGTCGCTTGCCAAGAAGACAAAGGCGTTGGCGACATCCTCGGGCTCGCCCATGCGACCCAGCGGAATGGTGGCGATGATGGGCTTGATGACCTCTTCGGGCAGGTTGGCGACCATATCGGTCTTGGTTACGCCTGGGGCGACGGCGTTGACGCGAATACCCATGGGGGCGAGCTCGCGCGAGAGCGACTGGACCATTCCGTTGACGGCAAACTTGGACGTGGGGTAGCCGACGCCAGAGGGCTGGCCGTACTTGGCGACCATCGAGCTTGTGGTAGTGATGGTGCCGCCGTGGCCGGCCTCGGTCATGATCTTGGCGGCAGCCTGGTGGCCATTAAAGACAGCGACGACGTTAAGGTCCATGACCTTTGCGAACTCCTCGGCCGTGTAGTCCAAAAGGGGCGAGCGCTGGGAGATGCCGGCGTTGTTGACGACCGTATCGAGACCGCCCATGTCGGCTGCAGCCTGGGTAAAGGCCTCGGTCACGGCCTCGAGCGAGGTGAGGTCGCAGGAACGGCCCCAGACCTTGGCGTCGGGATAGACGGCTGTCAGCTTCTCAACGGCTGCATCGGCAGTCTCCTGGCGCGAGCCAAAGACGGTGACGGCGGCACCCTCCTCGATAAAACGGCAGGCGATGGCATAGCCGATACCGCGCGTGCCTCCGGTGACGATTGCTTTCTTGCCCTCGAGCAACATGGTGCCTCCATTCTTCGGGGGTGGACGTACGCAGCACAGCGTAGCGGTAGCCGGAATCGGCCGCGTTTGCATATCGGTGAACGGTAGCCCGCGTTACCGATGAGCGGCTCGCGCAAATGTGCTCTGCCGTTGTGCTTAGGGCAGGAGACAAAAGGGCTCCCGTCCCACATCGGACGGGAGCCCTCAAAGCGCGTATTGCTAGGCGATTGATGGGTTAGTTGGCCATGACGCCTTCGGTCCAGGCCTCTACGTCCTCGATACGCAGGACGTTGGCGACCTCGGCAACGCAGTCGACGCCGGCAAGCTCGGCGGCGGCAGCCTGGACGTCCTTCTCGAGCGCGCGGTGCGTCAGGAAGATGACCGAGCAGGCATCGCTGACGTCCGACTTGCCGTCCTCGACCTGGTTGATGAGCGAGATCGAAATGTTGTGCTTGGCAAAGATGTCGACCGTCTCGGACAGGGCACCCACGCGGTCGGCGACCTTCAGGCGCACATAGTACTTAGTATGAAGCTCGTCCATGGGCTTAAAGGCGAGGTTGTGACCATAGGGCTCAATCTCGGGCAGCGGAGCCACGCCGCGGCTGATCTGCTCGGAGAGCGACAGGATATCGCCCACGACGGCGCTCGCGGTGGGGAAGGAGCCTGCGCCGGCACCGTAGAACATGGTCTCGCCCACGGCGTCGCCTACCACGTAGACGGCGTTCATGGCGCCGTTGACCTTGGCGAGCATATGGTCTGCCGGGATGAGCGTGGGATGCACGCGGACGTCGACGCCGGCGTCGGTGTTGCGGGCGATGCCGAGCAGCTTAATGGTGTAGCCGAGCTCGCGGGCCTGGGCGATGTCCTCGGCGCCGATGGTACGGATGCCCTGCTGGTACACATCGTCGGTGGTAACGCGGGTGCCAAAGCCGATGGAGGCGAGAATCGCCGTCTTGCTGGCGGCGTCGAAGCCGTCGACGTCGGCGGACGGGTCGGCCTCGGCATAGCCCTTGGCCTGCGCGTCGGCAAGCACGTCGGCGTAATCGGCGCCCTCGGCGTCCATGCGCGACAGGATATAGTTGGTGGTACCGTTGAGAATGCCGGCGATGGTCAGGATTTTGTTGCCCACCAGGTCGTGCTCGAGTGTGCTGACGATGGGGATACCGCCGCCGCAGCTTGCCTCGCACTTAATCTGCACGCCGCACGCGCGTGCCTTCTCGGCGAGCGTCTCGACATGACGGCCCAGCAGGGCCTTGTTGGCAGAGACGACGTGCTTGCCGTTCTCGAAGGCGGTGGTGAAGATCTCGGTCGCGGGGTGCTCGCCGCCGATGAGCTCGACGACAATATCGACGGCGGGGTCGGTGACGACGTCGTGCCAGTCACTCGTAAAGGCCTCGCGCTCAATGCCTGCCGCCTCGGCCTGCTCCCAAGCAAGCGCGCAGGCGCGGGTCAGCTTAAGGTCGATGCCGTAGGCTGCAAGGTACTCATCGTGGTGGCTCTTGATCAGACAGGCCACGCCGCCGCCGACGGTTCCCAGACCGATCAGACCGACGTTCACGGTGCGCAGGGGTTCGCTCATAGATAGCTCCTTCGTGCATCTTATGGATGGATTAACCGCTTAAAGGTTGAGTGCATTCTAGCGTGAACCGAGGGCGTATGCTCGCCAGGCAACAGGAGTCGCACAAAACGGCACCCCCGAAACGCTGCGGAAACATTGGAAACACGCTCGCTACAAACGAACTTCCGTAACAAACTGTCAACGTTTGCACCATAAGGTTTGCCCTGTACCGCAAGACGGCCGCACCGCGGCCAGCGAAAAGGGGGACACCATGTTTAGCATCAACAACGTACTTAACCGCAGGAGTTTCTTGGCTGGCGCCGCGGCGTTCGGTAGCACCGCGGCACTCGCTGGTTGCTCGTCGGGTGGCTCGGACGGCGGCTCCGCCGATGACGGCAAGACCTTCAAGATCGGTGTCATCGGCCCTCTGACCGGCGCCGCGGCAACCTATGGCGTTTCGGCCGAGAAGGGTGCCAAGCTCGCCGCCAAGGATTTTTCGACCAAGGACCTCAAGCTCTCGCTTAAGTCCGAGGACGACGTCGCTGACGGCGAGAAGGCCATCAACGCCTTCAATACCTTGTGCGACTGGGGCATGCAGGCGCTCGTCGGCCCCGTCACCACCGGTGCCGCCGTCGCTGTCTCGGGCGAGATCGCCGACGATATGCTCATGGTCACGCCCTCGGCCTCGTCGCTCGACGCTACCAAGGATAAGACCACGGTTTTCCAGGTTTGCTTCACCGATCCCACCATGGGCGCCAGCGCCGCGAAGTTCTTGGCCGAGAAGTACGCGGATGCCAAGATCGCCCTGTTCTACAACTCCGGCGATACGTATAGCTCGGGCGTTGCCGACGCTTTTGCCGAGCAGGCCAAGGCGTCCAAGCTCGACATCGTCGATACCGAGACCTTTAAGGACGACTCTTCCACAAGCTTTACCAACCAGCTCACCAAGGCCAAGGAGGCCGGCGCCACGCTCATCTTTGCGCCGATCTACTACACGCCGGCGTCCGTTTTGCTCAAGAACGCCAAGGACATGGGCTACGACATGGCCCTCATGGGTACCGACGGCATGGACGGCCTGCTCTCTGTGGAAGGCTTCGATACCTCTCTTGCCGAGGGCGTACTGCTCATGACCCCGTTTTCGGCTGACGATGAGAAGAATGCCGACTTCGTCAAGGCCTATAAGGATGCCTACGACGAGACGCCCAACCAGTTTGCCGCTGACGCTTACGATTGCGTCCACGCAATCGTCGAGGCTATCGATAGGGCGGGGATTGACATTTCGGCCGACGGTGCCGACATTGCCGGCGACCTTGCCAAGGCCATGCGCAAGATCAAGATCGAGGGCCTGACAGGCGAGCTGACGTGGAATGACGAGGGCCAGGTCGAAAAGCCCACCACAGCCTATGTGATTCAGGGCGGCAAGTACATCGCCGCCTAAGTGCGCATAAAGCGCGACCGGTGAGGCTGTTTTATTCAGGGCAGGGACGCCTGTAACAGAACGGAAACATTACTTTCACACAATAAAGTGGCATTACTGCATAAAGTAATAGAAATACGCAGAATTATGGATAAATGGACAAATCCAAAGAAAAGTTGAAATAATCGCCACTTTCCTTAACTAAAGCGTCTAGTATTTTGCGAACGCCGAACACGGCGAAGGATGGCCTGTCGGGTAACCGAAACCCGACGAGATTTGAGAGGAGAGCCGCATGTCGAGCCTCACCGGTAAGTCATTGAACCCTGTTATGAATCGCAGGAGCGTTATCGCGAGCGCAGCAGGTCTGGGGGCGATGTCCATTCTAGCTGGTTGCTCCTCCAACGGCGGCGACAGCGGTTCCGCTTCAAGCGACGCTTCGTTTAAGATCGGTACCATCGGCCCGCTGACCGGCGCCAACGCGTCCTACGGCAAGTCCGTTACCCAGGGTGTCGAGCTTGGCTGCAAGGATTTCTCGACCAAGGAGCTGCCGCTTGCCAGCAAGGCCGAGGATGACCAGGCCGACGGCGAGAAGGCCGTCAACGCCTTCAACACCCTGCTCGACTGGGGCATGCAGGCCCTCGTCGGCCCGACCACCACGGGTGCGTCGGTTGCCGTTGCCGCCGAGTGCGGTAACGACCCCAAGACGTTCATGATCACCCCGTCCGCGTCCTCCGAGGACGTCACCGACGGCAAGGATTGCGTCTTCCAGGTTTGCTTCACCGACCCCAACCAGGGTGTCAACGCTGCCAAGTTCCTGGCGCAGAAGTATGCGGACGAGAAGTTCGTGCTGTTCTATAACTCCGGCGACGCCTATTCTTCGGGCATCGCAGATTCCTTTAAGGCCCAGGCCGCTGAGTCCAAGCTCGAGATTGTCGACGAGGAGACCTTTAAGGACGACTCCGCCACGAGCTTTACCAACCAGCTGACCAAGGCCAAGCAGGCCGGCGCCACCATGATCTTTGCGCCGATCTACTACACGCCGGCGTCCGTCCTGCTCAAGAACGCCAAGGACATGGGCTACGACGTCAAGATGATGGGCTGCGACGGCATGGACGGCATCCTGGGCGTTGAGGGCTTCGATACCTCTCTTGCTGAGGGTCTGCTGCTCATGACCCCGTTCTCCGCCGACGACGAGAAGAACGCCGACTTCGTTAACGCTTACAAGGATAAGTACGGCGATACCCCCGACCAGTTTGCCGCCGACGCCTAC
Organism: uncultured Collinsella sp.; assembly: GCA_900551365.1. Taxonomy (GTDB): domain Bacteria; phylum Actinomycetota; class Coriobacteriia; order Coriobacteriales; family Coriobacteriaceae; genus Collinsella. Next base: position 14,532 of record URVZ01000017.1, read on the forward strand.
GACGGCGTGCACGCGGTGGCCGAGGCCGTCAAGGAGGCCGGTCTTGGTGTCGACGCCGATCCGACCGAGGTCGCCGAGAAGCTGTCCAAGGCTATGCTCAAGATTACCGTTGACGGTCTGACCGGCAAGCTCACTTGGAACGATAAGGGCCAGGTCCAGAAGGAGCCCACGGCGTACGTCATCACCGACGGCAAGTACGTACAGGCCTAATTGGCCGCCTTACATAGAGCGGTTTTGATCCCAAGCAGGGGAGGTTTTGGCCTTCCCTGCTTGCTTGGTATCTAGGGACAGTGTAACGTCCCTGTTTCATACATTAACTGGAAACCTATTCGAAAGGGGGATGTGGAACATGACGGTCTTTATCCAATACCTGGTCAACGGCCTGTCCATGGGCAGCGTCTACGCCATCATCGCGTTGGGCTACACCATGGTCTACGGTATCGCCAAGATGCTCAACTTCGCTCACGGCGATGTCATCATGGTCGGTGCCTATGTCTCGTTCTGCGCCACGTCGTATCTCGGCCTCCCGGGCTGGGCATCTGTAGTTCTCTCTTGTGTGGTCTGCACGGTTCTCGGTGTTCTCATCGAGGGTCTGGCCTATAAGCCGCTGCGCCAAGCAGGCCCGCTGGCCGTTCTGATCACGGCCATCGGCGTGTCTTACTTCCTGCAGAACGCCGCGCAGCTTCTGTGGGGCGCCACGCCCAAGAACTTCACTTCGCTCGTCACCTTCCCGGTGCCGGAGTTCTTGGCCAAGTTTAACGTAAGCGCCGTCTCGCTCGTCACCATCGTCGCCTGCCTGGTTATCATGGCCGGCCTGATGTTCTTTACAGGTAAGACCAAGATGGGCAAGGCCATGCGCGCCGTGTCCGAGGACAAGGCCGCCGCTCAGCTCATGGGCATCAACGTCAACCGCACCATCTCGATGACGTTCGCCATCGGCTCCGCCCTCGCTGCCATCGCCGGCGTGCTCCTGTGCTCCTACTCGCCGGTGTTGCAGCCCACCACGGGCGCCATGCCTGGCATCAAGGCCTTCGACGCTGCCGTTTTCGGCGGCATCGGTTCCATCCCCGGTGCCTTTGTCGGTGGTATTCTCATCGGCATCATCGAGGCGATGGCGCAGGCTTACATTTCCACGAGCCTTGCCAACTCCATCGTCTTTGGTGTTTTGATCATCGTCCTGCTCGTCAAGCCTGCCGGCCTCTTGGGCAAGTACGTCCCCGAGAAGGTGTAGGTGAGCGTTATGAAGTTTCTTAAAGACAAGCAGACGCGTCACGACTTTGTCACGTACGCCATGTGCGTTGTGGCGTTCGCCATCGTGTTCTTTATGCAGTCCAACCACATGATCCCGCGCATGATCGCCGGTCAGCTGGTTCCCATCACGGCCTATATCGTCATGGCCATCTCCCTTAACCTCGTCGTCGGCATCGCGGGCGACTTGTCGCTGGGCCACGCGGGCTTTATGAGCGTCGGTGCCTATACGGGCATCGTCACTGCCGTCGCCCTCGAGAGCGCCGTTCCCTCCGATCCTGTGCGCCTTATCATCAGCATCGTGGTCGGCGCCATCGCTGCCGCCATCCTGGGCTTCTTGATCGGTATCCCGGTCCTGCGCCTGAGCGGCGACTATCTGGCCATCGTGACCCTGGCTTTTGGCGAGATCATCAAAGAGATCGTCACTTGCCTTATCGTGGGCGTCGACTCCCGCGGCCTGCACGTGATCTTTAACATCACGGGCAACTCTACGATCGACGACCTGCATCTGCTCGAGGACGGCACCGCCATCATCAAGGGCGCGCAGGGCGCATCGGGCGTGTCGACCTATTCGACCTTCCTCGCCGGTGCCATCCTGGTCATGGTCGCACTCGTGATCGTGCTCAACCTGGTTCGCAGCCGTACCGGCCGTGCCATTATGGCCGTGCGCGATAACAAGATTGCAGCCGAGTCCGTAGGCATCTCCGTCACCGAGTACCGCATGATCGCCTTCGTGGTTTCCGCTGCCCTCGCCGGTGCTGCCGGAGCTCTCTTCGGCGGTAACTTCTCGCAGCTCTCCGCCACCAAGTTCGACTTCAACACGTCCATCCTCATCCTGGTGTTCGTGGTCCTGGGTGGTCTGGGCAATATGCGCGGCTCCGTCATCGCGGCGGCGTTGCTCACGGTGCTTCCCGAGCTGCTCCGCCAGTTCTCGGACTACCGCATGCTCATCTACGCCATCGTGCTGATCCTGGTCATGATCTTTACCAACAACCCGCAGCTCAAGGCGTTCTTCGGTCGCGTCAAGGACCGCTTTGCTTCCAAGAAGGAGGTGGCAGCCGATGCCCAGTAAATTTGAGTTCAAGAAGGGCAAGATGGTCCCGTATCCTTCTGGCGCCATCGTTCCCGACCGCGATCTGGGCGAGCGCCCGGCGCTCGAGTGCATCCACCTGGGCATTGAGTTCGGTGGCCTTAAGGCGGTCGACGACTTTAGCCTAACTATCGGCAAGACCGAGATCGCCGGTCTGATCGGCCCCAACGGTGCCGGCAAGACCACGGTCTTCAACCTGCTCACCAAGGTATACCAGCCCACGCACGGCACCATCCTGCTCGACGGTGAGGACACTTCGGGCAAGTCCGTCTACCAGGTCAACCGCATGGGCATCGCTCGTACCTTCCAAAACATCCGCCTGTTTAATACCATGACGGTGGAGGATAACGTTAAGGTCGGCCTGCATAACCAGGAGCGTTACTCCGGCTTTGAGGGCGTGCTGCGCCTGCCGACGTATTGGAAGCACGAGAAGGCCGCCCACGAGCGCGCCATGGAGCTGCTGTCCATCTTTGACATGGAGCACTTGGCAAATGAACAGGCCGGCTCGCTTCCCTATGGTGCCCAGCGTCGTCTGGAAATCGTCCGCGCGCTTGCCACCAACCCCAAGCTGCTGCTGCTCGACGAGCCTGCCGCCGGCATGAACCCGTCCGAGACTGCGGAGCTCATGGAGAACATCGTCAAGATTCGCGACACCTTCGGCATCGCCATCATGCTTATCGAGCATGATATGTCGCTCGTTATGAACATCTGCGAGGGTATTTGCGTGCTTAACTTTGGCAAGGTCATCGCCAAGGGCACGGCCGAGGAAATCCAGAACAACGACGCCGTTATCGAGGCGTATCTGGGCAAGCAGGATAAGGGGGAGAACTAAATGGCAGAGCCGATGCTTTCCGTCTACAACATCAATGTCTGGTACGGCGCCATCCACGCCATCAAGGACATCTCCTTTAACGTTAACGAGGGCGAGATCGTGGCTCTGATTGGTGCGAACGGTGCCGGCAAGTCCACAACGCTCAAGACTGTCTCGGGCCTGCTGCGTTCCAAGACCGGCTCCATCAAGTTTATGGGCGAGGACATTACCCATACGCCTGCCGACAAGCTGGTGGGCAAGGGCCTGGCTCAGGTCCCCGAGGGCCGTCGCGCCTTTCTGCAGATGACGGTCGAGGAGAACCTGGAGATGGGCGCCTACACGCAGCCCAAGTCCACGGTTGCTCCGGGCCTTGAGCGCGTCTACGAGCAGTTCCCGCGCCTTAAGGAACGCCGTCGCCAGGTCGCCGGCACCCTTTCGGGCGGCGAGCAGCAGATGCTCGTTATGGGCCGCGCCCTTATGAGCAACCCCAAGCTGCTCATGCTCGACGAGCCTTCCATGGGCCTGGCGCCGATCCTGATTGAGCAGATCTTCCAGATTGTCGAGGACCTGCACAAGGCCGGTACCACGGTGCTTCTGGTCGAGCAGAACGCGCAGATGGCGCTCTCGATCGCCACGCGCGGCTACGTGCTCGAGACCGGCAAGATTACCATGACCGGCACGGGCCAAGAGCTGCTGCACGACGATAACGTCCGCAAAGCCTACCTCGGAGGCTAACCCACCTAACAAAAGGGGCGCTGACTATCTCAGTCAGCGCCCCTTTTTAAGTTGCGGTGAAATAGGGACTGAATACGGGCTCCAGAGGCCAAAAGAGTCCCTATTCCACCGCAACTTCATGGGGATGTGTGACAATGCCCGTCGGAAAACATCTGCTGTCTTTGGGGGTCTATCTATGCTGTACGAGTTTTGTGCCGAGAACTTTGAGCGGGTGCCGGCGGCTATCGATGCCGGTGCAAGGCGTATCGAGCTGTGCGACAACCTTGCCGTTGGTGGCACCACGCCTTCGGCCGGCGTTATCAGCGCTACGACCAACTATGTCCACGAGCACGATGCACGGGTGATGTGCATGATTCGCCCGCGTGGCGGCGACTTTCACTACGACCAGGACGAGCTGCGTATGATGGAGATGGACCTGGGCCTTGCCGTAAGCGCCGGCGTTGACGGCTTGGTCTTTGGCTGCTGCAAGCCCTGCGCTGGCGGATGGGCGCTCGACGAACTTACGCTTGGCGCCCTCGTGATGGCTGCGGGCTGCGCGACCGAGGAATGTAAGCGTGAGCCCATCGACATCACCTTCCACATGGCATTTGACCAGCTCTCGCCCGAGGCTCAGCTCGATGCGATTGATACACTTGCCGACTGCGGCGTTACGCGCATCCTCACGCATGGCGGCGCTGCCGGTACGTCGATCGAGGATAATTTCGATCACCTGGCTCGTTTAATCGAGTATGCGGGTGATCGTTTGACCATCCTTCCCGGCGGCGGCATCACTACGGCAAATCGCGACGCGGTCGCGGCGGCGCTAGACGTCTCCGAGCTCCATGGCACCAAGATCGTGCCGCTGGAGGTATAACCCGTGGCGCTGGTATTCGATGTTCAGCAGGCGAGCGGCAAGCCCGACGACAACCGTCGCCCCGGTACCGCGTGTCCCTTTTGCAACACGGAGGGGCTCACCAACATCATCCAGCGCGACGGTGACTGCATCTGGCTCGAGAATAAGTTCAAGACCCTGCGCGCCACCCGTCAAACCGTGCTGATCGAGTCGGCCGATCACGATGCCGACCTGGTGACCTATAAGCCGGATGAACTCCACCATGTGATGAGGTTTGCTCTGGATTGCTGGCAGCAGATGATCGATTCGCAGCAGTATCGAAGCGTGCTCATGTACAAGAACAAGGGTCCGCTTTCGGGCGGCAGCCTCGTCCATCCACACATGCAGATTGTGGGCTTGGAACAGGAGGACGGCTATGCGGCGCTGACCTCAGCCAACTTTGAAGGCATCGATGTTTGGCAGAGGGGAAGGGTTGCGGTCAACATCTCAACCGAACCGATTATGGGGTTCTTTGAGGTCAATGTTTCAGCCCCGCAGGGAATCGCCGCCAGCGATGGCGCGCGAGACCAAGCCGAGACGGACCTCTTCGCCGATGCGATTCAGGTAGCTCTGCGCTATATCCTGAACGAGCACCATGGTGGTCGCGCAGAGTCGTACAACTTGTTCTTCTACCACATGGACGGCCGGACCATTGCCAAGGCGCTTCCGCGCTGGGTGGTTTCACCCTACTTTGTCGGGTATCGGCTGGCTCAGGTCAATGCTGAGACCACGCTCGATGTCGATGCGGAGCGATTCCGCGCACATCTGGAGGCGCTCACATCGTAAAGTGAGCGCCCGCACACTGCGGACGGTTTAGCGCGCCATTGCATCGCGGCCGGCCTCGACCCGCTTGCGCTGGGCGGCGCGCTCCTCGCCGGTCAGACGCTCAAAGAAGTGTCCGATAAGCGAGGCGAGCACCTGCTGAAACAACGTTCCACACATGACGGGAAACACAACTTCGCCCGGAAAGTATTGCGTGGCGATGACGGCGCCCGAAGAGATATTGCGCATGCCGCAGGTAAAGCACATGGTGGTCGTTTCGCTATATGGCAGATGCAGCGCGCGGGCGACCAGAATGCCGACGACAAAGCCGCTGATGGCGAAGACCAAAATAAAGAGGGCGACTTCCAAGCGCACCGCGTTCATGTGCAGCACGTACTCGCTCATGGCGGTGGAGTTGGAGGCGATAACGCCCATCATCATGAACTTGCAGGCGGGCGAGAGCGCGGGGGAGAGTTTCTCGTGCCCCCAGCCGCGCGTGAGCTCGTTGATCACGATGCCGAGCACAGCGGGGATGGCGATCATAAAGGCCATGTTCTGCATCATGCTCGGCACGTCGATCGAGACGGTGGCGCCCAGCAGGAGCTTGAGCGTAAGCGGAATCGTCACAGGGGAGATGACCGAGGACGTCAGGATGATGGTGAGCGCGAGCGGGCCGTTGCCGCCGAACATGCTGATCCACATAAAAGCGGTGACTGCCACGGGCACACTGTATTCGAGCACGATGCCGCAGACAAGGTTGGGGTTGGAACCAAAGAACAACGATCCCATGGCATAGGCCGCGATGGGAATAAGCACCGCCGAGACGAGCAACGCCAAGACCAGGTGCAGCGGACGATGGAACACCTCAGCCACCTGGTGAAAGGTGTTGCTGAGCGCACCCTGAAACGTCATAAAGGCAAACAGGGCGGGAACGATAGGCTTGAGTACGCCAATCTGCTGGGGAAAGAGCACGCCGAGCGCCACGCAAATCGGAACGATGACCTGCATGTGCCCCGCGAGAAACTTGCCCAGTCCAACCCATTGCTTCATATGCGCTTGTGACTCCCTTTGCTCGTGAATCCGTTTTGAATGGATATGCTAGACGCTCGCATGCGTCCGTGCGTCAGAAACGCTCGAATATTTCGAGGCGATTACCGGCATCGTTTACCGAAACCGCGGCGTGCTGCGGCGTTTTGCGTCCGTGCTGCACGGTATAATAAATCCGTTCAACAGATCTGCCTGCCGAAGCGGGCATACACAGAGGACTCATCGCTATGAACCGTGAGAGGTATCGCGGCGACCTGCCCCTATCGGGGGTGGGCGCCTATGTCATCGCTTAAGACGACGCATCGCTGGGCGGTCGCTCAGCAAAACCCCGAGCTCGAAAAGGAGCTTTCGGCTGGCCTGGGCATACCCGGGCTGGTGGCGCGCATTATGGTTGCGCACGGCATTACATCCATCGAGGAAGGCCAGCTGTTTTTGACGCCTTCGCTCGATCGCGACTGGGCCGACCCACTCATTATCCCGGGCATGTCGGTCGTTGCCGACCGCGTCGAGCGCGCCATTCGCAACCACGAGTACATCGCGGTCTTTGGCGATTTTGACGTTGACGGTATTACGTCGACCTGCCTGTTGACCGAGGCGCTGCGCACGTTTGGCGCCGATGTCACGCCGTTTATTCCGCATCGCTTTGACGAGGGCTACGGTCTTTCGCGCGCGGCGCTCGACCGCGTTAACGAGCTCGCTCATCCTCAGCTGATCGTGACCGTCGATAACGGCATTGCCGCCAAGGAAGAAGTCTCCTATCTGGAGAGCCTGGGGATCGAATTGGTGGTCACGGACCACCACGAACCCTCCGACCAGGTACCGCAGGGCGTGCCCCTGACCGACCCTAAACTCGAGGACGAGGGTCCCTCGCGCGAGCTTGCCGGTGCCGGCGTGGCACTCAAGCTGGTGCAGGTCCTGGGCGAGCGTCTGGGCAAACCGTCGTATTGGCGTTCGCTGATCGAGGTTGCGGCGCTTGGTACCGTGTCCGACATGATGCCGCTGACGCCCGAGAACCGCGCGCTGGTCGCCGAGGGCATCCAGCAGATGCGCGTGACCGCCCGCCCCGGCTATATCGCGCTGGCCGCGCTCGCCAAGGCTGACCTCTCTAGCATTACGGCCGATGGCCTGTCGTTTTCGCTCATTCCCCGCTTGAACGCCGCCGGCCGCATGGCTGATCCCAAGCTGGCGCTCGACCTGCTACTTGCCCGTGACCCCATCGAAGCGAGCGCGCTTGCCGCCGAGCTCGAGGAGATTAACCGTCAGCGTCGCGAGATCGAGGCGGAGCTCACGCGCGATGCCATGGCAAAGGTCGAGGAGACCTATGATGGCGGTCGCGCAATCGTCGTGGGTGGCGAGGGCTGGCACGAGGGCGTCAAGGGTATCGTAGCGAGCCGCCTGACCAACCGTTATCACGTGCCGGCGCTGCTGTTCTCGATCGAAGACGGTATCGCTCGCGGTTCGGGTCGCTCGGTGGGCAAGGTCAACCTGTTCGACGCCGTAGAACGCTGCTCGGATCTGCTGATTCGTCGCGGCGGGCATGCGGGTGCGGTGGGCGTGACCATCGAGGCGTCCAAGCTCGACGAGTTCCGTCGTCGCCTTTCCGCCGTGCTGTCCGAGCTTCCCGCCGAGGATTTTGAGGACACCGACGAGGTTGCCGCCGCCGTCGACCTCTCCGAGCTGAATATTGAGACCATCGAGCAGATCTCCCGTCTTGAGCCGTTTGGCCAGGGCAACAAGGTGCCGCTGTTGGCGGCCGAGGGTGTGACGATGTGCGACCGCGCCGTGGTGGGCAAAACCGGCGAGCACATGCGCTTCGTGGCGACCGATGGCGCCGCGAGCGTGCCGGCCATTATGTTCCGCGTGCCGCAGATCGATAAGCTCATCAATTGCGATAGCGCCGTCGATTTGGTGTTCGAGGCCGTGGCCGAGCATTGGCAAGGTCGCGTAAAGCCAAAGCTCATGATCAAGGATGTCTTGGTCCGCGATACCACGGCGCCCAGCGTTGACGACCCGGCATGTGAGCTTCGCCGCGGCGTGGAGCCTGCGGACGCCGGTCTTCGTCTGGAGTCCCGCAAGCGCCAAACGCTCGCCCAGCTTTCCTATACCGAGCTGACGCGCTCGCTTATCCATAGCTTTATCGGCTCGAACCAGCCGCACCGCGCTCAGGTCGAGGCACTCGACGCGCTCGCCGACCACCAGAGCGTCTTGGCCGTTATGGGAACGGGCCGCGGCAAGTCTCTTATCTTCCATGTGCATGCCGCGCGTGAGGCGGTCCTTCGCGGGCGTGCGAGCATCTTTGTCTATCCGCTGCGTGCGCTCGTTGCCGACCAGGCCTATCACCTCTCGTCGACGATGGCCGCGCTCGGCATTGGCGTGGGCGTGCTGACCGGCGAGACCGTGGAGGCGGCGCGCGATGACGTGTTTGCCGGCTTGGCTGCGGGCCGCACCGGCATCGTGCTCACGACGCCCGAGTTCCTGTCCATTCACCGCGACCGCTTTGCGCGTTCGGGGCGCATCGGTTTTGTCGTTATCGATGAGGCGCATCATGCCGGTCTTGCCAAGGGCGGCGACCGCAGCGCCTATCTCGACATGCCCGATATCCTCAAGGCCCTGGGCGACCCGGTCGTTCTGGCCGCGACTGCCACCGCAACGGCTCCGGTTGTGGCCGAGCTCGCCCGCGTGCTACCGATTACCCGCACGGTGGTCGACGAGACGGTGCGCGAGAACTTGCAGCTCGAGGATGACCGAGATCTTGCGAGCCGCGAGAACCGCCTGGTGTCAATCGTGGCAACGGGGGAGAAGACCGTCATCTACGTCAACTCGCGCGACCAGTCCGTGGCGCTTGCTAAGACGCTGCGCAAGCGGGTACCCGATTGCGCGACCCGCATCGCGTTCTATAACGCGGGGCTTGCGCGCTCCGATCGTCGCCGTGTCGAGGAAGCGTTTCGTGATGGCAGCCTCAGTTGCATCGTTTCGACCTCTGCCTTTGGTGAGGGCGTGAACCTGCCCGATATCCGCCATGTCGTGCTCTACCACATGCCGTTTGGCGCGATTGAGTTTAACCAGATGAGTGGCCGTGCCGGCCGCGATGGACAGCCCGCCGTGATTCACCTGCTCTATTCGTCGCGTGACGCTCGCATTAACGAGCGCCTGCTCGACTGCTACGCGCCCGAGCGCGACGAGCTCGTCACGCTCTATCGAGCGCTGCAGACTATGTGGCGCTCCAACCGCGGCAAGACCGGAGACGACTCGTTTAGTGCGAGCGATATCGACATCGCGCAGATGTGTCTTGCCATCGACGCGCGCACGCCGGTCGACGAGCGCTCGGTGGCAAGCGGTCTGGGAATCTTCGAAGAGCTTGGTTTCTGTCGCGTTTCGGGGTTTGACGACACCCGTCGCATCGCGATGGCAGAAAACCCCGGCCGTGTGCAATTGAGCAGGTCAATCCGCTATTTGGAGGGTCTGCGCTCGCGCATGGAGTTCTCGGCTTTCCGGAGCTGGGCGCTCGATTCGTGCGCTTCTGATATGCTAGCCAAAGTTAACCGCCCGATCGTACCGCGGGCCTAGGGGAAGGGGACCTCGATGGATGCCGCAGCCCGTACCGCCCATGATTCCACCCTCCAGCCGTTCTCGGAGATGGAGCACTATAAGCATGCCGATGAGCTGCCGCCCGAGATTATGGCGGACAGCTACGACAAGCTGGAGCGCCTGTGCCTCAAATATATGAATGAGGACGACTTCTCTAAGGTGGAGCAGGCCTATTGCTTTGCTGCCGAGAAGCACTGCAACCAAAAGCGGCGCTCGGGTGAGATGTACATCAACCATCCCGTCGAGGTGGCTATCATTCTGGCCGACCTCAAGATGGACTGCGATGTGGTGTGCGCCGCGCTGCTGCACGATACCGTCGAGGATACCGAGACCTCGCTCGCCGATGTTTCCGGTCTGTTTGGCGATACGGTGGCCGAGCTCGTCGATGGCGTGACCAAGCTCACCAACATCGAAGTCGACAGCATGGACGAGAAACAGGCCCTCACGCTGCGCAAGATGTTCCTCGCCATGTCCAAGGACATCCGCGTCATTATCGTTAAGCTTGCCGACCGCCTGCATAACATGCGTACGCTGGCGGCCCTTCGCGAGGACCGTCGCCTGTTTAAGGCTCGCGAGACCATGGACGTGTATGCGCCCCTGGCCGACCGTCTGGGCATGAGCTCTATTAAGTGGGAGCTCGAGGACCTGTCCTTCTTCTACCTGGAGCCCGATGCCTACCAGCGCATTGCGCGCATGGTGGCTGAGTCGCGCGAGGTTCGCGAGCGCTATCTGGCCGAGACCATCAAGACGCTCACCGACGAGCTCAACCGCATTGGCCTGGAGGGCTTCCAGATCAATGGCCGTTCCAAGCACTATTGGTCCATCTACCAAAAGATGAAGCGCAAGGGCAAGGAATTCTCCGAGATCTACGACCTGGTGGCGCTGCGCGTTATTACCCATTCGGTGCGCGATTGTTACTCCACGCTCGGCGCGGTGCACACACTATGGCACCCCATGCCCGGTCGCTTTAAAGACTATATCGCCATGCCCAAGGTCAATAACTACCAGTCGCTTCACACGACGGTTATCGGCCCCACGGCCCGCCCACTCGAGATTCAGATTCGAACCTACGAGATGCATGAGCAGGCCGAGTACGGCATTGCCGCCCACTGGCTGTATAAGAAATCGGGTGGATCGTCTGCTTCCAAGACCAATGACGCTCAACGTTTGGACGACCAGATTAACTGGCTCAAACATTCGCTCGATTGGGCAGCGTCTGATGAGATTACGGACGCCAAGGAATACCTGCACTCGCTGAAGGTCGATCTGTTCGATCAGGAGATCTTTGTCTTTACACCCAAGGGCGAGGTCATGGCGCTTCGTGCCGGCTCCACGCCGCTCGACTTTGCCTACGCCGTTCACACCGAGGTGGGCAACCACTGCGTCGGCGCTAAGATCAACGGTGCGGTGGCCCCGCTCACGCACGAAATCAAGACGGGCGACCGCGTTGAAATCCTGACCAACAAGAGTTCCAAGCCGTCGCGTGATTGGCTCAAGATCGTTAAGACTCCTTCGGCCAAGTCAAAGATTCGCCGTTATTTCGCCGCCGCGACCAAAGACGATGACGCTGCTGCCGGCCGCGATATACTGGCCAAGGACCTGCGCAAGCGCGGGTATGGCATCTCTACGCCGCGATCCACGCGTGCGCTCAACGCCGTGGCGGAGCAGTTTAACTACAAGCAGCTTGAGGACCTGTTTGCCGCCGTCGGCGCCGGCAAGGTTGCCCCGCGCGCTGTGGGTAACAAGGTCGAGCAAATCTTGGACCCCAAGCCCGAGGAACAGGTCACCAAGGCCGAGGCTATCGCCGAGGTCGTGAAACAGCCGGCCCGCGGCTCCAACCGCAAGCCGCAAAAGCGTGGCAAGAGCGCCAGCAACGGCATTATCGTCAAGGGCGAGAGCAACAGCGGACTGCTGGTCCGTCTGGCGCATTGCTGTAATCCGGTGACGGGCGACGATATCGTCGGCTTCATCACGCGCGGTCGTGGCGTTTCGGTGCATCGCGCCAACTGCCCCAACGTCAAGGGTCTTATGGAGCATCCCGAGCGCATGATCGAAGTGGAGTGGGACGGCGCTGCCGACACCCTCTTCCAGGTCGAGATCGTGGTCGAGTGCCTGGACCGCATGGGCCTGCTCAAGGATGTCACCATTGCCATTGGCGATGCGGGCGGCAATATCCTTTCTGCCGCCACGTCGACCAACCGCGAGGGTATTGCAACCCTACGCTTTATGGTCGAGATCTCGGACGCGAGTGGGCTGGATCCGCTGCTAGCCTCCATCAGCAGCGTTGACTCGGTCTACGACGCGCGCCGCCTGATGCCCGGCGA
>URVZ01000018.1 GCA_900551365.1 uncultured Collinsella sp.
CGACGGTACGCTCACCAACGACCAGAAGGTGATCAGCCCGCGCACGCGCGAGAAGCTGCTCGCGGCGCAGGAGTCGGGCATTAAGCTCATCTTGGCTTCGGGCCGTCCCGCATGGGGCCTTCATGCTCTGGCGCAGGAGCTCGATCTTCAGAACCACGATGGCCTGCTGGTGGCTTTTAATGGTGCGCACGTGGTCGATGCCCAGACCGACGAGGTGCTGTTTGACCAGGCTATGCCGGTCGACGAGCTGCACCGTCTGCTCGACCACCTGCGCAACTTTGACGTGATTCCCATGATCTCGCTCGGTCGCGACCTGCATGTCGTGGACTCGTATCGTTGCATGATCACGTTGCCGGACGGTTCGCAGAAGAACATCGTCAAGTATGAGCGCGACGCGTGCGATCTTAAGATTCGCGAGGTCGAGAGCCTTCATGAAGTCGCGGATGCTTACCCCGTAGACAAACTGCTCACCGCGGGCGATCCGGCCTATCTGCAGGCGCATCACGAGGAGATGTACGCGCCCTTTACCGAGACGCTTTCGGGCATGTTCACGGCCGATTGGTACTTTGAGTTTACGGCGCCCGGTATCGATAAGGCCCGCGCGCTGCAGGGCGCTCTGCCCAAGCTGGGTATCGATGCCAGTGAGGTCGTTTCGTTTGGCGACGGTCAGAACGATAAGTCCATGATCGAGTGGGCCGGCACCGGTGTCGCCATGGGCAACGCCGTCGATGAGGTCAAGGCCGTGGCCCAGATGGTGACCGCCGATAACAACGAAGACGGCATCGCGGTGGCACTCGATAGGCTGCTGGGTTAGAATCGCCGATAGTGCATGGTTCGGGCGTCCGCTTGCGGGCGCCTTTTTGTTAGGGAGGGTGCCGTGTCCGCATTTCCGTTCGACGCCGTTATCTTTGACATGGACGGTGTCATCGTCGATACCGAGTATTATTACCTGGGGGAGACCGCTGCGTTTGCCAAAGAGCTTGGGCTGAACCTGACCCAAGAGGAGCTGAACGGGCAGGTTGGTACCTCGCACCAGTTCTTCTTGCATATGCTGGTCGATTGGTTTGAGCGCGCCGGAAAGGGACACTTTACCAGCGAGGAGGCGCTGGCCCGCTGGGATGAGTGGGCGCATAAACGCCCGCGCGATTATCAGACCTTGATCAATCCGGGCGCCGTGGAGACGATTCGCGAGCTCCCGCGTCGCGGCGTTCGCGTGGCGCTGGCCAGTTCGTCTCCCATGGACAGCATCGAGGAAGTGCTCGATGCGTGCGGCCTGTCGGATGCCTTTGAGTACGTGGTGAGCGGCGAGCAGTTTAAGGAGAGCAAGCCCGAACCCGATATTTACCTGCATGCGCTGGATCTGCTGGGATTGCCTGCGGACCGTTGCTGCTGCGTCGAGGACTCCGTCCCTGGCATCACTGCCGGCAAGCGAGCGGGTCTGACGGTGATCGCCAAGCGCGAGGAGCGCTTCGGCTTTAGCCAGGATGCCGCTGACAAGATCATCGACCAGCTGCCGGAGCTGCTGGAGCTTGCGTAGGACTGGCGATGCGTAATCCGCACCGATTATTGATTCCATATTTGCTAGGGGAGGGCAAATGCCATCGACTGAAGGGTTGACCGACGGAAAAGCGGCAATCCCGCTATATCAACAGGTTATCGATATCATCAAGAATGACATCAATTCTGGTACCTATAAGGCGGGCGCTCGGATACCGAATGAATTCGAATTGGCCGAAAGCTACAAAGTTGGTCGCGTTACCGTTCGGCGGGCCATTGAGGAGCTCGTGCAGCAGGGCTACCTAACCAAGCAGCAGGGGAGGGGCACGTTTGTAAACGCCCCCAAGCTCAAGCGTAAAATCCGCCAGAAGGACGACGTTCAGAGTTTTTCGGACGCCTGCCGCGTCAACGAGATGGAGCCCGGGGCGCGTATTGTCTCAAGAAAAGTGTTGCCGGCCGATGCTACCGAAGCGCAGTTTTTTGGCGTTCCCGCTGGGTCGGAGCTGATCTGCATCGAACGCGTGCGCACCGCCGATGGCATCCCCGTGATGCTCGAGAACAACACGTACGTTTATGAAGACAACGCCTTTTTGGCGAAGGCGGACCTTACCGATCAATCAATTTTCGAGGTCGTGCGCGAACAGACGGGTCGCGGGCCTGCTCGCACCGAGCCGTGCACGCTTGAGATCGCGTGTGCGTCACCCGAAGTCGCCCGGCTGCTGTCCGTTCCCACGGGAGAGCCTCTGTTTTATATGGAGGCATATTTCTATGACGAGCAGCAGCGGCCGTTTATCATCGGCCGACAGCGGATTGTAGGATCGCGCTACGTTTTTGATATTTAGGACGTTGATCAAGAGAACGCCCGGCAGGCTAAATTGCCTGCCGGGCGTTTTTGCCGTTCGCCGCCGTTGAACGACCGTTCACCCGAGTCCTCGTAATCTGTCCGAAATATCCTTGAAGTGCTAAAAACACGCTGATAATCTATAGAACGTCATAGGACGTTTGCATTGCGCGAACGTTAAAGCGAGACACGATAAGGTCTCGGGTTCTTTGGAGGTATCTATGTCAGATACGAAGGCGAAGAAGACAAACAGACGTTTCAAATTCAAATTACCGCACGTCTATACGATCATGTTCTTGCTGATCGTGGTTTTTGCAGTTTTAACCTGGGTCGTTCCTTCTGGCCAATACCAGCGCAAGACGATCTCGACTGCGGCAGGCGAGCGCGAAGTCGCCGTTGCCGGAACCTATGAACAGGTCGATAAGAACTATACCGATTCCGAGACCGGCGAGACCGTTAACCTGGGCCAAGATATCTTTGCGGTCCTGCAGGCGCCTACTAAGGGTATTCAAGAGGCCGCCGACGTCGTTGCGTTCGTCTTGCTGATCGGCGGCTCGTTCGCGATCATCACCAAGACCAACGCGCTTAACGCCGGTATGAGCCGCGTGATTAAAAAGCTCAAAAACAAAGACATCCTCATCATTCCTATTACCATGACGCTGTTGTCCATTTGCGGCACCACGTTTGGCATGTCTGAGGAAGCCCTGCCGTTCTATGCCATCTTCATCCCCATCATGATGGGCATCGGATATGACTCCATGACGGCATTTATCATCTGCTTCCTCGGTCCCAACTTGGGCTACTGCGCCTCGACGATTGACCCGTTCAACGTTTTGATCGCGCAGGGCATCATTGGCATCGAGGGCAACCCGCAGCTGTGGTTGCGTGCCGTTGCATGGGTTATTTTCACCGCCGCCGGCATCGCATGGGCCATGCGTTATGCCATGCGCGTCAAGAAGAACCCCAAGTCGTCCGTTACGTTCGAGGACGACAAACTCAAGCGCATTGAGTTCTCCGTGACCGATGCTTCCATCGAGGAAGAGTTCACCACTCGCCAGAAGCTCGTGCTGATTGATTTTGCCGGTGGTATGGCGCTTATCGTGTGGGGTCTTGTTACGCAGGGCTGGTATATGAACGAGATCTCTGCCGTGTTCCTTAGCATGGGGCTGCTCGCCGGTATCCTGGGCGGTCTTGACCAGCAGACCATCGCCGATGAGTTCGTTAAGGGTCTTGCCGACTTTGCCTACGCAGCCGTCGTTATCGGTATCGCTCGCGGCATTCTGGTCATCGCCGAGGGCGGCATGATTATCGACACCATCCTTCAGGCACTTGCCACTCTGCTTGCTGGAGCCCCTGCCGCCGTGTACACCACGTTCATGTACGTTGTCCTTGGCCTCCTGTCCTTCCTGGTTCCTTCGAGCTCCGGCCTGGCCGCGCTTACCATGCCTGTCATGGGTCCTTTGACCGAGCTTATGGGCCTCAACCCCGAAGCCGCCGTAACGGCGCTGCAGTTTGCCAACCAGACCATTAACACCATTAGCCCCGTGGCAGGTATGACGGTGGCGGGCCTTGCTGTGGCAAAGATCTCGTTTGGCCAATGGTGGAAGACCATCTGGAAGTTCTTCATCTTCATGGTCGTGTTTGGCTTGGTCATTACCGCCATCTCCGGCATGCTTCCGGCGTAAGGAGGTCGCGATGTCCAATCGTTTGACGGTGCTGACGTCCAAGAGCGTCTTCACCGGTACGGAAGACCAGCCGTTTGAAGGTTTTGTCGCGGTACGCGGCAATCGGATTGAAGCCGTCGGTAGCGCTGGCGAGGCAGACTCGTTTCTCGCCCAGGCAGATGAGGTGATCGATTGTGGCGACAGAACGGTCATGCCTGGCTTGGTCGATGTGCATACGTTCTATACGGGCTGGGCGTTGCGGAGCTTGGGAGCCGACTTATCCGAAGCCTCTGACGTCGACGAAGTGGTAGCGCTTCTGCGTTTGTGGAAGGATGCCCATCTCGATTGTGCCGCCGCCTTTGGGCACGACCTTCCCGCATCGCTCGCCGAAGGCGCCGAGAATGAAAAAACGGCGGCAGCGCTCGACGACGCCTTCGGAGACGTTCCTGTTGTTTGCTTTACTCCGGGTGCCGAGACGTGCGTTCTCAACGCCGCCGCCAGCGAGCGCTATGGTTTTACGCCCGAGGCCTGCTACGCCGAGAAGACCTGGCGTATGATGCGGGACTTCCTGGCGCTTCCCGAGGTACGCGCCGGGTATTCTGATTACATGGCGATGCTGAACGCTCGCGGTGTCACGGCTATCAAAGAGATGGCCTTCGACGACTATTACGGATTTGCCGACGAGATGGCGCGTCGTGAGGAATCTGGCGAGCTGACGGTTCGCGTCTCCATGATGTCGCAGCCGGTGGGCGCCGGGGCGAATCTGTCCTATGCTCGTGCGGCGCGCGATCGCTTCCAGGGACCGTTTGTTCGTTTCTCGGGCTTCAACCGTATGACCGATCGTGGCGTGTGGGCAGGACTTGCCGAGATGATCGATCCTTATGAGGAGACGGCCGATGCAGGGGCTGCCGGCAAGACGGTTGTCGAGGAGCCCGAGTGGGGTTTGATTGAGGACGAGCTGCGCGCGATTGATGCCGAGGGCTTCCGTTACTCGCTTCATTGTCAGGGTGACGGCGCCGTTCGCCACACCGTTGCGCTGTATGCTTCGCTGCCGCGAGATGAACACGGAGTCATGCTTCGACGCCATGCGATTACCGACCTCGAGAACTCTGATCCGGAAGACCTTGCCCTGTTTGGCAAGCTGGGCGGAATCTGCGAGGTCTACCCCCAGATCCTCACGCTCGATAAACGCGAGGACTGCCTGTCGATGATGCGTCGGCAGATCGGCGAGGTCCGACTGCTGCACAGCTGGAACCGTCGCGGTATGGAAGACGCGGGGTGCACGGTGTGCTGTGGCACCGACCTCCCGCTCTTGATTCCGAGCTTGGGCGAATCAGTATTTAGCGCATGCGGCGGTTTCTTTGCCGACGGTTTGTCCGTGAATGAGGGCAATACGCTGACGATTGCCGAGCTCCTTCATGCGTGGACGGCAGGGGGCGCATATGACCTCATGCGCGAGGATGAGCTGGGGACGCTCGAGGCCGGTAAGCTTGCCGACGTCTGTGTGCTCGATCGCGATGTGTTTGGCCTTGACTACCATGATGCTTGTGACCTTGCTGTTGATATGACCATGTCGGACGGACGTATCGTGTTCGACCGAAATAAGGAGGTTTAGCATGCCTGAAACCAAACCGACGCTGCGTCGCGAGCAGATCGCGGGCATGAACATCCACTACATCATGTGGTCGCTCGACTATTTTTTGGATACGCAACAGCGCCTGGGCTTTGAGTCCATCGAGCTGTGGTGCGCCGAGCCCCATGTGACGCTCGATCACACTGGGTATTTTGAGGCCGAGGTTCTGGCGAAAAAGGCCGCCGACCGTGGTCTGCGCTATCGGACGCTCTGTCCCGAGAACGTGGTCTACCCATGGCAGTATTGCGCTCGTAAGCCGCTCCATGAGCAGCGGAGCCTGGCGTACTTCAAGCATGGCATCGAGCTTGCCGAGGTGCTGGGATGCGACCGCATGTCCGTAAACTCGGGTTGGGGTGACTGGGACGAGGATCGCGAAGAGGCGTGGAAGCGCAGTCGCGAGCACCTATCCATCTTGGCGGAGTATGCCGGCGAGCACGGTCTGGTGCTAACGATGGAGAGCCTGCGTCCCGAGGAGAGCAACCTTGTGACGACCGTCGCCGATGCTAAGCGCATGATTGATGAGGTCGCGAGTCCGTACCTGCAGCCTATGGTCGATACGACCGCAATGGGCGTTGCGGGTGAGTCGCTCGAGGACTGGTTTGCCGCATTTGGCGACGGTGCGATCCACGAGATGCACTTTATCGACGGCGATCCCTATGGCCATCTGGTCTGGGGTGACGGCAAGCACGATATGGATGCCTTCGTCGCCACGCTCAACGCCCATGGTTTCGATGGCATGTTGGGCCAGGAAATCACGGACGGTCGCTACTTCGATGATCCGGCGGCGGCAGATGCCAAGAACATGGCCGCCTTCGAGAAGTATCTGATTGACTAGATAAGATTTTGCTCGGCCATGCAAGACACGTCCTGCATGGCCGGCCAAGCTGGAAAGGAACTAAACATGAACGCACATGATCTGATTAAGGAAGCAATTGCCGAGAAGGGCAAGTTCGACAGCGTCTACTGGATCGCCTGCGGTGGCTCCATGATCGATCTGATCCCGGCCCATGAGCTCTTGCAGCGCGAGGCGACGACGTTCACCTCGTATATCTATACGGCCCGTGAGTTCGACATCATGCGTCCCCGTCGCCTGGGCGAGAAGTCTCTGGTCATTGCCTGCAGTCACAGCGGCAATACCCCCGAGGTCGTCGAGGGCTGCGAGATTGCCCTTGCCGCGGGCGCGACGGTGATCGCGCAGACCGATAACGCCGGTTCCAAGATCGATAATGGCAAGTGGGTCACCTGGGTGTACCCGTGGGGCGAGGGCGTTCCGCAGGCCGAAGTTCCTGCCGGTATCTCGCTGTCGCTCGCGGCCGAGCTGCTCGACCAGCAGGAGGGCTACGCCGATCTCGCCGACATGTATGCCGGTATTGCCGAAATGGATAAGATTCTGCCTCCCGCACGCGAAAAGGTAAATGCCGAGCTGGGCGATCGCTTCGCCAAGCTTTGCCAGGAGCATGAGTTCTTCTATATCCTGGGCAGCGGTCCCAACTTTAGTCAGACGTACGGCTTCGCTATCTGCTCGCTGATGGAGATGCAGTGGCAGCACTGCAGCTATATCCACTCCGCCGAGTACTTCCATGGCCCCTTTGAGGCTACCCAGGATGGCGTCTTCTACTTCTTGCAGATGGGCTCGAGCGAGTGCCGTCCTATGGACGAGCGCGCCCTGGCGTTCCTCGAGACCCATACCGACACGCTGATGGTGCTTGATGCCAAGGAGTACGGTATGGAGGCCGTGCCGGCGAGCGTTCGTGCCTATCTGGATCCGGTGCTGTTCTACGCTATGAACTGCGAGCTGCGTGCAGCGCGCGGCAAGGTGTTCGATCACGACCCCGACTTCCGCCGCTACATGGGCGTTGTTGAGTACTAGGAAGGATGGATACCATGGCTTTTAACGTGAACGCGCTCGGGTTCGGTGACAACGTCGTCGATCGCTATGAGCATATCCATACCATGTATCCCGGCGGCAATGCGGTGAATTTTGCCGTTTACGCCAAGAAGTGCGGCGCCGCGCGCTCCGCGTACATGGGCATCTTTGGTAACGACGCCGCTGCCGAGCATGTGATTGCAAGTCTCGAGGATGAGGGCATCGAGCTCGCTAAGTGCGAGCAGCTTATTGGCGAGAACGGCGCGGCGCGTGTGACCGTGGTCGATGGCGACCGCGTATTCCTCGGCTCCAACGAGGGCGGCATCCGTGGCGATGCGCGCTATGTGCTCGATCGCTTCGATCTGGCATACATGAAGCAGTTCGACGTAGTCCACTCGGGCAACTACTGCTTTACCGAGCGCGAGCTCCCCAAGCTGAAGGCTGCAGGCATCACCGTATCGTTTGACTTCTCGGACGATTCCACCGATGAATACTATGAGCAGATTGCCCCGTTTGTCGACTTCGCCTTCTTTAGCGCTGCCGATGCTGCAAGTGAGGATGAGATTCGCGAGCGCCTCGCTTGGGTTAAGAATTTGGGCCCGCGCTTTGTGTCCGCAACGGCGGGCGCCGAGGGCTGCATCGCCTATGACGGCGAGCGCTACTATCGCCAGCTGGCAAAGCCCGTAACGGACATGAAGGACACCATGGGAGCCGGTGACTCGTTCCTGACCTCATTCCTGATGTGCTATCTCGATTCCGCCAAGCGCGGCGAGGACGGACCTGAGGCCATTGAGCGTGCGCTCGATTTTGCGGCAGGTTTTGCCTCGACCGTGTGCGGCATGGAGGGCTCTTGGGGCCACGGAGCTCCGATCACCGAGTAGCCTGAGAAAGCGCTGGGAGGCTTGGGGCTGAAGCCTTGGCTGGCTGACGCTAGATTACATCGGAATTCGGATAGGGGCTCGCCTTGGGTGGGCCCCTTTTTGATTGCTGGAGAAGACTATGGATATCAAAGCATGTGCAGCTGGCTTTTGCTGTGCGGACGTGTACCAAAACATCGGCGTGTTCTATCCGACTGGCAATGGCATCGACTGGGGTATCCACCTGGCGCGAATGGGCATATCGGTATCTGCGGTGTCGGTCGTCGGAAAGGACGAGTACGGAGACAAAATGCGCGAGGCGCTGGCTGCCGAGGGGTTCGACATCTCGCATCTTCGCGTGGAGGACGGCGATACCTCGGTGATGCTCATGGCGTTGAAGGACGGCGTCGACCGCGTGCATCTCGAAGCGATTGACGGTGTCATGGAAACGTACCGACCAAACGATGATGACCGGGCATTTATCCTGGAGCACGATGTCATCCATACCGACCTGTTTGGAAACTGCTTAGACCTGCTGCCCGAATGGCACGAGGCAGGCAAGACCGTCGTCATGGACTTTTCGGTGTTCAGTCAAGATCCCGAATACGCCTGTGAGAACCATTTTCCTTACGTTGACTATGCCTTTATGTCGTTTGAGGAGGATAGCGCGGAGCTGCGCGACTGGGTGCGCCATGTGCAGGAGCTGGGCCCGCGCGTGGCAGTCGCCACACTTGGCGAGAAGGGAAGCATCGCCTATGACGGTGAGCGCTTCTATGAATGTGGGATCGTGCCGGCCGAGAAGGTTGTCAATACCGTGGGCGCCGGCGACTCGTATATCGCCGGATTCACCAAGGGTGTACTGGATGGGCTTGACGTGCCGGCGTGCATGCATGCCGGTGCCGAGCTTTCGTCCCGAGTCATTGGGTCGTTCGAACCGTACTAGGAATAAAAGCCTGGAAAGGAGTGCAAGATGGTAATCGATATGCTGGTCCAGCCCATGCTCTACGGCGAGATCTATACGCCAGGCGACGAGCCAGACGGCTTTGGTTTTTGGGAGCGTGAGTTTGGCATGGGGCACATGGGCCCCATGGACTGGGATGAGCTCGTGGCCGAAATGGATGTCTGCGATGTGCGGAAAAGCGTGCTCATGCCGCTCGATGTGACCACGGCGTGCGGCGGGCACTTTGGCACCAACGACCAGGTTGCCGCGCTTGTTGCCGCGCACCCCGATCGCCTATGGGGATTCGCGAGCGTGGACCCGCAAGTGAGTGGCGCCGCCGATGAGCTGGAGCGTGCCTTTACCGAGCTGGGGGCCAAGGGGCTCTGCCTACATCCGGCAAAGCAAGGTTTTGCGCCCGATGATGCCGTGGCCGAGCCGCTCTACAAGCTCTGTGAGCGCTACAACAAGCCGGTGGTTTTCCATGCCGGTATGTCCTGGGAGCCGGGTGCGGAGCTTTCGCGAAGCCACCCGCTTGCGTTTGAGCACACCATCGCAACGCATCCGGATGTGCGCTTTAACCTGACGCACTTTGGCTGGCCCTGGGTGCGCGAGACCGTGGCGATGCTGCTCAAGTATCCCAATTGCTATACGGATGCCTCTATTACCTATATCGATTCGCCCGAAGAAATGATGCAGCGGCTCTTCACCGTCGATATGGGACCGCTGTGGTATGAGCGTGCCCTGTCTCATCAGGTGATGTTTGCCAGCAATACGCCACGCTTCCGCGCCTTCAAGCTCAAGCGGGCGCTTGATACCGTGCCCATGCGCGATGAGGCGCGGGAGAATCTGTATTCCGGTACGGCGCTGCGTTTTCTGAAAGGTGATGAGTGACATGGTGACACTCGAGACATTGAGCTATCTATCGACGGCGCCCGACCAGTTCATCGATATCACAGAAGATGTGCATGCCGCCATCGAGCGTAGTGCGGTGACCGATGGACTGGCAGCGATTATTTTGTCGCATACGACTTGCGGCATCGTGGTGAACGAGGGGCTTCCGTGCGTGGAGACCGATCTCATGGAGACGCTCGATCGCATTGCCCCGCCCGATGCCCCCTATGCGCATGCTCATTTCTTGCCGAGCTATGGTGCCACGGGCAATAACTCCTGTGGTCATATCAAGAGCATGATTTGCGGCAATAGCTGCTTCTTCCCCGTTCAAGACGGCCACATTGTATGTGGCGGGGCCCAGAACATCTACCTTGCGGAGTTCGATGGACCTCAGAAGCGAAAAGTGTTCGTTGAGGTGCTGGGCGAGTAGCAGTTGATGTCTGTGAGTCGGCGAGCTAAAGGAGATTGACCATGTCGTTTATGGCTTCGATGTTTGGGACCGAGAAACCGGTAATTGGCATGCTGCATCTGCAGCCGCTGCCTGGCGATCCTCTGTATTATCCGGGCGGCAGCGTTTCGCGCGTGATCGATGCCGCCAAGCGCGATCTCGAAGCGCTGCAGTCGGGTGGCGTGGACGGCATTCTGATCACCAATGAGCTATCGATGCCCTACGAGCAGCATGTGTCGGCAGTGACCCTTGCCGCTATGGGGCATGTCATCGGAGCTCTTGCCGCAGATTTCTCGACCCCTTGGGGTGCAGAGGCTATTTATGACGGCGATGCCACGATCGGGCTGTGCGCCGCCGTTGAGGCGCAGTTTACACGCTGCAATTTCTGCGGTGCCTGGGCTGGCGATCTTGGCCTGATCAATCGTGACTTTGCGCACACCATGCGCCGCCGTGCCGCCCTGCGTCTGGATGACCTAAAGATGTTCCATTTCATCACAAGCGAGGGCGAGGTGTACCTTAACGACCGATCGACTCCCGATATTGCCGATTCGCTGGTATTCAACTGCCTACCCGACGCCCTTGTTATTGGCGGGTCTGCTGCCGGGCGCGGCGCTTCGGGCGAGCTTGCCGACGAGGTGCGCGTCCGTGTTGGCGATGTGCCGGTGGTATGTGGAACGGGATGTCGCGAGAATACCGTTGCAGACGTGTTTTCGCATTATGATGGCGCGTTTGTCGGTACCTGCCTCAAGCGAGACGGCAAGCTCGACGCCCCTGTCGAAGCCGAACGGGTCGCGCGGTTCATGGCTGCCGCCCGTGCCGCGAGAGGGGAGTGAGCGGTATGCCGTACTATCTTGGCATCGACATTGGAACGAGTGCGTCCAAGGGCGTGTTAATTGATGCGGAGTGTCGAATTGTGGCGCAGGCATCTTGCCAACATGAAACCGAGAACCCTCAGGATGGTTGGTATCAGCACGATACAGAAGCGATTTGGTGGGGTGATTTTTGCCGGCTGTCTCGCGAGCTTATCGAGTGCGCGGGCATCGAGGCGAGCCAGATCCGCTGCGTAGGGTTGTCGGCTTTGGGCTGTGATTGCGTGCCAGTCGATGAAGATTGCCACGCCTTGGCTCCGGTAATTCTCTACGGGGTCGATGCTCGCTCGAAGCCGCAGATTGACGAGCTTCTTTCCGAATATGGTCCCGATCGCGCTCGCCAGCTCTTTGGACACGATCCGTGTTCGTCGGATATCGCCCCTAAGGTCCTTTGGTTTAAGGAGAATATGCCCGAGGTCCATGAGCGGGCGGCGAAG
Organism: uncultured Collinsella sp.; assembly: GCA_900551365.1. Lineage (GTDB taxonomy): Bacteria > Actinomycetota > Coriobacteriia > Coriobacteriales > Coriobacteriaceae > Collinsella. The sequence continues at coordinate 11,945 of URVZ01000018.1, forward strand.
TTTCTTACGGCTTCGTCCTATCTATGCGCCAAGCTTACCGGCAGGTTTACGATCGACCGTTACCTTGCCGAGGATTTCCTTCCCTTATATGATCGTGAGACGTGGCAGGTTAATGAGCGCGGGTGCGCGCGGTTCTGCCGTCCCGACCAGATGGCCGAAGTCATGGCGGCGACCGATATCGCCGGCGTAATCACGGATCGGGCGGCGGTTGAAACCGGTCTTGCGAGGGATACGCCGGTGCTTGTCGGAACAGGCGATTCGGGCGCCGAGGCGATTTCTACCGGAGTGTTCTGCCCCGGGGACATGATGGTGCAACTCGGGAGCACGGCCTACTTTATCTATTTGGCGGACCATATGGTCGATGACGCTCGTCTATGGCCAGGGACATTCATCATCCCCGGAACCTACGGCATCTGCGCCGGGACCAATACAGCAGGTGCGTTGACGGCGTGGTTGCGACGCGAGTTGTACCGCGATGTCATGGATGCCGAACACTCCGGCGGCCCCGATGCCTATGAGGTCATGGCGCACGATGCCGGGCAGGTAGGTCCTGGAGCGGATGGCCTGCTGTGTCTTCCATACTTTGCGGGCGAGCGCACCCCGCTCAACGATCCCGAGGCGCGTGGCGTGTTCTTCGGTCTGACCGAAAGGCATACCCGGGGCCATATGGTCCGCGCGGCTTTGGAAGGGATCGCCTACACTGTTGCGGCTCATGTCGACATCATCGAGCGCGAGCACGGGCTTCCCATCGAGCGCATCATGCTCGTGGGCGGCGGAACTAAGAATCCGGTATGGATGCAGGCGATTGCCGATGTCTGCGGTCGTGAGGTCTCGGTTGCGAAGGTTACGGTGGGCGCATGTTTTGGCGATGCTCTTATGGCGGCACTTGCTGGCGGCGCCTATTCATCATGGGGTGAGCTTGCCCGGGTTCTTGGGGTCGCGCAAACGATCGAGCCTGATATGGACGCTCATGAGCTGTACGCATCGCGCCGCCGCATCTTTGATGAGCTATATGCGCGAAATTGCGACCTTATGCACGAGCTAGTATAGCGCCGCCGAATTGCCCCACGCTCTTATGGGGGCTGCGTTGTGCGATTCGCATGTCCCTTGAGGGTCGTGGGCAAAAAATGCCAAATATGAGTACTGTCACAAATTTAGTAGCAGCAAAATTTGGCTCTTGAGGTCCAAGTTGAGTGTCTGCGGACAACTTAAAGCCGTCTAATATGTCCCTGGGTATGCTAAAACGACCTGATAATGAACAGTTGTACATTATCAGGTCGTTGTTTTGGTGCAAAATAATGTGACCAGTTTTACAACAGTACTCATATTTGGCATTTTTTGCCCACCGAGGTCAGCGGAAGTCGAAAATGGAGTGGGAATTTTCCAGGACGACCGACTTGATGCTCTCCTCGGGGCAGTTTTTAAGCGCAGCAATGACCTCGGATACTCTTATGAGTGAATCGACGAACTGTCGCGCGGATGTTTCCGCGTCTGGTTCGGCCGGCGCGTCGGTTTCGAGTAGCAAGCGATCAAGTGGAATCTGTCGCGCGTATTCGCGCCCACGTTTGGTCGCAAGCATGCGTTCATTCACGGAAAAGTAGCAGCCCGCAATGCGTGCGCGGACAAACTCATCTGAGGTGCCGCTAAACCAGTGGAAGATAATGGTGGGGGAGTTGGGGACGTCCTTTAGAAGGTCGTTCGACTCCAAAGTGTCCAAAGTTGCTCCCGCCGCGCGAACGGCGTGAATGGATAGAACGCGTCCAGGTAGCGGGGACTGCGATAACGTTCGGCATAGCCGTTCAAATGCCTGCGTCTGGTTTCCCTCGGTGCCTGCAAAGCGTGGCGAGAAATCGAGCCCGACCTCGCCGATAAACCGTTCCCGGATGGCGAGTTCACAAAGCAGGCCGACCTCGGCGGTTCCGCATCGGCCGTCGGCAATCCACCAGGGGTGGAGGCCCACCCCTGCAATAACGTTGGGACTACTGCTGGCGCGTTCGGATGCTGACGCGAAATCGCGTGGATCGACGCCGCAATCAAAGAGCTCCAGTCCCATCGCTGCGGCTTCGTGGGCAACGGTGTTCGGGCTGGCCATCAGGTCGAGGTGACAGTGAGCATCAAAGGACTGCAGCTTCATCGCGGTGCGCCTTGCTAGTCCAGGCGCTGGCCGTCGGCGCGAACGCGCTCGGTACCGCGTCCACTGATCTTGCGAATAACCTCGCCGGCAATCATCTGGCCCATGATGGGCGGCATAAAGCTGGCGGTTCCGAGCTCGGTGCGCTCGTGGATGTTGGAGGGGTCACGGCGCTGAGTCTTGACCGACTCCTCGCAGCTAAATAGAACGTGCAGGCTCTTGATGCCACGTTTTTTGCACTCTTTGCGCATGATACGGCTCATGGGGTCGCGCACCGTGTCAAAGATATCGGCGAAGCGCAGGCATTCGGGATGCAGCTTGTTGCCGCCGCCCATAGAGCTCACCAGGCGAATGTCGTGGTCCTGAGCATACTTGGCGACGGTGAGCTTGGCCGAGATGGTATCGATGGCGTCGATAACGTAGTCGAGCGTGCCACCTGTCTGCTCCAGAACGCTCGCGAAGAATTCGTCGATGTTGTCGCTCAGCAGGTATTCGGTGCGCTTGATGACGGTGGCGGCAGGGTTGATGTCATGGATCATGGCCTCCATGACGTCGACTTTACGCTTGCCGATGGTGCTGTGAAACGCGATGGCCTGACGGTTGATATTGCTGGGCGCAATGATGTCTTTATCCAGAATTACGAAATGGCCGATGCCGCCGCGGGCGAGCGCTTCGCAGCAGTTAGAGCCCACGCCGCCGCAGCCGAGCACCAACACCGTGGCGTCGGCGAGCTTGTCGAGCGCCTCGCGCCCCATGATGATCTCGAGCTTGGTGTCGCGCGTCTCGACGGGAGCGGCGGCTGCGGTTTCGGTCATAGATATCCTCCGATGGGGAAGTAATTAACGTAATTGGCTATCGCCATTATAGGTATTATTCTGCCTCCATTTGAGGCCTTGGGGCATGTTGAAATGAAGCGGGGATTCGCATAAGATTGAAGCAGATGGCACCCGTGGCCGCGGGTTGGCCAACTCCGAAACACGTTTATGGCGTGAGAAGTGGCCGTCTTCGCATTACGCGGGGGCGGCTATTTCATTCGACCTCCAATGTGGATGCCGAGCTCCACAGCCGCGATTACAAGCAATAACAACGTCAGGACATCGTCAATACTCATAGTCCATCTCCTTCTCTGGTAGAGGGGAGCTGGCCCATCTGCTTCTAACGGTATTGTAACTAAAAGCGAACGAGTGTTCTATGGCTATTGCTGAATTAGATAATTAGACAAACATCTAAATATCGAGTATAGTGTGCGCGTCGAACGAACTGGTGAGAGGAGGTTCTATGCCGGGAGAGGGTTTTAAGGCACTGGCCGATCCGACGCGGCGGCGTATTTTGGAGCTGCTGCGCGAGGGCAATTGCACGGCGGGGGAGCTTGCCGAGCATTTTGACATCAGCAAGCCTTCGCTGAGCCACCATTTGGCGACGCTTAAAAATGCCGGGCTGGTGACCGACGAACGTCATGGCCAAAACATCGTATACAGCTTAAACACCACCGTCATGCAGGATTTGATTGGCTGGTTTATGGGCTTTACAAACACGGAAGGTGATAAGGATGAATAACGAAAACAAGGGCATTCACCCCACGGGGGTATCGTCGCGCGTGTGGATTGCGCTGGTCGCTCTGTGCGTCGCCAATGTCGTAGCGCACCTCATGGTGATGCCGAGCTTGCCTGCGCAGATTCCCACGCACTGGGGCGCGAACGGCGCCGTCGACGGTTGGGGTCCTAGCTGGATGGCCTCCGCGCTCGGCGTGCTGCCTCTGGCGCTTCTCGCAATGTTCTGCGTGGTGCCGCGCATCGACCCAAAAGGTGAGGCATATCGAACCTCGGGCAAGTTCTACCAGGGCTTCGTAATCGCCTTCACCTTGTTCATGTGCGCCATAAGCTGGCTGGGAGAGCTTACGGTCTGGGGCGTGGTGCCGGCGGTCGGTTCGGTTAACGTGCTGATTTCCGGTGTTGTCGGTTTGCTGTTCATCGGCGTAGGCAACTACTTGCCGCGTGTGAAGCAGAACTATACGCTCGGTATCAAGACACCTTGGGCGCTTGCCGATCCCGAGAACTGGCGCCGTACGCAGCGTTTTGGCGGCGCCTGCTTTATGGTGCTGGGTATTGGCCTGATTGTGATGGGCGTGGCAGGCAGCGTGCTTTCGAGTGAAGTCGTCGCCGCGGTGATTGCGGTTCTGGCGTTTGGTTCGGTTGGAGCCGTCTACGTCTACTCGTATCTGTTGTGGCGCAAATCGCAGCGAGCCTCTCGTTAAGGTTGCGGAAAACTAGCGTACGCAGTTCATAGTATGTTCCGGGGGACTTTTCCCAGGTAGTATTAGGGGGTGTGGGCAACCATGCCCCTTTTTCGTTACGTTTCAGAGCTGGTTCCCTCATTTCGTTTCCACTAAGGCGAATCAAGAATAGGGAAACAGCAGGTAGAAAGGATAGAACAGGCAAATGGCAGAGTTTATCTACCAGATGTATCAGGCTCGCAAGGCCCATGGCGACAAGGTGATCCTTGACGACGTGACCCTGAGCTTCTACCCCGGTGCCAAGATCGGCGTCGTGGGCCCCAACGGTATGGGCAAGTCGACCCTGCTCAAGATCATGGCCGGTATCGAGGAGGTCTCCAACGGCGATGCCAGGCTCACCCCCGGCTACACCGTGGGCATCCTGCAGCAGGAGCCGCCGCTCGACGACGACAAGACCGTCATCGAGAACGTGCGCATGGCATTTGGCGACATGATCGCCAAGGTCGATCGCTTCAACAAGATCGGCGAGGAGATGTGCGACCCGGATTGCGACATGGACGCCCTCATGGCCGAGATGGGAAAGCTCCAGGACGAGATCGACGCCGCCGACGGCTGGGATATCGATTCCAAGCTCGGCCAGGCCATGGACGCCCTGCAGCTGCCCGATTCTGACATGCCGGTCAACGTACTTTCCGGCGGCGAGCGCCGTCGCGTGGCCCTGTGCAAGCTGCTGCTCGAAGCTCCCGACTTGCTGCTGCTCGACGAGCCCACGAACCACCTGGACGCCGAGTCGATCCTGTGGCTCGAGCACTTCCTGCACAACTACCAGGGCGCGGTGCTTGCCGTCACGCACGATCGCTACTTCCTGGATAACGTTGCCGAGTGGATCTGCGAGGTCGACCGCGGTCACCTTTATCCCTACAAGGGCAACTACTCCACGTATCTGGAGACCAAGGCCGCCCGTATCGAGGCGCAGGGCAACCGCGACGCCAAGCTCGCCAAGCGCATGGAGGCCGAGCTCGAGTGGGTACGCAGCTCGCCCAAGGCTCGCCAGGCAAAGAACAAGGCCCGTCTGGCTCGCTACGAGGAGATGGAGGCCGAGGCCCGCGCAAGCCAGAAGCTCGACTGGACCGATATCCGCATTCCCGTTGGACCGCGTCTGGGTAACAAGGTGCTCGAGGCCCATCACCTGCACAAGGAATTCGACGGTCGCGTGCTCATCGACGACCTTTCTTTCACCCTGCCGCGTAACGGCATCGTGGGCGTCATCGGCCCCAACGGTGTGGGCAAGACTACGCTCTTCAAGACCATCGTGGGCCTGGAGCCGCTGACTTCGGGCGAGCTCGAGGTGGGCGAGTCCGTCAAGATCTCCTACGTCGACCAGAACCGTTCCGGCATCGACCCCGACAAGAACCTGTGGGAGGTCGTCTCGGATGGCCTGGACCACATGATGGTGGGCGAGACCGAGGTCCCCAGCCGCGCGTACGTGGCGAGCTTTGGCTTTAAGGGCCAGGACCAGCAGAAGCGCGCTGGCGTGCTCTCCGGTGGCGAGCGCAACCGTCTGAACTTGGCGCTCACGCTCAAGCAGGGCGGCAACCTGCTGCTCCTCGACGAGCCCACGAACGACCTCGACGTCGAGACGCTGTCCTCGCTCGAAGCGGCGCTGCTCGAGTTCCCGGGCTGCTCGGTGGTCATTAGCCACGATCGTATGTTCCTGGACCGCGTCGCCACGCACATTCTGGCGTGGGAGGGCACCGACGAGAATCCGGGCAACTGGTATTGGTTCGAGGGCAACTTCGAGGCCTATCAGGCCAATCGCATCGAGCGCCTGGGCGAGGACGCGGCCCAGCCGCATCGTATCCACCGTAAGCTGATGCGCGACTAGTAGCAAGTAGAAGGGCCGCCACCAAGAGCGGCCTTTCTTGTAGCGATTGCACTGCAGCTATGCCCTGGCTGCTGGTTTGATTCATAATCAAAGTCATCTCTTTGGGATTAAAGCCCGTTTTTGCTATGAGTGATTTTCTAATTCCGTTTAAAACGTAAAGACGCATTGGGTTGCAAGGACATAAGCAAATCGAATTGAAATATAACCAGTGCTGTAACGTTACAAAAAAGATTATAGAATAGGAGTACCTTATAAGTCGCTTCTCTAGAAAGAAGAACATATGCTTTCGCGTCGTCGTTTTCTGCAACTTGTCGCGTCTTCAATTGTCGCCTTAGCCGCACGTCCGAAAGAGGTTTTTGCTTCGACGGGCAATATTGATGGTGAGCAGATACAATTTACTTCTGAAATTGCGCAAGAGCTTGCCGATAAATATATAAAGGGACTCCTCGGCTATTCGTATACGCCTTCTGACCCTATTCCTTTTGTAGATGTTGATGGGTCCCCGCTTGGTTACATTGTTCCGGTTGTGACATCCAATAGAGCCGCGGGCTATTTGGTTTTAGATGCTTCAGATGATGAAATACTTACGGGATATCGTTTTGGAGACGGCTTAGTCAGCCCTATGGATCGGGGAGGAGATCTTGGTGTCGAGTCTTATTCGTTCAATAACCCAGTCGTAATGATCAATCCATTCGAATTCGGCGTGCAATCTTTGGACGGTTCAATAACAACAAATTGCGGAAGAACAATCCCGGCTGTTTCCATAGAAGGACGGCCTGTCGTTTTATCGAATAAACCTTCAAGCTGGAACGATGTTGTAATTTACGCAACTCAAATGCAGGATTACACAGTATCTGGATTTCGTTCCATTTCTCAGTTTATGTCATATGATGAAAGCGAGATTAAGAGGCTTACCGCCCACTATGCTTGTATGGTGACAGCTTTTTCGAACGTTGCGGAACTGTATGGCATTGCCAATTTATATAGCGACCCTTCGCAATATATGCAGATATGGAATTACACCAATACCCATGCTCTTTCCGATGAAGAACAGACTGTTCCCGGCGTTGTTTTGGGTGGAACGCCGATATCAACCTGTGCAACGGGGTTTACAAATTACTGCGCAAGCAGAGGAAGTACTCTTATCGCCCGCACTGTCTCCTCTCCGGCTATCGCGAGCATTCAAAATGAGATTAACTCTAATAGACCGAATGTTTTACATGCGAGTTTGTACAACGGATCAGCCCATTCTGTAACAGCGGAGGCTTACGCCACACTTACTGGTAAGAAAACTGGAGAGACAAGGCAGATGATTGGCATAGCGGACGGCTGGAATTCATCTTTATCCTTCCTGAAGTATGATCAGAGCTATTATGCGTGGACTTATGGAACGACTTTTTCGAAGTAGGGCGATTCGACTAGCCCTGTCTTTGGTGCTGATGGCTTCATTGGTGGGCTGTTCAACAAAGGAAGAGATATCGCGCGGAGGTTCCGGAGAAGTGACTGCGACAGACTCAGGTTCATTAGAAATAGCTGGCGGGCATGCCGATGTGATGTTACAAGGAAAAGGCGTGCTTAGGTCGATTGATGCTGAAGACGCTGTCTGCTCAATAGAGGATTTGAAGACAGGTGAAACTGCATCGTACCGAGTTTCAGATAATGCTGCGAATATGATTGAGTCGATACCGACTGGAGCGCAGGTTTCTTTTAGATACTTTGCTCCGCAACTTGAGGATGAGCTTGCTTCTCTGGTGTCTATATGCACCGATGACAACTAAAAGGCCTGAATTCAAACGGCCTCGGATGGTCAAATTGGCTATCCGAGGCCGTTTTTTACTCGACCGGGGCTTCGACCTTGTCGATGGCCCAGGCGGCTCCGAGACCGCCGGTGGTGTTGCGGCGGATGCGCACGGTAACCTCGCGGCGCTCGCCGGCCTGCGTGTAGCACAGGGGGAAGTTTGCGCGGTTTCGCGCGGCCTCGATGGTACCGCGCTCGCGGGCGATCCAGTAGTACTCGCCGACAATGCCGAGCGTGTCGGCGCCGTAGGGGAGATAGGTCGACAACTGGTGCAGAAGCGGGCCGGGGCAGAAGACCTCGGTTGCGAAATCGACGGGGAAGTCCTCAGGGATGGCGGGCGCTGCGGGTGCGGGGGTTGGGGCCGCTGCGGGTACCGAAGCCGGTGCCGGTGCGGGAACTTGGTCGCAAGTAGAGGTGGGCACGGATTCGATGACGGGTGCGGGCTCAGGCACCGGTTCCGGCTTAACTGCGGAATCTGCGGGCTTCACGGTGACGGGCGCGTCTACAGCTGCAGTTTCAAACTCAACCTGCATCGCGCTCTCATTCTCGACGCTCGACTTTGCTTCGATGGGCGTGGATGCCATAGTGGTGATGCCGGCGTTGGCGTTCTCGGGGTCATAGACGACCGTGAGCGAGATGGCGGGCTGCGGCGTCTCGGGCTTCGGCGTCGACTCGGTAGCGTCTTGATCGGCGGGCTGATCGTCCTCGGCCTCGTCGCTAAAGACATCACTGTTTTGGAACGAAGGCGTCTCGGGTTGGTCGGCGGTTTTTTCGGTTGTCGACTTGGGAGCTTCGTTGAGCTCCGCAGTGGCTTCCTGCTCGGATATGACTTCGGGATCAGTCGTGGCGGTGATTTCGGTTTCGGCTTCTGCCGTTACCTCAATAGCGACTTCAATCTCTGCCTCGGGCTCGGATTCTGGCACGGCTTCAACCATGGCTTCAGGCTCGGGACGCTTAACGTGCTTGGGGCGCACGGCCTTGAGGTCCTTCTCGCCGCGTTTTTTCTTTTTGTAGGACTGCTTGGCTCCCTTGGCAGCCTTGGGCTTGTCCTCGCCCTTGGCAAGGGCGGCATCCCAGGCCTCGTTGGCGATGACCGTGGCATACAGGCGACCGCCCTTAAAGACAGTCAACTTAATGCAGTCGTCGAGCTCCTCGAGCAGCTCGCGCGTTGACTCGAAGCCCAGGTCATAAGCGGCCATGTCACCAGCGGCGAGTGCCTCCTCGACCTGCGTCATAAACGTTTGCTTGCCGCATCCAATCGCATCGCGCAGCAGGCGATACAGATAGATGTGGTTGCCCAGCGATAGCGTGGGCCTAACTATTGTCTTGCTCATGGCAAATCTCCTCTTTACACACGTAAAGTATCTTACCATCGCATAGCGTTTGCCATGGCGGCACCCAAGGCAAACGGGCGCGAACCGCTATCGATTCGCGCCCGTTGTACAGGTTGCCTATCTGGGGATGCAGCGCCTAGTTGCCCGATGCCGTGCCTTGGCTCGAGTTGTCAGATGCCGTGCCGGACGCGGTTCCGCTCGAGCTGTTCGAGCTGTTGGCGTTGCTGCTGTCTGCTGTGCCCGTTCCCGAAGCGGTGTCGCTCGTCTGGCCGCCCGTGCTTGGCTGCGAACCGTCAGTCGTTTGGCTTGAGACGGTCGTGCCGGATGGCGTGCCACTGTTGGCCGTAGAGGAATCGGTGCCCTGCGATTGGTCTTGGGTGTTCGAGGACGAATTGGCAGAGGTGGAACTGTCTTGCGTGTCGTCCGTTTGCGTCTGCTGATCTTGAGACCGGGTGTTGTCATTTGCATCGCTCTCGGTCGTGTGCGACGAAAGGATTGGCTCGGGGCGCTCGCCCAGACCCTCACCGGCGGTGGTGATAAGGATGGCGCCGGCGCAGGCGATGACCGCGACGATGGCGATGGCGATCGAGAAGACGATGACCTTCTTTTGCGTCTGACTGCGCTCTGCCGCCGCCTTGGCGCGCAGGCTGTTGGGGGCGACACGCGCCGTGGTCGCGCGTCCCGCAACCTGGCGCATCTCCTGCGTAGTCGCGGCGCCGCCCAGGTGCTCCTCGGCATTAAATTCAACGGGCTCATAGGCGCCGGCGGGGTAGTCGACGTCGGCGTGCGTGCCTTTGAGGGCTTTGGCGCTGGCAGAGATAAAGTGGCGGTAGACCTGCGAGGACACAACGGTGATGACCGAGCTCACGGCGGCGCCAATCACCGATCCGGCGATACCGATCTTGGAAGCAAGCGCGACGCTCGTGGCGGCAGCTGCGGCGCCGGCGATGATCTGAGGAATGGAAATGTCGTCGAACAGGCCCTTTTTGGGCGCGATGGCCATGGTCTGTCCGATGGAATGGTTCTCGTGCACACCGTTGTTGAGCGCGGCCGGTGTCATGACGCGCGTGCGCGGCGCGTCGGTGTACTTGGTTGTCATACGGGGTCCTCCCGGTGTAAATCTGCTTCGTTTCATGCAGCCATCAGGGTACCCACCTGATGTGAATCGTACGTGACATTTAACAGATACCATCAACTCATCAAGGGGGGGCTTGCTGTCTTTGGTGCAATAGCTTGATGCTAAACTGGATTTACGATTGCGAGGTGGTTTACGTGATGTACCCGTATATGACATTCGAAGACGGTACCGAGGTCGTTCATTCTGACCTGATTGCAGATGGGGATATCGAAAAGGTTGTCGTGCATTTTGAACGACCGACGGCAGAGGGCTTCGACTCCGCTCGCTGTGAGTTGCCTTCCTGTTCGTGGACTGACTGGGAAGGGCGTTTTACTCAGAGTGAAAAACGAGCTTTCGAAGAGTGTTTGAGCAAATCATTTAGATTAGTTCGAGTTTAGTTCGAATATAGAAGCCGAATGCGATGACCTAAAGCGTATGCATTTTTAGTATTAGATGCGTATGAAATGGAGGATGTGAATGGATGAGCTAATAGACTTTAAAAAACGATTTCTCAAGAATGGCGAGCTGGTTTCAATTCCAAAAAAGGAAAGCTATAAAAGAATCATGCTGCTATGGGCCGTCTCTTTCTTTGAATTAAATACAAGTTATACGGAGCTTCAGGTTAATCGTGTGCTGTCACAGCTCTATCCTGATTATGCCGTGTTGAGGCGGTACTTGGTTGATTATGGATTCCTATTAAGGGATGAGCGAGGCCTGAAATACGAGGTTAATCGTGATGTTCACGGTATTGAGAGCTAGCCGTCCGGTTCGGGTCCTATATATTGCTAGAGGGATAAGCGAAATAGGCAATTGGTGTGCGAATATTGCTTTGCCAATGCTGATTTACGAGGTAACTCACGATGTTTCTGCAACTGCTTTGATGGTCTGCTGCAGATTTGCCCCCTCTCTGTTTTCAGTTGCGCTCGCGCAGCTGCCTCAGAAGATGGGTATCGGGACACTGCAGGCCATGAGATTGGCAGACTTAATTCGCGCGGGATTATTCGTTTGCTATATTTTTGTTGATAGTAAATGGAGTATGTTTGCTATTACGTGCGCGGTATCGCTTTGCCGAACGGCTGAAATGCCCTGCTTTTACTCGTTGTTAAGAGCCAATACGAATAGTATCAATCGCGACGTAATTAATAATTCGTTTGGGTTTCTGCAGAATTTGATGATGGTTCTGGGGCCAGTTGCCGGCGGTTTTGTTGTCGCTCAATTTGGGGCGGAGGCTGTTCTTGCATTAGACGCGCTTTCTTTTGCCGCGTCGTTCTGGTTGCTGCGAGATGTTCCGTCGGTTATCGAGGTTAATGATAAAGAGGGGATAAGCAAAAATGAAAAAAACAGGACTGCATTTAGTGATCTTAGCGCGAAGCACTTGGCAATTGGTTTCCTATTAATCGATATTTCTAGTGGCGTGGCATTCGGCTCTCTGAATTCTCTTTTGCCAGCTATTGCGCAATTGCAATTTGACTCGTCATCGATACAATACGGATTCCTTCAGAGTAGTCTTACAATCGGACTGTTGTTCGGAAATACAATATATGGTCGTTTAATTAGTGGTTCCGATTGCGTTAAATCATATTGTTTTGTGACGTATCTTGCGCTCGGTGCGTATCTGGCGTTTGGCTATCGCTATGCGTCTGGGATATCGTTTATTTTCCTTTTTATCGTCGGTGCCGGAAACGCCATTCAAGATGTGCTTCTCATAACATCGCTGCAGGATTTGGCGAGAGACGAATCTGAATCGATAAGCCTGTTTTCAATTAGGGAGTCTTTGCAATCGGTTGCTGTTGTTATTTCAACACTCCTTGTTTCGCTGTTCACGAGCATCGCGATGTTCTCAATTCTCGTTACAGGACTTGGTGTATTTTCAATTATGATGGTAGTTGTGTTTCAATTGAATTATTTGCGAAAGATGTGACGTTGATATGCCTAAAACGCTTTTAGTATTTCCCCCAGGATGGAGTCCAGTGGGGCCGTATCTTGCCTTGCCTGTTTTGAAGTCATATCTTCAAGAGGTTGAACAATATAAAGTTGACATCGTTGACTTAAACGTGGAATTTTACGATGACCTCCTATCTTTTAGACATGTCGAAGAGTGCTGTAAAAGGTATCGGGAATCAAAGGATTCGTTTAGTTCGAATGTTCAATTAACAATCGAGTTGATACAAAAGTCAGCACTTAATGTTGACGAGGCAAAAGATATTTTCAGATCGAAGAGATACTTTAATCTAAAAGAAAGACAATATGCTGAAAACATTTTTAGAAATGCACTCTATATCATAAATCACGTCTCATATGGAGTTAAATACACGTTCAACTCCATAGATCTGCCCTATGATTATTATTCGACACCAGAAATAATGAAATCGCTTGCGGATACCTTGCATAATCCGTTTATTTCCTTCTATGAAACTGCCTTTCTTAAGCGTATTCAGAGGGAAAAAATCGAGTTTATTGGGATTTCGGTGAGCGGCTGTTTCCAATTGATTTCTGCAGTTACGTTAGCGAAACTGATTAAAGAAGAATGTCCATCTGTTAAACACGTCTCATTGGGCGGCAATTACATTACTCGTTTAGCAGATGACTGCATGAAAGAATGGCATCCCTTTTTTGAATACATTGATTCGATAATGATGTATGACGGCGAAGAGCCGCTTGCACGTCTTCTTGAGGCTCTTGACTCTGGTGATGACAATCTCGACTGTGTTCCAAACCTTTGCCATGCTAAAGGTGGAAAGATATATAAAAACCATCGGATTGAGCAAACATTTATCAACGATACAGTTCCCGATTTCGATGGCTTCGCCCTTTCTAAATACTTCATGCCTGAGTTAATATTGCCGGTTTATTCCTCTAGGCAGTGTTTTAATCATTGCGCCTTCTGCACCATTCCCGGTGCTACCGGTGGTTGTTACCGAAAGATGCCTATATCGAGAGTATTTGAAATAATGTGTCGGTTAAATGAAAAATACGGCACGAGAGTTTTCTCTTTTGTGGATGAAACATTCGAAGGCAAAAGAATGGAGCAACTCGCGGATGAAATAAACGCATCGGGAAAAACGTTTTTCTGGCATGGAGAAACGAGGTTCTCTCCAGCCCTAAGTACAGACGTTTTCAACAAGATATACCAAAGTGGATGTAGGCAGATTCAGTTTGGCCTCGAGTCATACAACCAAAGAGTTCTTGATCTAATGAAGAAGAACACGAGAGTTGATTGGATTGATCGCAATATCCATGATTGTCTCAATGCGGGTATTCCTGTTCATCTATTCTTTATGATTGGCTTTCCGACCGAAACTAAAGAAGAGGCTCTGAACACCTTAGCTTATACAGAGAATGTTTTGAATTATTCAAAACAGGTATGTGGTGTTCCATATTCCACGAGAGGATTTACGAATTTTGGTCTCGTTATGGGGTCGGATGTTTGGAATCATCCCGATAAGTATGGTGTCTCTGTAATGCCGAAGTCCCAATATGAGGATTTGCGCCTCGAAGTGGATTATGTTTCAGGCACTGGTTTAACTTTAAATGAAGCAAAATCCTTATCTGATGAGCATCATATTGATTTTTATATGCAAGAAGTCATAAACGGTAGCGACACAATTGACTTGCCCCAGCGGCTTCATATTTCAGAGGTGACCTGGATCCTAGATTCTATTCACGCTGTCAGGTATAAGGGACATTTGACCAAAGTAAAGCGACGGCTGACTAGTCTAAATCCAGCTGATCGAATCTGGCTGGATTCCAAGACCTCTGTCGTGCTCGTTGAGCCATTTGCCTACTTCTATAATTCTGAATACCATCATGTCTATGCTGTTTCCCAGTTGGTATACCTTAAGTTGGCCCGTTTATCGGAGGCCGATTGTAGCATTTCTCTTATCCTTGATCAGGGCGATCTCGAGCTGACAAGGGCGATAGAAGAACTGTTGCATTATGGATTGCTGAATACAAATATCGATGCCGATTATGTAATGCACGATAATGGTTTTCAATTGGTTAAAAGTTCGTTTGTGAAAGAAGTCGGACGCTCAAAAGAGGGGTTAAGAGTACTGCTGAGTTGTGCCACCCATAGAATGTGTGCGGTTAATGATTTTTCGTTCGCTTTGCTTTCGTTGTTTGAAAAGCCGATTACTAAGAACGAGGTGCGCGACATTTTGAAAAAAGAGGGACTATCGGCAAGGGTTGATTTCCGATCTCAGCCGAACACATTAGGCGGACAGGCCGTTCCCGCAGC
>URVZ01000019.1 GCA_900551365.1 uncultured Collinsella sp.
CATTCCACCCCCAATATGTTGTAAAACACCCCCGAGCATATGTTCGAAAACACAATATGTTGTGTTTACAGCAAAGGCGGGATGCCACCTGTGGCACCCCGCCTTTCAACCTCAACCTTCAAGTTGACCTTGAGGCGATTTTTGCGTCCTTTTACATGGCGTTCACATCGCCCCCAAACTCCCCCACCCAAGGCACGTGCGGCCCACCACCGCGACGACAAGTGGCGAAAAATGGGACGGGCCCCAGATTGCCCATGCGCGCAAAAGTGCGTCTCGGCAATCTGGGGCCCGTCCCATTTAATATTTATAAATATGCAGGTCAGCGAGGTGCTAGCGATGTGCTAGCGGATGCGCCGCCAGATAGACCTCGGTCAGTTGCGTTCGGTCGACATGCGTGTAGACCTGCGTGGTCGATATATCGGCATGTCCCAAGATCTCCTGTAGCACACGGAGGTCTGCGCCGCCCGCAAGCATATGGGTGGCAAAGGAGTGACGCAGCGTGTGGGGATGGAGTCCCACCAGCCCCACCTGGCGCCCGTAGCGCTCACAGATGGCATGAATGCCCTGGCGCGACAGACGGCGGCCGTTCTTATTTAAAAAGACCGCCGAGGTCTCGGTTCCGCGGGCATGGGCCGCCAAGCGAGAACGCCCCTCAGTTACATAGAGCGTCAGAGCTCGCGCCGCGCTTCCCACCAGCGGTGACAGGCGTTCCTTTGAGCCCTTACCGCGAACGAGCACAAAGCCATCGTCGATATGGATATCGCCCACATCGAGCCCCACCAACTCGCTCACACGTAAACCGCATCCGTAGAGCACTTCCAAGATGGCATGGTCGCGCAAGCCCATCTCGCCCTCGGGGAAGTCTTGATCGAGCAGCGCCGAGACATCCTCCACCGATAGATACTCCGGCAAACGCTCAGCCTTTTTAGGCAGGCGCAACGCCGCCGTTGGATTTTGGGCCACAGCCCCATCGCGCACCAAAAAGGCATGCAGGCCCTTCACGGCCGCAAGCGCACGCTCCACCGAGGCATCGGAATAGCCCCCATCGCGACGGTCGGCAACAAAGCCCTCCACGACCTGACGGGTCACCTCTTCAAAAGACACAATACCCGCCCGCTCCAGATAGGCGCAGTACGTCGTCAGGTCACGACGGTAGGCCGCAATCGTGTTGCGCGCCAAACCCCGCTCGACCGCGAGGTAATCGAGATACTCCCCCGCCACCACAGCGAGCGACGAGGGAGTAGCTTCAGTATGTTCCTTATTCTCCGGCACCCTTAGTCCGTAGCGAGGTTCTTGGGCGTCACCTGCAGACGGTCGACACCCTCGTGCTGGCCGATCGAAGCGCGCACGAACTCGCGGAACAGCGGCTGCGGGTTGGTCGGGCGGCTCTTGAACTCGGGATGAGCCTGGGTTGCCACATACCACGGATGTACGTCGCGCGGCAGCTCGACCATCTCGACCAGACGCTCGTCGGGCGAAAGACCCGAGATAACCAGACCGGCGTCCTCGAGCTGGTCACGGAAGGCGTTGTTGAACTCAAAACGGTGACGGTGACGCTCGTAGACGAGCTCCTCGCCGTATGCCTCGCGCGCGAGGGTATCGGCGGCGAGCTTGCACGGATAGGCGCCCAGGCGCATGGTGCCGCCCTTCTCGGTCACGTCCTCCTGCGAGCTCATCAGGTCGATGACACTATACGGGCCGTCCGGATCGAACTCGGAAGAGCTGGCGCCGGCAAGGCCGACCACGTTGCGGGCGAACTCGCACACGGCTACCTGCATACCCAGGCAAATGCCCAGATACGGAATCTTGTGCTCGCGGGCGAACTCGGCCGCGAGGATTTTGCCCTCCAGGGCGCGCTTGCCAAAGCCGCCAGGAACCAAGATGCCCGAGGCGTCACCCAGGACCTCGGAGACGTTCTGCTCGTCGAGGCTCTCGCCATCGACCAGCTGCACGTCAACGTGGCGATCGTAGAACACACCCGCGTGGTGCAGGGCCTCGATAACCGACAGGTAGGCATCGGGCAGCTGCGTATACTTGCCCACGACGGCGATCTTCACCTTGTCGGCGTGCTGGTTGGCATGGTTCTGCTTGCGCAGGAACTCGTTCCACTGACTCATGTCGCGCTCACGCGGGTCAAGACCCAGACGCTCGCAAATGCGCAGGTCAAAGTCCTGCTCGGCGAGCAGCTGCGGAACATCGTAGATGCTCGCGCAGTCCTCGTTGGTAAAGACACAGTCGGTGTCGACGTCGCAGAAGCTTGCAATCTTGCCGCGGATGGCGTCGTCGATATGGTGATCGGAGCGCAGGACGATAATATCGGGCTGGATACCAAAGCTGCGGAGCTCCTTAACGGAGTGCTGCGTCGGTTTGGTCTTGACCTCATGGGCGGCGGCGATATAGGGAACGAGCGAAACGTGGATGTAGCAGACGTTCTCGGGGCCGGCCTCCTTGCGATACTGGCGAATGGCCTCGACAAACGGCTGCGACTCGATGTCGCCGATGGTGCCGCCCAACTCAGTGATGACCACGTCGGAGCCGGTCTGCTCCTCAATACGACGGAACTTATCCTTAATGGCGTTCGTGACGTGCGGAATCACCTGCACGGTGCCGCCCAAAAAGTCACCGCGACGTTCACGGGCGATCAGGCTCTTATAGATGGCACCAGTCGTAAAGTTGGAATCGCGGGTCAGGTTCTCGTCAATAAAGCGCTCGTAGTGACCCAGGTCCAGATCGGACTCGTAGCCGTCCTCGGTCACAAAGACCTCACCATGCTGGAACGGGCTCATGGTACCGGGGTCGACGTTCAGATACGGGTCGGCCTTTTGCATCGTTACCTTGTAGCCGCGCGACTTGAGCAGACGGCCCAGCGAGGCCGCGGTAATACCCTTGCCCAGAGACGAAACCACGCCGCCGGTCACGAACACATGCTTGGTCATATTGAGTTACCTGCGCTTCCCGTAGAAGTTGTCCATACACATCTTACGGGTCTTCATTGTAATACTCGCGACGCGCGCCGCACGCAATTATTCTTACGCGCAATCGCATTTCTCCATCTCGAAACAAAACGCCGTCCGGTTGCCCAGGCGGCGTCGTTTCCACTATGAATGCGCGCTGTTATCGATCGGCGATTTCGTCCTTGATCAAGTCCTGCACGAGCATACCGGCACGGATGCCCTCTAGATACCATTCGCCACGCTCCGTGAGACAAATACCATTTGCGAGCTGGCCGCCGTCGTCGCTGTAGCGCGAGACGACCTCAATGATGTCTTTGGATTCCAAGCGTTCAATTGCCGCGCGGGCGCGATACGGAGACACCCCTACACGCTCGGCAAGCGTCTTGCGCGAAAAGCCATAAAATCCGCCGTTGTCTTCGGACTGCCGTGCGATCTCCATCAGCACCTGCACCTCGACGCGCTTCATATCGTTGACACTCGCACGACCCTTGCCAGCCATGGCAGCCTCCTCAAACCGAGCACGGGCATCACCTGCACCGTGCGCGACCGGCACACCCCATGATGGCCGGCAACATCCCTCATGCGGCATCCCCGCAAAAGGATGAAACAATTAGGGTTATTGTATACCGCCCAAATTGCTTATAGGCAGGTAAGCGGGCTATTTTTAGGTTAAACGGTAGCTTTGTTGATAAAAGGGGCACACCGAATGCATACCCGATGCGCCCCTTTCAGACCAATTTATCCAGGCTTAGCGGTGGAAGAAACCACGGCGCTCGAACTTGGGCTCGCAGCACACGTTGATGCCCAGCTTGCGCAACACCGTCTCGTCCGTCGGCGAGATGATCACGCTAAAGAAGGCATCGCAGCCGCGCAGCTGCTCCAGGCCCGAAAGGACGCGGGCCGCCGTCTCGCTCGTTGCCGAGGTGATCGAGAGCGCCATAAGCGTCTCGTCGGTGTGCAGGCGCGGGTTCTTGCTACCCAGGAAATGCGTCTTGAGCTTGCTGATAGGCTCAATCGCCTCATCACTAATGACCTCGAGCTCAAGGTCAACGCCCGAGACATGCTTAAGTGCATTCATGATGAGCGAGCTCGCGGCGCCCAGGCGCGTGGAAGTCTTGCCGGTCACCACGGAGCCATCGGGCATGACCATGGCGCCTACGGGGCCACCCGTCAGCTGCTCCCTGGTAAGGGCGGCCGAGCGTGCCGGCGAGTAATTCTTGTCGATACCAGCCTTCTTCATAATGATCTTGAGACGGTCGACTTGCTCATCGCCCACGCCGGTACGGCGCACATTTTCAACCGCGGTAAAGTAGCGGCGGACGATCTCCATCTTGGAAGCGTCGCGGCAGGCATCGTCATCGGTGATGGCAAAGCCGACCATATTGACGCCCATGTCCGTGGGGCTCTGGTAGGGGCTCTTGCCCAGGATCTTTTCCATCAGGGCACGGACCACCGGGAAGGCCTCGACGTCGCGGTTGTAGTTGACCGTAGTCTTGTTATAGGCCTCCAAGTGGAAGGAGTCGATGATATTCGCATCGTCAAGGTCGGCCGTGGCGGCCTCATAGGCGATGTTGACCGGATGCGTGAGGGGAAGGTTCCAGACCGGGAAAGTCTCGAACTTGGCGTAGCCGGCGGCGGTGCCGTGCTTGTGCTCGTGATAGAGCTGAGACAGGCAGGTGGCGAGCTTACCTGAACCAGGACCCGGCGCGGTGACCACGACGAGCGGACGAGTGGTCTCGACAAACTCGTTCTTGCCATAGCCGTCGTCGGACACGATCAGGTCGACGTCGTGGGGATAGCCCTCGATGGGATAGTGCAGCTTGGCAGGAATGCCGAGCGCGTTCAAGCGATTGCGGAAGACGTCAGCGGCGGGCTGGCCGGCGTACTGGGTGATAACCACGGCCGCGACAGCAAAACCGTTGCCGCGGAACAGATCGACCAGGCGCAAGACGTCCTCGTCATAGGTAATGCCCAGGTCGCCACGGGCCTTATTCTTCTCGATGTGGTTCGCGTTGATCGCGATGATGACCTCAACGTCATCGGCAATGCTCTTGAGCATGCGGAACTTGCTGTCCGGTTCAAAACCCGGTAGCACGCGACTCGCGTGATAGTCGTCAAACAGCTTGCCGCCAAACTCCAAATACAGCTTGCCGCCAAACTGCGAGATGCGCTCCTTAATATGAGCGGCCTGCAGCTCGATATATTTCGCGTTGTCGAAACCCTGGCGCATGTATGGCTCCCGTCCCGTTTCCATTTAATGTTCTAGGCGATTATAACGGAGCCCGCCCTCCCCGATACCCAGACCATCAACAGGCACCAACCAAACACGCCCACCGCAACCACCGGGGACCCGGGGTAGCTAATTTGGAGCAGGGAACAAGTCACTCCGCACCAACAATGGAAACGTCACAGGCAGAGCCAAAGCCAGCAAACGTGCACCGGAGCGAGCAAGCTGCCTCCTGCCTGCAACAATGGCAGCGCCGCAGGTTGAGCATAAGTCAGCGAGCGCCGTCCAGGACGTACAAGTTGGCATGAAAAAGGCAAGGCATAGACCTTCTGGTCATGCCTTGCCTTTTGAATGACAAATTGTCGTTCTGGGCGGCGCGCAGCGTCGACTGGTTGCGCGGTTCGTAGAACCGCGCAACATGAGAGCGCCCCCTCCCGCGCACGGAACGGGAGGGGGCTAAAGGTAGGAGTCTACCGGTGGGTTGACCCCACCGGACAGACGATGACCAGGTGATCCTTTACAGGATCGTCAAGGTTTCCGTGGGGTACCCGTTGGGTACTTAGAGCAGCACGCAGGCGACGGTCAGGATGACGGCGCAGACGACGGAGAGCGCGACGATGAGCTTAAGGGCAAACTTGAGCCAGGTCGTCCACTCGATCTTGGCCAGGGCGAGACCGCCCATGATGGCACCGGAGGTCGGGGTGAACAGGTTCACGACACCGATAGCAGCGGAGAAGATCATGACCATGACCTCGGGCGAGAAGCCGAGCTTAACAGCCAGCGGTCCCATGATGGGCATGGAGACGGTAGCCATACCAGAGGTCGAGGGGATCAGGAAGGACAGGCCGAAGTAGACCAGGAAGCTCATGGGAGCGAAGATCACGCCGGACAGGCCAGCCAGAGCATTGGCGGCAGCGTCGAGGACGTAGACGTCGAGGCCGGTGTTAGCCATGAGGACGGAGATACCACGGGCGAGGGCGATGACGAGAACAACGGACATCATGTCGGCAGCGCCGGTGATGAAGGTGTTGACGATCTGCTTCTCGGACAGGCCACCGATGATACCGATCAGGACGGCCATGAGGAAGAACCAGGTGGAAGCCTCGTCGAAGTACCACTGACCAATGGGCAGGCCGGTGATCAGGGCAGACCAGCCCTGGACGACGGCGTTACCGTCGGCGTCGTAGACAGCGCCAGCGTCGAAGAAGTTGGCGACGCCCTCGTTGAGGTCGGCCAGCGGGATGAAGCCGACGATCATGACGACGAAGGTGAAGGCGAAGGCGATCAGAACACCCTTCTGACGACCGGTGAGCTTGACCTCCTTGTGGACCTCGGAAGCAGCCTTGCCGTGAGCCTCTTCGGCGTCCTTGAGCTCCTGCATCGACAGGATGGTGGAACCCTTGTCAGCCTTGACCTTCTTGGCATAGTTCATCACGAAGAAGATGGACATAGCGGTAGTGACAATCCACAGGACGGCACCGAGGCCGATGATGATGGACTGGTTGACCTCAATGCCAACGCCGGTCAGAGCGTCGACGGCAGCGCCGACGGCGAACGGGTTAACCGTGGAGCCCAGGCAGCCGCAGCCAGCGCCGAGCAGGACGGTAGCGGCACCGACCATGGGGTCGAAGCCAGCGGCCATCATGGTAGCGGCGAGCAGGGCGTAGAAGGGAACGGTCTCCTCGCACATACCATAGGTGGTACCACCGAGGGAGAAGATGAGCATCAGCACGGGAATGAGCATAATCTCGTTGCCCTTAAGCTTCTGCACCAGAACGGCGATGCCGTTGTCCAGGGCGCCGGTCTCGGTCATCATGCCTAGGAAGCCGCCCAGGATCATAACGAAGAGACAGACGGGCAGAGCGTCAGCGAAGCCCAGGATCGGGGCGGTGCAGAAATCGCTCAGGCGGGCTGCGGTAACCGCGCCGCCGGACGTGCCGGAGACGATAACGGTAATCACTGCAACAATTGCCAGCAGAGCTAGAAGAATGGTGAACGATGAAGGCATACCGCGCTTTTTCTTAGCGGTCTCAGTCATGGTTCTCATCCCCCCTTCATAAATCATTTAACTTTCTCGCGCGAAGCGGATCTTCCGTGCCGTGCCCACCGCCCGACGCGAGATATTTACCAGACAAAGCCGCTCGGGGTGTGCAGCAAGACACCCCGAGCGAGATGCGAGATGCTAGATGCTCTTACTTGAGCGTAGCGTACATAACAGCCTTGATGGTGTGCATGCGGTTCTCGGCCTCGTCGAAGACCTTGGAAGCGGGGCTCTCGAAGACCTCGTCGGTGACCTCCTGCTCGGTGATGCCGAACTGCTCGCACTTCTCGGCGCCAATCGTGGTGTTGGTGTCGTGGAAGCTGGGCAGGCAGTGCAGGAAGATGGCACCCGGGTTGGCCATAGCCATGACCTCGGAGGTAACGCGATACGGGGTGAGCTGAGCGATGCGCTCGGCCCAGACCTCGTCGGGCTCGCCCATGGAGACCCACACGTCGGTGTAGATAACGTCGGCACCGGTGACGCCGTCCTTGACGTCGGTGGTCAGCTTGATGGTGCAGCCGTTGGCCTCGGCGATGGGCTTGCAGGCCTCGATGACGTCGTCGGCGGGCATGCACTCCTCGGGGCCGCAGGCCACGAAGTTCATGCCGAGCTTGGAGCAGACAACCATGAGGGAGCGAGCAACGTTGTTCTTGCAGTCACCCATGAAGACGAGGGTCTTGCCCTTGATGTCGTAGTTGAAGTTCTCCTGGACGGTCAGGATGTCGGCGAGCATCTGGGTGGGGTGCCACTCAGTGGTCAGGCCGTTCCACACGGGCACGCCGGACTTAGCAGCGAGCTCCTCGACGTCGTCCTGGGCAAAGCCACGGAACTCGATGCCGTCATACATGCGGCCGAGAACGCGGGCGGTGTCCTCAATGGACTCCTTCTTGCCCATCTGCGACGAACCGGGATCGAGGTAGGTGACGCCCATGCCCAGATCCATGCCGCCGACCTCGAAGGCGCAGCGGGTACGAGTGGAGGTCTTCTGGAAGAGCAGAACGATGTTCTTGCCCTCGAGATAGCGGTGCGGAACGCCAGCGCGCTTCATGTCCTTGAAGTTCTTGGAAAGCTTGAGCAAGTACTCGATCTCCTCGGTGGAGAGGTCGAGGAGCTTGAGGAAGCTACGGCCGGAGAGGTTAACACCCATGGTTCGTTTCCTTTCGAAAAAATGAATTACGTAAGTATTAGTGTTGCCCGTTTGACGGGCGAAACCGGTGCGGTTGTAGGGGGACCGCACCGGAAACGGAAAGACTTAGAGGTCCTCGCGCCAGAAGGGCATGCTCATGCAGCGCGGGCCGCCGCGGCCGCGGGAGAGCTCGGCGGAGGGCACGACGAGAAGGTCCAGGCCCTCCTTGTACAGCACGTCGTTGGTGACGGTGTTGCGGGCGTAGACGCAGATCTTGCCGGGCTCGACGCACAGGGTGTTGGAGCCGTCGTTCCACTGCTCGCGGGAGGCCGCGATCGGGTCGCCGCCGCCGCAGGGGATCAGCTTGACCTGGTCGACGCCGGTGGCGTCCTCCAGGACGTGCTCGAGGGTGTCCTCGATCAGGCGGATGTTCACGTCGCCCGGGTTCTTGCCGGCGGTCAGCTCGTAGACGCGCAGGGTGCCCATGATGGCGGGGTGGATCGTGAACTTATCGACGTCGATCTGGGTGAAGACCGTGTCGAGGTGCATGAAGGCGCGCGAGACCGGGATGTCGAAGGCCAGGATGCGCTCGACCTTGGAGTCGGAGTTCCAGAAGATGTTCTGGGCCATGACGTCGATAGCGGCGGCCTGGGTGCGCTGGGAGATGCCGACGGCGAGGGTCTTCTCGTTGATGTTCAGCACGTCGCCGCCCTCGGTGTGGAACTGGCAGTCGCGGCGGAAGTACAGGGAGACGTCCTTGTAGTCGGGGTGGTACTTGAAGACGTACTTGCCGTACAGGGTCTCGCGGTTGCGGGTGACCGAGTACATGCGGTTGAGGTTGACGCCCTCGCCGACGACCGCGAACGGGTCGCGGGTGAAGTAGAGGTTGGGCATCGGGTCGATGATCAGGTCGGACTCGGACTCGGAGTTGACCAGGGAGTCGAGGGTCGTGGACGCCGTGAGGGGCATGTCGATCTCGGCCTTGGTCATGCCGGCCATGGTCTTCTTGACGAACTCGAGGTTGTCCTCGATGGAGTCCAGCTTCTCGCGGACGATCTGCGGCATGTGCTGGCCGCGGATGCCGGCCTCGGCGATGTACTGGTCGGTGAACTCGGCGCGGGCGCCGGGGACCTGGTCGAACACCTCGGCGACGAGGTTCTCGAGGTAGAGGACCTCCACGCCCTGGTCCCTCAGGATCTGGGCGAAGGTGTCGTGCTCCTGCTGTGCGACCTCCAGGAACGGGACGTCGTCGAACAGGAGTCGCTCGAGCTCGTCGGGCGGCAGGTTGAGGAGCTCGTCGCCGGGACGGTGCAGGCAGACCTTCCTGAGCTTGCCGATCTCGGAAGGCACGTGCAGACCTTTCGTCATGGCCTCCTACCTTTCTTTCGGGCCCCTGTCAGGGCCGATTCGTTAGCGCCCCTCCGTGTGAGGCGTTATTGCTGACGACATATTTATATCCAAAATCAGTTCATACTTCCACCTCGCCCCCGAACGGTTTTATATGAGGGGTGAACGGCATACACATATACTTCACGCATGGCACACTTTGATTTAATAAAGTTTATTTACGTGCTTAAACGCGTTTTCAATCCAGATAGCAAATGGAACTAAACTTTATTAAACCACCCTCAAATTGCATATTTCTAATAAAGCTATGAATAGAATTAGCGATTCATACCACGTCTCAACCATTTTCATTTTTATTCAAAAAAAAGTTTGTCCTATTCATTTCTGGTAAGCATATTACCGTTTACCAGACGCTTTGTACCGTTCACCGGAAGCTCAGTATAAGGCCCAGCGAATACCGGCTCACCTTACGGCCTCATTTGTAACAACTTGACTTCTCGGTATAGAAAAACAGTCCCGCTCCCCTCATGGGAAACGGGACTGTTATCGATAATCGTAGACAGATTTGAGCGGCTTTGAGAGCCGTCGGAATCCTAGCGATCGAACTCCGCCAGTGCCTCGCCCAGGAGCCTCAGACCCTCGCGCAGAACGTCCTCGCTCGCGCAGTAGCCCAGGCGTGCGCCGCAGGGAAGCTCAAAGCGGCAGCCAGGTACCAGCAGCACTCCCCTCTCGGACAGCAGGCGCTTGCAGAACTCCTCGTCATCCTCGGGAATGTCCAGCTGGATAAACGAGGTGGACACACCCTGCGGGGCCGTCCAGGAGACACGATGCTGCGTGTCGATCCAAGCCTGCGCGATATCGCGGTTTCCAAACACGATCTTGCGGTTGCGCTCGAGGATCTTGTCCTTGTGCTTGAGCACATAGGTCGCCAGGGCGTCGTTGAACACGCCGCCGCAAATCATGGTGTAGTCGCGGTACGTGCGAATGCGATTAGATACCTCTTCGTCTGCCACAACCCAGCCCACGCGGGCAGCAGGCGTCGAATAGGTCTTGGACACCGAGTTGGTGACGATGGCCTTCTCGTACACATCGGCCATCGACAAAAAGTCCTCGGTGTTCTCAAGCGGCAGGTACACCTCGTCGCACAGCACATAGGCGCCAACCGAGCGGGCAATCTCGGCGATCTGGCCGAGCGTATCGGCATCGAGCACCGTACCGATAGGGTTCGATGCGTTATTGATGCAAATGAGCTTGGTGTTGGGGCGAACGAGGCGCTTGAGCTGTTCGATATCGGGTTTCCATCCGAGCTCCTCGCAAAGCTCCCAATACTCAACCTCGGCGCCGAGTGTACGCGGGATCTCATAGAGCGGCGCATAGGTGGGCCACTCGGCAATCACATGGTCGCCGGGCTCGACCACGGCCATGATGGCGTTGAGGTTGGCACCCGTGCAGCCATTGGTCTGCAGAATATGATCGGGATTGACCTCGCGACGATACAGCTTGGCAACCTCGGCCTTAAACTCCGGCGAACCCTCAATCCAGCCGTAGTTCATTTTCTCGCGGTCCAGGCGCTCGTAGAACGTGGCACCATCTTGGTCGTCGAGCGCGCGCAGCTCGCCCATGGTAAGCGAGGAGATTGTCGACTGGGCGATATCCCACGTAGCGCTCTTCTCCCAAACGTTAAGCCATTCCTCAACGCCGATTGTCTTGATGTCCATGGCCAAGCTCCTTACAAAAGCAGTCATCCAATCGTGTTGACGTTCCTCATACAAGAATGGGGCGGTGCGAAAACCCGCACCGCCCCAATGGGAGACATCTATTGGCAGCTAGATGTATGTATTAAGACCTATACGGGTCCTTGAAGACCTTAGAGGTCCTCGCGCCAGAAGGGCATGCTCATGCAGCGCGGGCCGCCGCGGCCGCGGGAGAGCTCGGCGGAGGGCACGACGAGAAGGTCCAGGCCCTCCTTGTACAGCACGTCGTTGGTGACGGTGTTGCGGGCGTAGACGCAGATCTTGCCGGGCTCGACGCACAGGGTGTTGGAGCCGTCGTTCCACTGCTCGCGGGAGGCCGCGATCGGGTCGCCGCCGCCGCAGGGGATCAGCTTGACCTGGTCGACGCCGGTGGCGTCCTCCAGGACGTGCTCGAGGGTGTCCTCGATCAGGCGGATGTTCACGTCGCCCGGGTTCTTGCCGGCGGTCAGCTCGTAGACGCGCAGGGTGCCCATGATGGCGGGGTGGATCGTGAACTTATCGACGTCGATCTGGGTGAAGACCGTGTCGAGGTGCATGAAGGCGCGCGAGACCGGGATGTCGAAGGCCAGGATGCGCTCGACCTTGGAGTCGGAGTTCCAGAAGATGTTCTGGGCCATGACGTCGATAGCGGCGGCCTGGGTGCGCTGGGAGATGCCGACGGCGAGGGTCTTCTCGTTGATGTTCAGCACGTCGCCGCCCTCGGTGTGGAACTGGCAGTCGCGGCGGAAGTACAGGGAGACGTCCTTGTAGTCGGGGTGGTACTTGAAGACGTACTTGCCGTACAGGGTCTCGCGGTTGCGGGTGACCGAGTACATGCGGTTGAGGTTGACGCCCTCGCCGACGACCGCGAACGGGTCGCGGGTGAAGTAGAGGTTGGGCATCGGGTCGATGATCAGGTCGGACTCGGACTCGGAGTTGACCAGGGAGTCGAGGGTCGTGGACGCCGTGAGGGGCATGTCGATCTCGGCCTTGGTCATGCCGGCCATGGTCTTCTTGACGAACTCGAGGTTGTCCTCGATGGAGTCCAGCTTCTCGCGGACGATCTGCGGCATGTGCTGGCCGCGGATGCCGGCCTCGGCGATGTACTGGTCGGTGAACTCGGCGCGGGCGCCGGGGACCTGGTCGAACACCTCGGCGACGAGGTTCTCGAGGTAGAGGACCTCCACGCCCTGGTCCCTCAGGATCTGGGCGAAGGTGTCGTGCTCCTGCTGTGCGACCTCCAGGAACGGGACGTCGTCGAACAGGAGTCGCTCGAGCTCGTCGGGCGGCAGGTTGAGGAGCTCGTCGCCGGGACGGTGCAGGCAGACCTTCCTGAGCTTGCCGATCTCGGAAGGCACGTGCAGACCTTTCGTCATGGCCTCCTACCTTTCTTTCGGGCCTTACTGGCCGAATGTATCAGCGCCCCTCCGTATGGGACGCTGCTTGCTGACAGCTCTAGTTATATCCAAAAACCACCCGCAATTCCACCTCGCCCCCGAACGGTCAGCAAAGTGCGATGAACGGTATATCGCATATGATTCCCCCATGATGCACTTCAGTTCTCTAAAGCATATTTTCAAAGGTAAACGTTCTTTTTTCTAAGGAATTAAGCTAGATTGCACGAATATTTTCATGTTTAGGAATTGCATAGCTAAAACGGTTTTCTGCATATATATGTCGTTTGTCCACGATTCGATTTGGATTCGATTATATTCAGCTTGCAATCATTCTTATTCATACATCCTCACCAGTTGAGTATGGATATAGATTGTTTTCAAAACGAGTCAGGCAGTTAGTTGCATGCTTGACAGCGTAAGAAGTAGGTAAAGATACCGTTCGCACAATACGTCCGTGCCGCAAGTCGACTAAATTGAGACAATAGTGAATAGTGTTAGGCTACCGTCCCCTGCGGGGACTGAACGGACAGATGCATATGCCGAGCAAAATCGAAAAAAAGCAAGCCGCCGCTAAGCTGCGCAAGCCGCCGCGCGACTTCTCGTACACGCAGAACCGAGAGCTCAGCTGGCTGCGCTTTGACAACCGCGTGCTCGACGAAGCCTTCGACGAAACCGTTCCGTTATTCGAGCGACTAAAGTTCGTCTCGATCTTCGAGTCCAACCTCGACGAGTTCCTTATGGTGCGCGTGGGCGGCCTGTCCGATCTGGCGGAGCTCAAAAAACAACCTGTCGACAACAAGAGCAATATGACCGCCTCCGAACAGGTCGATGCTGTCATGGCCGAAATGCCCGGGCTCCTTACCCGTTGGGAGTCCATCTTTAAGAGCATCGAGGGCAAGCTCGACACCTTGGGCGTTCACCGCGCCCACATCGATTCGCTTACGCCCGAGGAGCGCACCTTTGTAACCCGCTACTTCCAGGCCTACGTGTCGCCGGTCATCTCGCCGCTGGTCATCGATCCTCGCCACCCCTTCCCCAACCTGCGCAACGGCGCGCTCTATCTGGCCTGTGGTCTGGACGGCGCCACCGACGAGGAGAGCCTGCTGGGCCTTATCGAGATTCCCGCCTCGATGAACCGCGTGGTCGAGATCCCCTCGCCCACCGGCACCTACTCCTACATCTTGCTCGAGGACGTCATCCTCGCCTGCCTGGACAGCTGCTTTGGCTCCTATAAGCCGCTGGATCGTGCGCTGATCCGCGTCACCCGCAACGCCGACATCGATCCGGACGGCGAGGGCATCGAAGAGGAAGAGGACTACCGCCAGCACATGAAGCGCATTCTCAAGAAGCGCCTGCGCCTGCAGCCGGTAGTGCTCGCGGTCTCGGGGTCGCTCGAGAAGGCGACGCTCAAGACTATCCGCAAGGCGCTCGAGCTTTCGCGCCGCTCTGTCTTTACCTGCGATATCCCGCTCAACCTGGGCTACGTCTTTGGCATTGAGGGCAAGATTCCCGAGCACCTGCGCAACGAGCTGCTCTTTACGCCGTTTAAGCCACAGCCCAACCCCACCATCGACATGACCCGCTCCATCCGCGAGCAGGTGCTGCAGCACGACAAGCTGCTCTTCTACCCTTACGAGGCCATGAATCCGTTCCTGGATCTGGTACACGAGGCAGCCTACGATCCCGAGTGCATCTCGTTGCGCATCACGCTCTACCGCGTGGCCAAGCAGAGCCGCCTATGCGAGTCGCTGATCGATGCCGCCGAGAACGGCAAAGAGGTCACGGTGCTCATGGAGCTCCGCGCCCGCTTTGACGAGCAGAACAACATCGAGTGGGCCGAGCGTCTGGAAGAGGCAGGCTGCACCGTCATCTACGGCTCCGAAGGCTTTAAGTGCCACTCCAAGATCTGCCAGCTCACCTATCGCGAGGGCATGGCGCTCACCCGCCTCACGCTTTTGGGCACCGGCAACTTTAACGAGAAGACGGCCAAACTCTACAGCGACTTTATGCTCATGACAGCCCATCCCGGCATCGGTGAAGACGCCAACCTGTTCTTCCGCAATCTGTCGCTGGGCAACCTGCGCGGCGACTACCGCTTCCTGGGTGTGGCGCCCGTCGGACTGAAACCGCTCATCATGCGCGGGCTTGACCGCGAGATCCAGCGCGCCCTTGCCGGCGAGCCCGCCCGCGTGTTCTTTAAGCTCAACTCACTGACCGACCGCGAGGTTATCGACAAGATCGCCGAGGCATCGTGTGCCGGCGTGCGCGTAGACATGATCATCCGCGGCATCTCGTGCCTCAAGCCCGGTGTTCCGGGCAAGACCGAGAACGTGCATGTCCGCTCCATCGTCGGACGCTTTTTGGAGCACGCCCGTGTTTACGCTTTTGGCGTGGACTCGGACATGATTTACCTGAGCTCGGCAGACATGATGACACGCAACACCGAGCACCGCGTGGAGATCGCCTTCCCCGTGCTCGACCCCACCTGCCGCGCCCTGGTACACGAGTACATGGGCATGCAGCTGCGGGACAACGTGAAGGCCCGCAGCCTGACGAGCGACGGCGCCTGGGTTCCCGTGAAGCGTGCAGAGGGTGAGAAACCCTTCAACTCGCAGGAAGCCCTGCTGGAGCGCGCCTATCGCAACGCCGAGGCCGCGCCCGAGCCCGTCATTGAGGCGAAACCTGCCCCCGAGCCCGAGCCGCAGCCGGTAGCACCCAAGGTCCAAGAGGTCCAGGCGACCGTCATTGAGCCCGAGCCTGCACCTGCGCCTCAGCCCGAGCCGCAGGTCACCAAGCCCGTATCCGAGACGAGCACCCGTCGCGATAAGCCCGCCGGCAAGACCAAGGCCATCGAGCGCCATCGCCCCGGTCGCGTGCGCATAGGCCTGGGCCTGATCGGCCTGGGTCTTAAGACGCTCATTACCGGCAAGACGAAATAGTCGTTTGTAGAAGCAGTTTGTAGAAGCGCCCCGCATTTGAGGAAAGCCTCGGATGCGGGGCGCTTTTCCCTGCTACCATGGTGCGAACAACAACGCGAATGACAGGAAGGAATATGAAGCTCACTATAGAATCGATGACCTACGGCGCCGACGGGCTGGCGCACGCCGACAACGGCAAGGCCGTCTTTGTGCAGGGCGCCGTGGCAGGCGACATCGTCGAGGCCGAGGTCGTACAGGACGGCAAGTCGTTCATGCGCGCCCGCACCACCGAGATTCTGGAGCCAAGCCCCGATCGCATTCAGCCTCCCTGCCCCTTCGTGGGCATCTGCGGCGGCTGCTCGTGGGGCAATCTCTCACGCACGGCACAGCTCGCCGCCAAGGAGCAAAACCTGCGCTCCACGCTCGAGCGCATCGGCAAGTTCGCTCCTGAGCAGGTCGATGAGTTGGTACAGCCCATCTGCCACACCAAGGACGACTGGGGCTACCGCAATAAAATCGAGCTCGAACCGACCGTCGTCAACGGTCGCGTGCGCCTTGGCATGCACGGTGTCGACCCCAGCAAAATCGTGACCGTCGATATGTGTCCGCTGTTCGATAAGCGCTTCCCGAAGGCACTCAAATCGGTCGTCGGCGCACTTAACTATCTAAGCGGCAGCCATGACTTGGGGCTCGAACGCGTGGGCATTCGCGCATCGCGCCGCACCAAGGCACTCGAGGTCGCACTCTGGACGCCGACAGGCTCTTTTCCGCGCTCGCAGGTCTCCCGCGTGCTGGCGGACGCCGCTCATCCCACGAGCATCGTGCGCGTGATGAGCAAGGGCGAAAAGAAGGCCCGCCGTGTCTCTAAGGTGGAGATGCTCGCCGGTGAGGGCTCGTGGACCGAGAACATCGCTGACGGCCAGATGCGCCTGTCCGCCCCATCGTTTTTCCAAGTCAACACCAAGGGCGCCGAGATTTTGATCGAGCTCGTTAAGGAGGCGCTCGATCCGCAGGAAGACGAGCTTGCCGTGGACCTGTACTGCGGTGCCGGCACCTTTACCCTGCCGCTCGCCCGCCGCTGCGACTTTGTCGCTGCCGTCGAGGCCTACGGCCCCGCCGTGCGCGATCTACGCCGTAACCTGGAAATCAACAAGCTTGATAACGTCGACGTCATTGGCGGAGACGCGGTGCGCGAGTTCCCCGACCAGGACGCCGATGTCCTAGTAGTCGACCCGCCGCGTGCAGGCCTAGCGCCTGAGGCCATCGACCTCATCGCCAGCACAAGCGCTCGCGATGTCGCCTATGTGAGCTGCGACCCGGCCACCCTGGCGCGCGATCTCAAACGCTTTGTCGAAGAAGGCACCTTCTCCCCCGTAAAGATCACGCCAGTCGATCTGTTCCCACAAACCTTCCACTGCGAGACCGTCGTCCACCTTAGGCGCAACTAGCCGCTTAATCATTGCTCAGAAAATCATTGGGAAATCGAGCGTGGCAAGCGGAGGTCTTCGGGGTATAAGACGGCTAATTGTATGCCGCCTATGAAAGGAACCCTCATGCCCAGCGTTGCCGTTCTCGCCGCCGATGGCTTTGAAACTATTGAATGCTTGACCATGGTCGATGTCATGCGTCGCGGCGGCGTGCGTGCCACGCTCGTCTCGATCATGCCCACGCGCGAGGTCGTAAGCTCGCTGCAGATCCCCGTGACCTGCGATGCGCTCTTTGATGAGATCAACTTTGACGAGTACGACTGCGTCGTGCTGCCCGGCGGCCTGCCCGGTGCCACCAACCTGCGCGCAGATCAGCGCGTCTGCGACGTGGTCTGCGAGTTCGCCGCAACCAAGCACGTCGCCGCCATCTGCGCCGCCCCGTTTATCCTGGGCGAGCTCGACCTGCTCGAGGGGCGCCATGCCACGTGCTTCCCTGGCTTTGAGAAAAGCTTCCCCGAAGGCGCCTATACCGGCGAGAAGGTCACGCAAGACGGCAACATCATCACTGCCAGCGGCATGGCACAGTCCCTCCCCTTTGCATTGGAGCTGCTGCGCACGCTCGCCGGCGACAAGGCCGTCGAGAAGGTCGCCGAGGGCATCCAACTATGATTTTGGCTTCGCAATCGCCGCGCCGCATAGAGCTGATGCGCGAGGCAGGCTACAACATTCGCGTGATTCCCGCGGATATCGACGAAACGCCCTTTGATGGCGAGGCCCCGCTCACGCTTGTCGAGCGCTTGGCACGCGCCAAGGCGGCTGCCGTTGCTGCCGAGCATGCCGAGCCCAATGAGCTAACGGTCGCGGCCGACACCATCGTCACCTTTGACGGCAAGATTCTGGGCAAGCCGGCAACCGAGGACGAGGCGCGCACTATGCTCCGTGAGCTTTCGGGCCGCACGCACCAGGTCGCAACCGGCGTCTGCATCGTTAAGGCAGGCGATACGGCCGCCCCGCATGCCGCCGAAAGCCTGTCCTTTGTCGATGTGACCGACGTGACGTTCTACGAGCTCACCGACGAGCAGATCGAGCACTACGTCGCCTCGGGTGAGCCCATGGACAAGGCCGGCGCCTACGGCATTCAGGGCACAGGAGGACGCATGCTCGTGCACGATATTTCGGGCGACTTCTATAACGTGGTGGGCCTACCCATCGCCCGCGTCGCGCGCGCGATTCAAAAACTCTCGTAATTGCATCTGGCGCTGGGTATCCCCCGGCGCCTACAATTTTGGCGTACCGTACGGATCCCGACCGGGCACAAGGCGCGGCGGAAAACCGATAGGAGTTAAACATGGATACACTGCTCGAGGCCATTGACGTCTGCGATGTCGATGGCTTTTGCTATGGCAACTATACGGACGAGGAGGCCGGCACCGGTTGCACCGTAATCGTGGCACCCGAGGGCGCCACCGGCGGCGTTGACGTTCGCGGCGGTGCTCCAGCATCGCGCGAAACCGACCTGCTGCGACCCGAGAACACCGTCGACAAGGTCCACGCCGTCTGCCTTTCGGGTGGATCGGCCTTTGGCCTCGAGGCTGCAAGCGGCGTCGCTCGCGAGCTTGAGAGCCGCGGCATCGGCCTTCCCGTCGGCCCCACGCAGGTGCCTATCGTGTGCTCCAGCTGTATCTTCGACCTCGCCTTTGGTAACCCCACCGTGCGCCCCGACATTGAGGCCGGCATCGCCGCCGTGCGCGAAGCACTCGACCACACCCCCACCAAGCTCGAACAGGGCAACGTAGGCGCCGGCACGGGCGCTACCGTGGGTAAGCTCATGGGGCCTGCCACCTGCATGAAGGCCGGCCTTGGAGCTGCCGCCGTGGCACTCGGCCCCATCAAGGTGGGCGCCGTGGTCTCGGTCAACGCCTGCGGCAACGTTGTCGACCCCTTCACCGGCGAGTGGGTCGCCGGCATGCGCGCCGCAGCCGATAGCGACCAGATCGTCGACATGGAACTCGCAGCCTTTGCCGCCGCCGGATCCATGCAGATGCCGCTCGACCGCACCAACACCACCATCAGCTGCATCGTCACCAACGTGGAACTCACTAAGGCACAAGCCACCAAGGTCTCCCAGATGGCCGCAGACGCCTACGCACACGCCATCCGCCCCACACACACCACCAACGACGGCGACACCATCTACACCCTCGCCAGCGGCAAACTGGGCGCCCAGGCAAGCGCCGCCGTTCCCCTAGACCTACTGGGCATGCTCGCCGTAAGGGCCCTACAGACCGCCATCGTAAACGGAGCCAAAACCGCCAAAACCTCCCACGGCATCCCCGGCGCCGCGAAGTAGCCTAACCTGACCGGTTGCCCGGTGGGGCTTGGTTATGTTTGCTGCTCTACAGTCCTGGCTCGCACGAAGAGCACATTAAGTGCTCTTCGGCTCGTGCGGAACTCGCGACAAACATAACCAAGCCCCACCGGGCAACCTACCAACCAGATTCTTTTCAGCCCAGGCCCCTGTGTACCGCGCGTCGAAGATCTTCAAATTCAAATAAACTGACAATCGATTCTTATAGCAGAGGCCCCTTGGCCTTTAGTTTGATACAAGTTCCGCACGAGCCGGAAAGCACTTAATGTGCTTTCCGTGCGAGCAGGACTGTTCGCAGTAGCAAACTAAAGGCCAAGGGGCCCAGTCAACCTATCAACAGCGATTACTCAGCAGCTAGTTGAATTTGAAGATCTTTGAGGCAAGACGGTATAGGCCGAGTGTGGTTTTGTCTCCGGCCCGTCCGCGCAGATTGGTGAAGAACCCGACCACGCCGTAGCGGGCACGACGATACATGCGCTCGTCGTAGGCCTTCAAATCATTCCACAGCATCTTTAGGCGCTCGTCGGCGCAATCTTCCTCGGAAAGCTTGGTGAGCACCGAGCAGATCGCCATCATCATGGTGAAATAGCCCATCATGTACGAGCGCAGACGCGACGACTCAACATCGCTGTACAGGTGGTACGACTCCATCATGATGCGCGTCACACGGAACTGCTGGTCCAGACGCTTGACCATCGTGGCCTCGTTGACACTCTGGCCCTCGCGACCGATAAAGTAGCGATAGAGGTCGATGTCGGCGTAGTACATGGTCTTGCAACGCGGCAGCGGCACGTAGGCGTAGATGTTGTCCACATAGAACGTGTGCGGCGGCATGGGAAGGTTGGACTCGCGCAGCACATCCGTGCGATAGCACAGGCTGTGCATGAGTAGGTTCTGGTCCAGGCGGAAATGACCGATCTGATCCCAGGAAAAGATCTTTTTGCGCGGCAGGGCAACTTTGTAGCCAATAGCGGTATGCGTGCCCTCGTAAACCTTCTCGTACACGTAGTTCGAGATAAACAGGTCAACGCGCTGGTCACGCTCTTCAAAGCCACGCAGAATCGACAGCATAGTCGAAAGAGCCGCAGCATCGAGCCAGTCATCCGAGTCGACGACCTTGTAGTAGGTGCCCTGTGCCTCGCGCAGACCCGAAAGGACGGCAATACCGTGGCCGCCGTTCTCCTGGTGCACCGCGCGAATGATACCGGGATAACGTGCCTCCCACTCGTCGGCCTTATCGGCCGTCTCGTCCTTGGAGCCGTCGTCCACTACGATAATCTCGATATCGGTGGCGTAATTGCTCCCCTCCAAGATGGAGGTGATGCAATGGTCCATGTCCTTGGCGGCGTTATACGAGGGAATACCGAATGTTATGACTTTATGCATGGCAGGCGATAATCTCATCCGAAAGATCGAGGGCGGAATTGGTCACAGCGTCCATATCGTAGTAACGATACTCGGCCAGACGACCCACCGGGTGGAAGTTCGTCAGGTTCTGGACGCGCTCAAGATAGCGCTCATAGAGCTCACGGTTCTCGGGCTCAAGAATGGCGTAGTACGGCGTCTCGTCCGAGCCGGGCGTATAGGCCTTGGAATACTCCTTCATGATGGTGGTCTTGCCGGGCAGGATCTGACCGGTCATGTTCTTGAACTCGGTAATGCGCGTGTAGTCCTCGCTCGTGGTGTAGTTGACGGTGCCCACGGGCTGGAACTGGTCCATATCGAGCGTCTCGAACTTCATGTCGAGCGTGCGGTACGGTAGCGCGCCCAGATCGAGATTGAACAGCTCATCGAGCGGACCGGTGTAGACGATCTCGCCACCATAGACCTTGCCGTCGATCTTGACGGTAGTCTCGTCGATTTCAAAGAGGTCACGGGCGTCCACGTCGCAGAACACGTCGATCAGGTCGTGGTCGAGCATGTGCTCAAAGAGCGCCGTGTAGCCCTCCTGCGGCATGCCCTGGAAGGGAGCTTGCGGGAAGTAGCGGTCATCATCGCCCACAAAGACGGGAACGCGGCCGGTGATCGAGGGATCGATCTGATCGGGCGTCTGGCCCCACTGCTTCATGGTGTAATGCAAAAAGACGTTCTCGTAGACGTAATCGGCGACCTCGGCAAGATCCGGGTCGTTCTTCTTACGCAGCTCCATAATGGGCACCTTGACATCCTTGCCAAAGGTCTCCACGAGCTTCTGATACAGCTCCTCGCCGCGCTCGTCACCAAAGGCGAGCTTGAGACTCGCATGGTTGAAGGGCACGGGCATAAGGGTACCGTTGATGTTGGCGAGCACCTTGTGCTGATAATCCGTCCACTTGGTAAAGCGCGACAGGAAATTGTGCACGCGCTCGTTAAAGGTGTGATAGATATGCGGACCGTACTCGTGGATCAGGATTCCGGCCTCGTCAGTGCAGTCATAGGCATTGCCCGCAATGTGGCTACGGCGCTCCAAAACGGCAACACGATAGCCGATGGTCTCGGCAAGACGGCGGGCGCAAACGGCACCGGCATATCCAGCACCGACGACAATCATGTCGTACGCGCCGGCGTTAAAGCCTTCAGGCAGGCCTGAGGTAATCTGCATCGATACTCCTTGTCAAAAGCCACGGGCTCGTTAGCTGGGCTTTTCTCGAACATTCTTCGAGACATATTTATCAGAGCGATTATAGCGCTAATGCGTCCTATAATGAGCTTGCCACACAAGGAAAGCTCAAGCATCGCGGCGTACATAATTGAAAGGTAAACCCGCTAGCAGCGGGTTTATTCGTGAACAGCCGGGCGCCTGGAGCTTAGCGAAACGCTTGTAAGGAGTAACATGAGCGATTTCCTAAACCGTATGAAGTCTGCCGCCAAGGCCGACCTTAAGACGATCGTCCTGCCCGAGGGCGAGGATCCGCGCACTATTGTCGCGGCCACCAAAATCATCGAGGAGGGCCTGGCAAAGATCGTCATCCTGGGCAACCCCGACGAGATCAACGTTCCCGGCGCTACCGTCATCGACCCGCGCAATGCCGAGAAGCACGAGGAGTACGCGCAGAAGTTTGCCGAGCTCCGCGCCAAGAAGGGCGTTACCATCGAGCAGGCTCGCGCCCAGGTGATGGACGCCACCTACTTTGGCACCATGATGGTCAAGATGGGCGATGCCGACGGCCTGGTCTCCGGCGCCTGCCACTCCACCGCCGACACCCTGCGCCCCGCGCTTCAGATCCTCAAGACCGCCCCGGGCACCAAGCTGGTCTCGGCCTTCTTCGTGATGTGCACCGACACCCCGCAGTTCGGCACTGACGGCACGCTGATCTTCGCCGACTGCGGCCTCAACATCAACCCGTCCTCCGACGAGCTCTCCGAGATCGCCATCGCCTCCGCTCACTCCTGGTCCACCTTCATGGGCAACGTTGAGCCGCACGTGGCCATGCTCTCCTACTCCACCATGGGCTCCGCTGGCGGCGAGGTCGCCAAGAAGGTCCAGGAGGCTGTGAAGTTCTGCAAGGAGAAGGCTCCCGAGCTCGCCATCGACGGCGACCTGCAGCTCGATGCCGCTATTGTCCCCACCGTCGCCCAGCTCAAGGCTCCCGGCTCCTCCGTTGCCGGCAAGGCCAACGTGCTCGTGTTCCCCGACCTCGAGGCCGGCAACATCGGCTACAAGCTGGTCCAGCGCTTCGCCGGCGCCGACGCCTACGGCCCCATCCTGCAGGGCATCGCCAAGCCGGTCAACGATCTGTCGCGCGGCTGCTCTGCCGACGACATCGTGGGTGTCGTGGCCATCACCGCCGTCCAGGCTCAGATGGCTGAGTAGCGGACATATCCCCTCGGGACCCTACAGGGTAAAGCTCTGAAAACGTCCTCGGACATGCATGAAACCCCCGCTGCGCACTTCGTGCGGCGGGGGTTTCATGCGTCCTGCGGAATATTTTCAGAGCTTTACCCTGTAGGGTCCCTGCCGCCACGTAGCAATCAGGGAATCCGGGGTGGACGGCGGCTTGGCTACGAGCTGGAGCTGAAAATCTGAATGGATGGGTGCCGTTGCTGGGAGCGAAGGCGTTGCTAATGATGATCACTTTGGAGATTGAAAGGCCGGTGGGCTTCGGCGGTTGTTGTGCCGGAAACTACATCCCAGTTTGGAGGCGGATTGTGGGATGTGGCTTCCGCTTGGGGCCTGTTTGGGAAACTTTGGGACGGAATTTTGCTTTATTGTGGGTCGCACTTTCCGCAACGTGCCTCAACCGGAAAGCGTGTCCCAGTATTTGCGCTCGAAATGGGATGGGGTTTCCGCCGTCCACCTGCTAGTAAAAAGGCCTCCGGAGCCGTTGCTCTGGAGGCCTTTCGTTTACTTGCAAATGCGCGCGTTAGTTGTTCTTGGTCAGGCGCTCGACGTCGTGGGCGATCATGTATTCCTCGTCGGTGGGGATGACCATAACCGTGACGGAAGAGCCGGCGGCGCTGATGACCTGTGGGCCGTTGCCCACGGCCTCGCGGTTCTTGTTGTTGTCGATGCGCACGCCCAGCCACTCAAAGCAGTCGCAGAAGGCCTTGCGGATCGACCAGTCGTTCTCGCCGATGCCGGCGGTAAAGGTAATGGTGTCCACGCCCGCCATGGAAGCGATCATGGAACCGGCCTGCTGCATGGCCTTATAGGCGAACATATCGAAGGCGAGCAGGCAGCGCTCGTCGCCCTCGGAGGCGCGCGTGCGGATGTCGCGGGCGTCGTTGGAAATGCCCGAGATGGCAAGCAGACCAGACTGCTTGTTCATCATGTCATCGACTTCCTGGTAGCTGTAGCCGCCCTCGCGCTGCAGGTAGCACACGGTGGCCGGGTCGATGGAACCACAACGGGTGCCCATCATCAGGCCATCGAGCGGCGTGAGACCCATCGTGGTGTCGCGGCACACGCCGTCCTCGATAGCAGCGAGCGAAGCACCGTTACCCAAGTGGCACGAAAGCAGACGGTGGCAGCGCGAACCCAGGATCTCCTTGGCCATCATCCACTCATAGCGGTGGCTCGTGCCGTGGGCGCCGTACTTGCGCACGTGGTACTTGTCGCAAACGTCCTTGGGCAGCGCGTAGGTGTAGGCAACCTCGGGCATGGTCATGTGGAACGAGGTGTCGAAGACCGCCACGTTGGGCAGCTCCGGATACTTCTCACGGCAATACTCAATCGCTGCGGCCTCGCCGTAGTTGTGCAGCGGAGCAAGCGGTGCCACCTCAAGAATCTTGGCCATAACCTCGTCGTCGACAACCGCGGAATCATCGAAGTGCCAGCCGCCCTGAACGATACGATGCCCAATGCCATCAATCGTAAAGTCGGTCTTCTCGAGCTCCTCGAGCACGCGAGCGATAGCAGAGCGATGATCGGGGAAAGGGACCTCCTCGGTCTGCTTAGCGCCACCGTTCTCGGAGTGGCCAAAGATGCCCATGTCCGATCCGATACGCTCGCAGTTGCCCTTGGCGAAAACCTTGCGGGTATCGGTATCCAAAAGCTGATATTTAAGGCTTGAGCTGCCGGCGTTGACAACAAGTACGTTCATGAGACTCCTTCGCAGTGCAATACGGTCGACGCAGGCCCCTTAAGGCGGCCGCATTTTAATAAGAAGTTATCATATCTTGATAAATAGATATCAGCATATCGCCCAACGAGCGCAAAAGAGGGGCCGAACGGCGCTCGGTCGTCCAGCCCCTCCCCTCTTGCAATTACTTGCCGTTGACGATGCGCTCGACGTCGGAAGCGATCATGAACTCCTCGTCCGTAGGGATGACGAAAATCTTGACCTTGGAATCCTTGGCGGACAGGCACCAAGCGCCGTCGCCACGCAGGGCATTACGGGCGTGATCCATCTTGACGCCCATAAAGGCCAGACGATCGGCCACGCCAGCGCGAACGGCCGGAGCGTGCTCGCCGATGCCGGCGGTAAAGACCAGGGTGTCCATGCCGCACATGGAGGTGGCCATCTCGGCGGCCTTAGCGGCAATCTTGTAGACGAACATATCGAAGGCGAGCTGAGCCTCGGGGTCACCAGCAGCGGCGAGCTCCTCAACGTTGCGGCAGTCGTTGGTCTTGCCACCGGTCACAGCCAAAAGGCCAGACTTCTTGTTCATCATCTCGTCGACCTCGTCGAAGGTGTAGCCACCCTCGCGCTGCAGGTAGCACACGGTAGCCGGGTCGATGGAGCCGCAGCGGGTGCCCATCATGACGCCGTCGAGCGGCGTCAAGCCCATGGTGGTGTCCATGCACTTGCCGTCCTCGATGGCGCACAGGGAAGCGCCGGAGCCGATATGGCACACGACGACCTTGCGGGCCTCGCCGTTGGTCATCT
>URVZ01000020.1 GCA_900551365.1 uncultured Collinsella sp.
ACGGTTGGGTCGGCGATAACGCTTGGACGTTTTTCGTCGGCACCCCCACGCCCGAAGCCAAGGCTTTGTGCGAGGTCACGCGTGATTGCCTTAAGGCTGCCATCGAGCAGGCTGTTCCCGGTAACCATATCGGGGACGTCGGTTATGCCGTTCAGTCCCTCGCCGAGTCTCACGGTTACGGCGTGCTTCGTGATTATGTGGGCCATGGCATTGGCCGCGTGATGCACGAGGACCCCAACGTTCCTAACTATGGAAAGAAGGGGAGGGGCGTTCGCCTCCAGGCCGGCATGGTCATTGCCATCGAGCCGATGGTTACGATGGGTTCCAACCATGTGAGCACGGGCTCCGACGGTTGGATTGTTACGACCAACGATCACCTGCCCGCCGCGCACTATGAGAACACCGTCGCCATTACCAATGACGGTCCGGTGATTCTCACCACGGATGCCCAAGGTGCTTGGTGCTCCCTCCAAGGCGGAGAAATGTAACAAGTTCCATTTAGTTGTGGAGCCATTACGAAGTTATTACGATGCGTGCATACGTGTTGTAGAATACTCAATCGCTGTCGTTTTCTAGAGAAAGATGATTGCTTGTGAAGAAGGAAGACGCAATTGAGCTCGAGGGTACGGTAAAGGAACCGTTGCCTAACGCCATGTTTAAGGTCGAGCTCGAGAACGGTCATTCGGTTCTGTGCAACATTTCTGGCAAGATCCGAATGAATTACATCCGTATTCTCCCCGGTGACAGGGT
The DNA here is from genome assembly GCA_900551365.1 of uncultured Collinsella sp. GTDB lineage: Bacteria > Actinomycetota > Coriobacteriia > Coriobacteriales > Coriobacteriaceae > Collinsella. The sequence goes on from URVZ01000020.1 coordinate 751, forward strand.
TGTCGTGGAGCTTTCCCCGTACGACCTGACCCGCGGCCGCATCACCTATCGCTACAAATAGCGGCACGCATACACGCACTCCATTTCCGACTGCAGGCTTAGCTCAACCTACGGTCGGATTGTGTGTGAAGACCAGCCATAGTTTTAAACGCCTGCGGCTGGGCGAGTAGATAGTAGGGAAGTAGTTTGAGCGCTACCGAAAGGAAGAACGATGAAGGTACGTCCTTCGGTCAAGAAGATGTGCGATAAGTGCAAAATCATTAGGCGCCATGGCAAGGTCCTCGTCATTTGCGAGAACCCCCGTCATAAGCAGCGTCAGGGTTAAGAGAGGAGACTACGTTGGCCCGTATTAATGGTGTCGACCTCCCGCGTGAGAAGCGCGTTGAGATCGGTCTGACCTACATTTACGGCATCGGCCGCACCACTGCGACGAAGATTTGCGTCGAGTGCAACGTTAACGTGGATACGCGCGTTAAGGACCTCACCGAGGATGAGGTTAACGCCATCCGCGATTATATCGATAAGAACCAGATCATGGTTGAGGGCGACCTCCGCCGTGAGCGCAACCAGAACGTCAAGCGCCTTATGGACATCGGCTGCAACCGCGGCCTTCGTCACCGCAAGGGCCTCCCGGTCCGCGGCCAGCGCACCCACACTAACGCTCGTACCCGCAAGGGCCCGAAGCGTCAGATCGGTGCTAAGAAGAAGAAATAAGGAGCGCTAGATAGATGGCTACTGCTAAGAAGAACGTTCGCGCTGCCCGTCTGAAGCGCGCGGACCGTAAGAACATTTCCGTGGGCCAGGCTCACATTCGTTCTACGTTCAACAACACGATCGTTTCGATCACCGATCCCCAGGGCAACGTCATTTCCTGGAAGTCAGCTGGCCAGGTGGGCTTCAAGGGCTCCCGTAAGTCCACGCCGTTCGCTGCCCAGATGGCTGCCGAGGCTGCTGCCAAGCAGGCCATGGAGCACGGTATGAAGAAGGTTTCCGTCTTCGTCAAGGGCCCCGGCTCCGGTCGTGAGACCGCCATCCGCTCCCTCCAGGCTGCTGGCCTCGAGGTCTCGAGCATCCAGGACAAGACCCCCATTCCGCACAACGGCTGCCGCCCCAAGAAGCGTCGCCGCGTGTAACTGAAAGGATCGTATCAATATGGCAATCGACAGGACTCCTGTTCTTAAGCGCTGCCGTCAGCTCGGGATCGATCCCGCTGAGCTCGGTTACAGCAGCAAGAAGGAATCTATCCGTCAGCCCAAGCGCCGTCGCAAGGAATCTGAGTACGGCATGCAGCTGCGCGAGAAGCAGAAGGTCAAGTTCATCTATGGCGTTCTGGAGAAGCAGTTCCACGGCTACTTCAACAAGGCCCGTAAGATGAACGGCGTCACCGGTGAGAACCTCATGATCATTCTTGAGTCTCGCCTCGACAACGTCGTCTTCCGTCTTGGCTTCGCCCGCACCCGCAAAGAGGCTCGTCAGTCCGTCCGTCACGGTCACTTCACCGTGAACGGCAAGCGCGTGGACATCCCGTCCTACCGCGTCAAGGCCGGCGACGTCGTCGCTGTCGGCGAGAAGTTCCGTGACCTCCTCCCCATCAAGGAGGCTCTGATTTCCTCCGAGCGCTTTGAGGTCCCTGGCTGGCTCGAGGTCGATATCGAGAAGCTGTCTGGTAACGTGCTCGCTCTGCCGACGCGTGAGCAGATCAGCGGTGATATCAACGAGCAGCTCATCGTCGAGCTCTACTCTAAGTAGTCCATCCGGGCTGCTGAGGCTGGAGGTAATACATGTCAGAATTCATTAGGCCTCAGGTTCAGGTCGAAGAGATCAACGAGACGTCTGCTCGTGTCTCCGTCGAGCCGCTCGAGCGTGGCTACGGCGATACGCTGGGTAACTCCCTTCGTCGCGTTCTTCTGTCCTCGCTCGAGGGTGCCGCCGTCGAGGCTATTCAGATCGATGGCGCGCAGCACGAGTTCATGACCATCCCTAACATGGTCGAGGATGTCACCGACATCGTCCTGAATGTCAAGGGTCTTGTCTTCAGGGCTCTCGGCACGACCGACGAGGCGACCGCCACCATTTCGGTTGACGGCCCCTGCGAGGTCACCGGTGCGGACTTCTTTATTCCGTCCGAGTTTGAGCTGGTTAACCCCGAGCAGCACATCGCTACGCTCACCGAGGGTGGCCATCTCACCATGAGCATGCGCATCGGCTATGGCCGCGGCTATGTTTCTGGCGAGGCCAACAAACGCGACAACGATCCCATCGGTGTGATCCACGTCGACTCGCTGTACTCGCCGGTTTCCCGTTGCGCCAAGCTCGTTGAGGCTTGCCGTGTCGGTCAGCACACCGACTACGACCGCCTTGTCCTCGAGATCGAGACCAACGGCTCCATCGCCCCGCGCGACGCCGTGGTCCAGGCTGCCAATATCATCAACCAGCATATGGCCGCCTTTATGAACCTTGCCGAGACCCCCGAGGTCGAGGAGGAGGCTTCGATCTTCGCTCCCGAGGTCACCAACGACAACGCCGAGCTGGACAAGCAGATCGAGGATCTGGACCTTTCCGTCCGTTCCTACAACTGCCTTAAGCGCGCCAGCATTCACTCGGTCCGTCAGCTCGTTGAGTTCTCGGAGAACGATCTGCTCAACATCCGTAACTTCGGTGTTAAGTCGATCGAGGAAGTGAAGGACAAGCTTGAGTCCATGGGCCTGAGCCTGAAGGCTTAATGCTTCGCATATTTGAGGAGAAACTAGACCATGCGTCACAACGTTAAGAAGGGCCTGAAGCTCGGCACCGATGCGAGCCACACCAAGGCCATGAAGAAGAGCCTTGCTAAGGCCCTCTTCGAGAACGACCGCATCAAGACCACCGAGACCCGCGCTAAGGCGCTGCGTTCGGTCGTCGACCCGATCATCACTTGGGCCAAGAAGGGCGACCTGCACTCTCGTCGTCTGGCTATCGCCAAGCTCGGCGATAAGCAGCTCGTTGCCGAGATCTTCGACAAGGCTGCCCAGGGCATGTGGCAGGACCGCAACGGCGGTTACACCCGCATCATGAAGCTCGGTAACCGTAAGGGCGACAACGCTCCCATCGTTATCATGGAGCTCGTCACCGAGCCTTGCACGCCTAAGGCCAAGAAGGCTGCTCCGGCCCCCAAGAAGGCCGCTGCTCCCAAGAAGGTCGAGGCTGTCGAGGAGGCTCCTGCTGAGGAGACCGCTGAGTAGACATTCCGTCTGCATAGGCTATATTCGAGGGGTACGTTCGCGTACCCCTCTTTTTTTGTCGCGATACCGTTACTTGTTTGTTGGGAGCGCCCATGACTGCGCCGTCTGATTTCAATTCGATTTCCGAGCTTGACGCCACGCTCGTATTTCGCGTGGCCTATGATGGCTCGTCGTATAGCGGATTTGCCGAGCAGCCGGGACAGACGACGGTTGCGGGTGAGCTGCGTCGAGCCATCGAGACGCTGCTTCGCCGTCCGATCGATCTGACGTGCGCAGGTCGTACCGATGCCGGCGTGCATGCCGTGGCTCAGTACATCAGCGTGCCCGTAACGGACGCTGAGCTCGCCCTTACGCGCCGTAGGTGGCTGCGGGCTATGGATGCCCTGCTGCCTAAAGATATCGCCATAAACGAGGTCTACAGGGCCCGTAAGGGCTTTTCTGCACGCTTTGACGCGCGTTCCCGTACGTATACGTACCGTATTGCCGATCGCGATGCGCGCCCCGTGCTGTCCCGTGGTGCCGTGTGGTGGCATCGCTATCCCTTGGACGTCGAGGCCATGTCTGCGGCCTGTCCCGCGCTTTTGGGTGAGCAGGACTTTAAGAGCTTTTGCAAGGTTGCCTCGGCCGTTGGCAAGCCCACGCACCGCTGCGTGATGCGGGCCGAGTTTGGCCATGAGGTGGCCTTTGGCGAGGATATCCTGACGTTTACCATTGAGGGCAACGCATTTTTGCATTCGATGGTCCGCACGATCGTGGGCACGCTTGTCGAGATTGGCATGCATCGCCGCGAACCCGAGTGGATGCGCGAGGTCATCGACGCTTGCGACCGTACCGCTGCGGGCCCCACGGCTCCTGCCTGCGGCCTTACGTTTATGGGCGTGGATTACGATCCCGCCGAGCTTGTCGTGCTCGACTAGGGGAGGGCTCGACGCGTCGTGCGTCGACACCTGTCATCTGTGGGCTGCACGTGTGCAACATCTGTTCTTGGCGTGCAATACAACCGATGTCTCATTGCTTTTATTGCCGGGGTGTACCATGAACCACGATTTAATTCATTGCTGTCGAGAGGACGGATAACTTGGTTCGACGTGGCTCGCATCCGCGACTTTCGGTGATCCTTGTGGTAGAAGGTTCGCCCAGCTATGCGATGCGTGCGCTCGAGAGTATCCAGAACCAAGACCTCTACGATTTGCAGATTGTCGTTGTCTGCCGCGATGCTGCGCCCGGTGTGCGCCATTCGCTTCAAGTTGCTGCCGACAGGGACATCCATATTGATTTGATTGACGTCGAGGACGCGAAGCGCGGTGCTTGTCTTCGTGCCGGTTTTGCTGCCTCGCGTGGCTCTCAAATCATCGCTATGAACGCCGATGAGTGGTTTGCTCCGCAGTCCCTTTCCAAGATGGTCGATATCGCGTGCGATACTACGGCAGACATAGTGCTCCCCACGGTGTCGCTCGACCGCTATGATGCACATCGAGAGCGCCATTCGCGCGTCTTGGATGCTGCTCGTATTTCCATTGATAGCAAATCCTCGATGGTGACCGGGCTGCCCCAGTTGATTTTAGGCGGCCTTGTCGTTCAGACCTCTGGCGTGATGTATAGCCGTCCGCTGTTTGAGGCATGCCTTTTGTACGACAAGGCGTTTCGCACAGTTGGGTTTATGGCGTGCTCGCTCTCGCGGGCGCAGCGCGTCTCCGGATGCGGCGACGCTTGTTTCCACGCGGCGGCACCTAAGCTTACAGATGCCTTTGATCCCACCATGTATGCCAAGGTATCTGATGATACCCGAGCGCTCGACGAGCTTGCGGACTCACTCTCGGAAGCAGATAGCGGTGGTCGGCTCAAGCTGGCAAGCCAAAAGTTCTACTTTGCCGGACTGGTCGCCTGCATCGAGAATTTGTGTCTGAGCCCGCATGGGGTGTCGTCAATCGAGCGTTCCGCCCGCATGCGTGATATGCTCGAGGCACCTCGAACCCGTCAAATGGTCGCCGCGCTCAAGGATAACCATCGGGGGCTCGGTCTGTTGTTTGGGCCGATTGCCAGCGCCAAGCCCGCGCGATGCGTGATGTGTACGCATCTGGCAGCTTTTCTTAACCGGACGGGCGCAAAAACCGCCTAAACGGCTCATTTCGAAACAAACTTGCATAGAATTGTTTCGAAATGCGTTCTTATACACAAAAGCCTTCAAATAGCGTTAAACTATTCAATCACTGATTGATTGTCTCCGCCATCTTTTGGAGTGAGGGTTTGTATGGCTAAAAAACGCAATGGGCGCCAGGATGCCATTAGAGATATTGTGCGCAATAAGGACGTCCGCACGCAGCGCGTGCTGGTCGATGAGCTCCGTGCTATGGGCTTTGATTGCACGCAGGCGACTGTCTCTCGCGATATTGCCGATATGGGGCTGCGTAAGCTCCCTGAGGGCATCTATGTTCTGGCAGAGGACCTGCACCTGCAGCGTATGGTTTCCGAGCTTGTAACGGGCGTTCTGCGTACCGATAATCTGGTTATGATCAAGGCTCAGCCTGGCACGGCTTCCGGCATCGCCGCCGCCGTTGATGCGGCAGAGTTGCCCGATGTGCTTGGCTCGCTTGCCGGCAACGATACGATTTTGGTTATTGCCCAGACGGCCGAGGACGGCGAGCGTCTTGAGGCGCTGATCAATAAGCTGAGCAATTCTCGCAAGTAGGCGTGCGGGTCGTGCGCTCGGCACTGTGCGCGTGACATGGTGGCTTGTAAGGGGTATCGACGTTGGTCGGTACCCCCCCCCTTTTTTGTTTGCCGGTATAAAGACCGCCCACCAGGTCACTTTAAATTAAAAGGCCCCCGAGCACTTTAATAAGCTGCTCGGGGGCCTTGTTGCTAATGGCCGGATGATTTCTAGCCGACCGTATCGTCAGGCGTGGGCGAGGGGTCGGGAGTGGGCGTAGGCGTGGGCGTAGGCGTGCCGCCATCGCCGCCGGTCGAACCACCAGTGGAGCCGCCCGTCGAGCCACCGGTCGTTCCGGTGCCGCCGGTGGTGTCGCCGCCCGTGGTCTCGGTCGTCGTGGTCGTCGTGGTAGTCGTTGTGGTGGTTTCCTCTTCGTCCTCGTTCTCGTCCTTGTCGTCGTTCTCCGTCTTCTTGGTGTTGTTGGTGCCGTAGAACTTCCAGACGCTGTTGTTCTTGTAGGTGGGCGCCGTTCCGGTCGCAAACTCCTCGCGCTCGGTACCGGTCAGAACGGTGTTCATAAACCGCTTAAAGACAGGCAGGTTGGTGCTGTCGCCCAGCAGGTCCGTGCCGTATTTTTGGATGGGGATCTCACCTGCGGAATAGCCGGTCCACAGGGCGCACGCCAGCTGCGGGGTATAGCCGCAGAACCACAGGTTGGTGGTGTTGTCGGTGGTGCCCGTTTTGCCGGCATAGGGCTGGTTGACGCTCAGGGCGCCAGCAGCACCTGTACCGCTGCCCTGCATGACGCCGGACAGAACATCGGTGACCGCGGCGGCCTCGCCCTCGGTAAGCACCTGTGAGGGATTGTCCGTGTGCTGGTACAGCACCGAACCGGTACGAGAGTCAATCTCGGTGATGGCGATCGGCTGACGATAGTAGCCGCCGTTGGCAAACGTCGCGTAGGCGGCGGCCATCTCGAGCGGCGAGATCGAGCCAGTGCCGAGCGTCATGACGGGAACGTCCTCGATGTTGTCCTTGGCGGGATCGATGCCGAGCTTTTTGACGAGCGAGATGATCTTGCTGTTGCCGACGGCTTCCGCCACCTGGATGTAGCCGGTGTTGGAGGAGTATGCCGTCGCCTGCTTAAGCGTGATGTTGCCATAGCTATGGTTGGCGTAGTTTTGGACCTCGGTCGTGGTGCCCTTGGCCTTGAGCGGCGAGTTGCAGTTGAGGGTGACGTTGGGGTTCATGCCGTTTTGGATGGCAGTTGCCAGCGTAAAGGCCTTGAAGGTGGAGCCGACGGGACGCTTGGCCGTGGCATGGTTTACGTGGTTCTCGTCGGCGTTGTAGTCGTAGCCGCCCACCATGCACTTGATGTAGCCGGTCTTGGGATCGACGACGACCATGCCCATGTCCAGGCCGTCGAGCGAGAGCGTGTCGAGCTGCTCGCGAACGGCATTCTCTGCCACCTGCTGCATCGTGGGGTCGATGGTGGTCTTGACGGTCAGGCCGCCCTTAAAGAGCACGTCGGTCGAGAACTCCTGCTCGAGCAGCTGCTTAACATAGGCGACAAAGTAGGGCTGCGAGTATACATCGACGCCGCTGCCCGAGATTTCGGTCACGTTGAGGGTGATGGGCTCGGCCTGTGCGGCATCGTGCTCCTCCTGCGTAATGTGGCCCAGACGCAACATGTTGTCGAGGACCTTGTTGCGACGGGACAGCGCCAGGTCGGGGTTGACCGTGGGGTCGTACTGCGAGGGCGAGTTGGGAAGGCCGATGAGCAGCGCGGCCTCGCTCAGGGTGAGGTCGGCGGCGCTCTTGGACAGATAGGTCTCGGCTGCGGCCTCGATGCCGTAGGCGCCGTGGCCGTAATAGATGGTGTTGAGGTACATCATGAGGATCTCGTCTTTGGAGTACATGTCCTCCATCTTGATGGCGATGTAGGCCTCGCGCACCTTACGCTCGATGGTCGAGTCGAACTGCTCCTCCTGCAGGATGGTGTTGCGCACCAGCTGCTGGGTGATAGTCGAGGCGCCTTCGTGCCCGCCGCCGAGGGTTGCCACCGCAGCACGCGCGATACCCCACAGGTCGATACCGCCGTGCTCGTAGAAGCGCTCGTCCTCGACGTCAACGGTGCCCTGCAGCACGTAGGGGGAGACCTCGTCCTTGGTGATGGACTTGCGGTTTTGCGTGTAGAAGCTCGCGATCTTGTTGCCGTTGCAGTCGACGATCTCGGTGGGCTCGCTCACCAGATACGCGTTGGCGTCGGTGTAGTCGGGCAGATCGGACAGCCAGCGGTTGACGTTGCCGACCATGCCGATGCCAAATGCCACGCCCGCGATAAGCAAAAAGCCCAAAAACGAGAGCAGGATTATGGGCAGGGCATGCGTCTTTGAACGGCTGCGTCCCTGTCGTTGGCGAGGACCCATATATTGACCTCCAGGTATGTCGTGCCCGACGGCGGATGTGCCGTCGGGGCAGGATGGACATAAGTTATTACACGATAAACCAAACGGGGTGCGCGAGGCCTCGTGTATGCTGGAAGGCGGCATTTTTCAGAGTGAATGCATACCTTGGTAAGGAGTTTGCCGATGGCGATTCGGACGATGGGGCCGAGCGGACAATACGAGACTGGATTGGATGCTGCCGGTGCGGCGCTGCCCGAGCTGCTGGCGCCGGCGGGCGGGCTCGACCAGATGCTTGCGGCCATCGCCGCGGGTGCGGATGCCATCTATGCGGGGTTGGGCGGCTTTAACGCCCGTGTGAGCGCTCATGGCTTTACGGATGACGAGTTTGCGCGCGGTTGTGCCGTGGCGCATGCCCATGGCGTGCGTGTGTACGTGACGCTCAACGTGTTCGTGTTTGACGATGAGTTGTCCGACGCGGTGGCGTTGGGAGCTCATGCACTGGAGCTGGGCGGCGATGCTCTGATTGTCGCCGATGCCGGGCTGGCCTGCGCGCTGCGCACGGCGATTCCCGGGGTCGAGATTCACCTGTCTACGCAGGCGGGCGTTCACAGCGAAGGCGCCGTGCGGCTTGCCGCCGATGAGCTGGGAGTCGAGCGCGTGACGACGGCACGCGAGCTGGCGGTCGACGAGATTGCGGCGCTATGTGCCACGGGCGTGCCCATCGAGGTATTCTGCCACGGTGCGATTTGCATCGGCTATTCGGGGGCGTGCGAGTTTTCGGCCCTGCGGCGTGGGCGCTCGGCGATGCGCGGCGACTGCACGCAGCCGTGCCGTCTGGCGTACGACCTGGTGGACGAGGCGGGACAGAGCGTTGTCGCCGTCGAGGGAGATCGCCTGCTGTGCCCGCGCGACTATCTGGGTATTGCACATCTGCCCGAGCTTGTAGATGCCGGCGTGGCGTCGCTCAAGATCGAGGGGCGCATGAAGAACCCCGATTACGTATTCAACGTGGTGCGGGTGTGGCGCCGGGCACTCGATATGCTGCGCGACGGCGCGTGGGACCCCGATGCCGTGGAAGAGCTTGAACGCGAGCTGGGGAGGTCGTTTAACCGTGGGTTTACCGATACGTACCTGCGAGGGCGTTCGGGTGCCGAGCTGATGAGCTTTGAGCGCGCAATTAACCAGGGCGTGCGCGTGGGGCGTTTGGTCGCTGTGGGCCACGAAGAGGTGACCGTTGAGCTCGACGCCGCCGTGGCGGCGGGTGACACGCTCGAGATTCGGTTCTATCCGGGTGCCGACGCGCGTCCCGATGTGCCCAAGCGCTGGCCGCAGGTGCCCTGCCCGGTGGATGCCGCAGCGGGGAAGCGCGTCGTCGTGCATTGCAAGCGTAAGGTGGACACGGGCTGCGAGGTATACCTGATTCGCAGCGCCGGCGTGTTGGATCAGACGGCGGCGGTGTTGGAGCGCATGCGGGCCGAGGCGGATGCGATTGCGCCCGTTGCGCGTGCCGTCGAGGTACTGCTCTTTGAGGGCGTTGCGGTGGATGGCGGTGCATCGACGGAGTTGGTGGAGTGCGCGGTTCCCACTCGCATGGTTTTTGCTTGGCAGCTGATGGATGCCGACCCGCGCGGAGAACTCGATTTGTCCGACGCCGTTGTGGTGCTTGACGAGGTGTACCGCACAGGTGACGCTGACCGGACCCGCTCACTGATGCAGCGTGCCGGGCGCGTCGTCTGCCGCAACCTGGGACAGGTGGTGATCGCTCGCGAGCTGGGCGTGACGTTTGACGTGGCGGCGCCGGTGTTCTGCGCGAATCGGGCCACGCTTACCTGGCTGCGCGGACTCGGTGCGGGGCGGGTGTACTTGCCGGCCGAGTTGCTCGGCAATGATGCGGAGCGTATTGACGAACTGGCTGCTGAACCCGGCGTCTTGGGTCCGGTCGACGCCGACCGTCCCGAGCTTATGGTGTGCGAGCACTGCCTGCTGACCGCCGAGGGCGTCTGCGCCACCGATGCGACGGGACAGGTCCGTTGCCGCGACTGCTTGCGTCGTCGGCAGGCACGCTATCTGGTCGAGCGTGACGGTACACGTCTGCCAGTTGCCATTGACGCATGCGGCAGGACGAGGATTTTCCTGTCGTAGGTGCCGCGTCGCGTCAGTTTGTTATCATAAGAGAGTTTATGGACTTCCAGCACCGCCGTTTTCGGCGAGGGTGCTATAGCAAAAGGAGGATACCCAATGCTGTCTGTTGACGAGCAAATGCGTATCATCACCTCGGGCGCCGCGCAGATCGTTCCCGAGGCCGACCTTCGCAAGAAGCTTGAGAAGGGCGAGCCCCTCAACATCAAGCTCGGCGTCGACCCCACCAGTCCCGACCTGCACCTGGGCCACGCCGTGCCGCTGCGCAAGATGCGTCAGTTCCAGGACCTGGGCCACAACGTCACCCTCATCATCGGCAACGGTACCGCGCTGATTGGCGATCCCTCGGGCAAGAACTCCACCCGTCCGCAGCTTTCGCAGGAGCAGATCGAGGCCAATGCCGAGACCTACGTGAGCCAGGCCATGAAGATCCTGGATCCCGAGAAGACCACCATCGTGCACAACGGTGACTGGATCCTTTCGATGGATCTGGCCGGTCTGCTGCAGGTGTGCTCCAAGTTCACCGTCGCCCGCATCCTTGAGCGCGACGACTTTACCAAGCGCTACCAGTCTCAGACGCCGATTGCCTTGCACGAGTTCCTGTACCCCGTGATGCAGGCCTTCGACTCCGTTCAGATTAAGGCCGACGTCGAGATGGGCGGCACCGACCAGCTCTTCAACCTGCTCGCCGGCCGCGAGCTCATGGAGAAGATGGGCATGGAGCCGCAGATCGCGCTCACCATGCCGCTGCTCGAGGGCACCGACGGCGTGCGCAAGATGTCCAAGTCCTATGGCAACTACATCGGCCTGACCGACGCTCCCAAGGATATGTTCGGCAAGACCATGTCCATCCCCGATGAGATGATCGGCAAGTACTATCGTCTGGCCAGCTCGCTCACCCCGGCCGAGGTCGACAAGATCGACGCCGCCCTGGCCGATGGTTCTGCCGACCCCTACGAGCTCAAGCGCGCTCTGGGCCGCGACCTGTGCGACACCTACCACGGCGCCGGCGCCGGCGACGAGGCTCAGGCCGAGTTCGACCGCGTATTCAAGGAGGGCCAGCTCGCCGACTTCCCCGAGAAGCATGTCGAGCTGACCGTCAACGACGAGGGCCAGATCTACCTCGCCGGCCTGCTCAAGGACCTGGGTCTTTCGGCGAGCGCCGGCCAGGCTCGTCGCGATATCGACGGCGGCGGCGTCAAGATCAACGGCAAGGCCGTGGCTCCCAAGAGCTATAACATCGATCCCAGCGCCCTCAAGCTGGGCGACACCCTCTCCGTAGGCAAGCGCAAGGGCTTCAAGTTGGTCTAACGAGCGAGTTGACCTCACAAGTGCAATAAGGCCGCAGCCGGGAATCCCGACTGCGGCCTTTTTGGTTACGACGATCCCTTGGGGACGGAGGGGTCATTTGGCGGTGCCGTTAAGCGGAAGGGGTGTTAGCGGGACTTTCTTTTGGGCATACAATGGCTATTGGCTTGCTGCGGTGAAGGTCTGTCCGCTCCGCAGCTGTTTTCTACGGTTAAAGGAGTATGTATGTCCGTTGAGGTCATGAGGTCTGTGATCGATGCTGCCGAGGGGCGCGTGCCCGTCGACACGCTGTTTACCAATGCGCAGATCGTCGACGTGTATGGCCAGCGTGTGGCGCCCGGCAGCGTTGCCGTCAAGGACGGTGTGATCGTCGGCGTGCTCTACGATGGTCGCGACGATGCCGCTGACACCTACGAGGCAACTGAGGTCATCGACTGCCAGGGTCGCTATCTCGCTCCCGGTTTTATTGACGGGCATCTGCATATCGAGTCTTCGAACATCCGTCCCGCCGAGTATGCTCGCATGGCCGCGACGCGCGGTACCACCACCGCCATTGCCGACAGCCACGAGATTGCCAATGTTGCCGGTCTCGACGGCTTGCGCTTTATGATTGAGGATGGCCGCCGCGCACCCATCTCCATCAAGTACATGATGCCTTCGTGCGTGCCCGCGCTGCCCGATGAGCAGGCCGGTGCCGTTATTTCGGCTGCCGATATGCAGGCGTTTTTTGCCGAGCATCCGGGCGATGTCTTTGGTCTGGGCGAGATGATGAACCTGCCGGGCGTCTTTATGGCCGATCCCGAGACCTGTGCTCGTATCGACGCCGCTAACCAGACGCCGTCCAAACAGGTCGACGGTCATGCCCCGCTCGTTGCCGGCAAGGACCTCAACGCCTATGCCGCAGCAGGTATTATCGCCGACCACGAGTCGACGATTCCCGAGGAGGCGCTCGACAAGTTATCTCGCGGCATGTACGTGATGCTGCGCGAAGGCACGTGCAGCCATGACCTGGCCAACCTGTCTCCGATGCTGCTGGAGAATCCCGCGCGCGCCCGCCGCTGCTGCTTTGCGACTGACGACCGCGCTCCTTCCGATGCGCTTGCGACCGGCATGATCGACAATGACTGCCGCGTGGCGATTGAGGCCGGTATCGACCCCGTGGTCGCTATCTCTATGGCGTCCCTCTCCACGGCCGAGGCGTTTGGCCTGGATCACGGCTGCCGCGACCCGCACGAGCTACGCGGTGCGATTGCCCCGGGCAAGCGTGCCGACCTGCTGGTGCTCAATGACCTGACGTTTGCCACGGCTCCGCATCGCGTATATGCCGCCGGTGCCCTGGTGGCGCAGGACGGCACCTTTGTGGGCGAGATCGCACCCGAGATGGCCGAGGTTGCGGCCCTTGCCGATGAGCTGCGCGCCTCCGTTAAGCTGCCGAAGCTTTCGCTCGACGTATTCGACTATGCCTTTAAGCCGGGCGAGGCCGTGATTGACGTGGTACCGGGTAAGGCCATCACGGGCATGGCTCGCCCCGAGAGCGCCGAGGGTCTGCGCCGCATTATGCTGATTGAGCGCCATGGCCGCGGCGTGTCGCTGCAGGCCGAGGGCGCCGACGGCGACGGCCCCGCTGGCCTGGGCCTGATCGGCAAGCACATCGGTCGCGGCTGGGTGCGCGGTTTCACCATCACGGGTGGCGCCATTGCCTCCACGATCGGCCACGACTCGCACAACGTGTGCGTGGTGGGCGACAACGCCGCCGATATGATGGCTGCCGTTGAGGCCGTGGGCCAGGGTGGCCACGTGCTGGTGCGCAGCGGCGAGGTCGTGGCGCGCATTCCGCTGGCGCTCGGTGGCCTTATGAGCGAAGGCACGGCCGAGGACGTTGCCGCGCAGCACGACGACTTTATGGTCAAGGCGCGTGCCATGGGCATCGAGCCGCCGCTCGACCCCATCATGGGCATCATCTTCCTGCCCCTGCCGGTCATCCCGACGCTCCGCATCCGCCCCGAGGGTATGTTCGACGTCACGACCTTCACCTACGCCGACTAGTCATCGGGGACGTTCTTAAACGACTAGTCATCGGGGACACTCTTTGGCGGGCTGCCTGACGCCGCGACCGTAGGACCTCTGGCATGTGTGAGCTATTTGCCAGGTCCTTGTAACGTTTACGCCCGCGGAGTCTTATTTGAGCTCCCTTTGGGTACGTTGGAATCGGATACGCGTTTGATTCCAACAAGCCCGAAGGGAGCTTTTCTATGTTTAAACTGATTGCATCCGATATGGACGGCACACTGCTTGACGAAAACGGCCAGGTGCCTCCTGAGACCTACGAACTGATTCTGGCGCTACACGAGCATGGCGTGCATTTCGCCGCATCGTCAGGTCGTCGCTACGATCGCCTGTGCGAGTTCTTTGCGCCCGTTCGCGACAAGATGGACTTTGTCGCCGCTAACGGCGCCCAGGTCTACGCCGACGGTAAGATGGTAGACCGTGAGGTGTATTCCCACCTGGCGATTCGAAGGCTCGCCCAGGCCGTCAGGACGTTTCCCAATCTGCATCTTGCGCTCTTTGACCGAACCAAGTCCTTCCTGCTCGATGACGAGTGCAAGTTCGTGCGTGAGGTCGATAAGGACCTTCCCAATGCCGAGCGCATTTGGGAGCTGCCCGATCCCAGCGTAAATATCATCAAAGCGAGTATCTTTTGCGACGACAGTGCGGTTATGGACAGTGCGTACGTGCTACAGCGCGAGCTTGGCCAGCTCTTTACCTTTGCGCCTTCTGGAAACGCATGGATCGATGCCATGCAGCCCGGTGTGTCGAAAGCCTCGGGAATCGAGCAGCTCATGGGGCACTATGGCGTCGAACGCGACGAGGTCATGGCGTTTGGCGACTCGATGAACGACTACGAGATCATTCGCTTTGTCGGCACGGGCTGCGCGATGGAAAACGCGCGCCCCGCGCTCAAGGCGGTGGCCGATCGTGTGGTGGGTTGTAACCGCGACCACGCCGTCCAGCAGGAGCTCCGTCGCGTGCTGGAGAGTCTCTCCTAATCCGGCAGATGGGGACGTTCCTTTTCTGCCGACAGTGGGGGACAGTCCTTGCGGCTTTTCGCGAAGAGTGTCCCCAACGACTACTGTGACCAGGGTAGCTAATTTGGGACGGGGCTATTTTAGCTACCCCACAAGCGGGTAGCTAAAATAGCCCCGTCCCAAATTAGCTACCCTGCCGGGTTGATGTTGCTAGGCGAGGGCGGTCATGATGGTGCGGGCGACGCCGTCGTGGTCGTTGTCGTATTTGGTAATGGCGTCGGCGGCCTCGCGGTCCTCGGGCTCGGCGTTGATCATGGCCATGCCGTGGCCCGCTGCCTGCAGCATGGGGATGTCGTTGATGTTGTCGCCGAAGGCCCAGGCGTCGGCGAGACGCTCGCCCAGGTGCTCGCATAGCCACGTGAGGGCCGTTCCCTTGGTGGCGCCCTCGCCCATGACCTCGATATTCATGGCGTACGAACGCGTGACCTCAATGCCTCCGAGTGTGTCGAGCTCCGCCGTGATGGCGTCGCGATCGGCCGGGTCGTGCCAGTACATGGCGATGCGTTCGAGTGTCTCGACCTCGTCGATCTTGCTGTCGATATCCATGTCGATCGGTGTTCGCGTACGCTTGAGCGAAGCCGCGATGTGGGGGTCGCCGCCGCAGAATTCGTCAAGGCGCGTGTAGAGCGAGCGGGGGAGGAAGCACTGCCCGTCCGCGAAGATATCGAAGGTGACATCATGGCCGGCGGCAATGCCATGGGCGCGGTGGGCGATGGCGCGGTCGAGCGGTCGGCTCAAAATGCGTGTGGCGCGCGAGGCGTCGGTGGGCACATCGTCGTCGAGCTGCCAGACGCTGGCACCGTTGGCACAGACCGCGTAGTGTACGGCGGGGTGGGCGAGGATGGACTCAAAGATGCCCGACAGCGGGCGCCCCGTGCAGGGCACAAACTCAATACCGCGGCGCGCAAGCTCGTCGAGCATCGCCCAGGTGGCATCGCTCATCTGCTTATCACTCGTCAGCAGTGTTCCATCCATATCGGAAAACACAATCATTCGATGCAGCCCTTTCTGCTGGCATAAAAAGCGTGGCCGAGGGCGGTGATGCCCTGGCCACGCTCGGGTTCTATAACGGTCCGCGTCCTAGCGATCGGCGAGCGGCTTGTATTCCAGCGGCTCGATCACCGGACGGTATGCCGGGCGGATGATGCGATGCGCGCAGAAGAGCTCTTCCATGCGGTGTGCCGACCAGCCGGCCATGCGGGCGACGGCGAATAGCGGCGTAAAAAGCGTCTCGGGCACGCCGAGCATCTTGTAGATAAAGCCTGTGTACAGGTCGATGTTGGCGCAGATAGGCTTGGTCATGCCGTGGTCGCGCATCACCTGCGGTGCCAGGCGCTCGATGCGCTCGATGAGTGCGAACTCTTCGCCCAAGTCCTTCTTGGCTGCCAGTGAGCGCGCGTAACGGCGGCAGACCTCGGCGCGCGGGTCGCTGAGCGTATAGACGGCGTGGCCCATGCCGTAGATGAGGCCCGTGCCGTCGAAGGCCTGCTTGTCGAGGATCTTGCCCAGGTAGGCCGCGACCTCGTCCTCGTCCTCCCAGTTGGAGACATGCGCGCGGATGTCCTCGTGCATAGACACGACCTTGGCATTGGCGCCGCCGTGGCGCGGGCCCTTGAGCGAGCCGATAGCCGCGGCGTAGGCGGAATACGGGTCGGTGGCCGAAGACGACAGCACGCGGCAAGCGAAGGTGGAGTTGTTGCCGCCGCCGTGCTCGGCATGCAGCATGAGCATAACGTCGAGCAGCATCGCCTCATCGCGGGTGAACGCCATGCCGCCGCGCAGGACCTGTAGGATGGTCTCGGCGGTGGAGAGACCGGGCGTGGGGTGCGGCACGTGAACCTCGGAGCCGCGAAGCTTGGCGACCGAGGCCATGTGTGCGAAGGCGGCAATGCGCGGGAGACGTGCGAGCATGGAAATGGCGACGTCGATTTCGTGCTCGGGCGCGATCACGTCTGGTTCGGCATCGAAGGCGTAGAGCAGCAGTACGGCGCGCTGGAGCACGTTCATGATGCTCGACGACACCGTGGTCATAGGGAACTCTTTAACGTACTCGTCGCTTAGATGTCTAAAGGCGCCCAGGCGCTCGCAAAAGCCGTCGAGCTCTTCCTTGTTGGGCAGCGAACCCGTGATAAGCAGATAGGCGACTTCCTCGTAGCCGTAGCGATTCTCGGCCTGGGCATTGTTGACCAGATCCTCGATGCTGTAGCCGCGAAGCGTGAGCTTGCCCTGATCGGGCACGACCTTTCCGTCGACCTTGTTGTAGCCGTGCACATCCGAGATACGAGTGAGGCCCGCGACCACGCCCGAGCCGTCGGCATTGCGCAGGCCGCGCTTGACATTGTGCTCGACAAACAGGTCCTCGTCGTACGGGGCGGTCGGCAGGCCGTGGTAGAGGCTTTCGCTTTCAGACGAAATCTGGCGGCTTGCTTCGTAATCCAGAACCAGTCGGCTCAAGTGGTCATCGAAGCGGTAATAGATTTTCTTGGCGTCGTAGGCCATGCGCGCTCCTCTCCGGTCCGCTTTGGGGCCGCGCGCTTGGACGATATGACGTCAAGCTGCCCCGAGCGGCTTGTTCACTACAGGCGGTACATAAAGTTAAAGACGTCCTCGCGCTGGATGGACACGTTGACGCCCGAAAGCTCGCCAGCCTCGGCTAGCGCCTTCTGCAGCTCGGCGAAGTCGAGCTTGGACTCGGCGGTGTCGGCCAGCATGGTCATGGTAAAGATGTCCTCGATAATGGACTGCGTAATGTCTCGGATGTCGACGTTGGCCTCGCCCAGAACACGGGTGACGCCGGCGACGATACCGGGGCGGTTCTTGCCAAGGACGGTGATGACGATACGGGAGGACGAGATCTCGGCCATGGGAAACCCTTTCGCGTGATTGCGGCGCGCGCGGGGCGCTCCGCTACGGTACAGTGTTCATCATTGTACCTGTCTGGCGCAAAAAAGGCGCGCTCGCTGCGGCGTTACATGCCTGCAACATGAGCGTAAGGGGGAAGGCCGTACGGGGAAGAGCCGTCTGGCGCGTGTCCGGCTCGTGTTGGGTTGATTTCCGATCTCAGCCGAACACATTGAGCGGACAGGCCGTTCCCGCAGTCAGCCGAACGCCTCCGACGGCTGATTCCGAACTGGAAGCGGAGGGCATCCCCGCCCTTCGGTAGGGGATACCGCTCCGCGGCGCATGCCGCGGGCGGCGCCCCTATCGGACCACCGTGACCTCAGTTGGGATGGGCCCACACTGCCGCGTACTCGGTGAGCTAGAGCCAACTGTTCGTCTTCACGTCGCGTATGGCGATATTTCGGTCGTCCGGCTCGGTGATGCCGTAGCCGAACGCCTGGAGCGTCTCGATGGACTCCTGGATCCTCTGTTGGAACATGGGACCCGGATCGACCCTCGGCCCGAGGTGCCCGCGCCAAAGGCACGGCGTGGCGCGCAGCATGTTATGGATTTTGGAGATGGGCTCGATGTCGGCGTAGACGTTGAGCGTCGCCATGGCGTCCTTGTGGCCGAGGATCGATTGGAGCGCCTTGATATCGCCGCCTTGGCGGATCCACTGCGTTGCGAACGTGTGGCGAAGGCCGTGGAACGTGATCAGCTCGTCGTTGGTGCCCATGAGGCCGTTGGTCTCCGAGAACGTCTTGAACGCCCTGCGGATATAGCTTGTCGTCGCGAAGGTCGCGCCCGGCTCCGACAGGATGTAGCAGTCCCCGATCTCGACCGCCCCGGTAAGGCCGCGCAAGCGCAGCTTTCCGCAGTCGATCTCGTGGGTCTCCTTCAGGAAGGGGAGTAGGCCGACCGGGTCGATGGGGATACCCCTGGCGTCATGGGTCTTGGTGTCCTTGATGAACGAACCCATTCCCTTCGCGTACGCCACCGAGTGTCTGATCGAGATCAGGCCCGTCTCGAAATCCACATCGCACCACCGAAGGCCGCAGACCTCGCCGATTCGCATCCCCGTGTGCAGGGCGAGTACGACCGCCCTCTAATCCTCGGCGGACCAATCGAGTCCGAACTCCTTTCGGGCATCCTCTTCGCTCATGACTTCGAGAAGGTCTCCGGGTTGGCAACGAAGGGCGAGGCATAGCTGCTCGAGTGTGTTGAAGCGAATGCCGCGAATATGCCCTTTTTTAATGCGGGACAGGTTCACGGGCGTGGTTCCAATCCTTTCGGCAAGTTCGTTCGAGGAAATCTTTCGCTCGGCCATGATCTTGTCGAGGCGAACAATTACGGGCATGGCGTTTCCTTACGCAATCTCGTCGGAGTCGAGGTACAGCTCTCGGGCGTACAAGAAGAGCTGGGAAAGCATGAACAGGACGATGCCGAGAACCAGAGAGGTCCAATCGAATGATGAAGCGATCTCTTGGGCGCCGACGGCCCCCTCGCCGCCAAACATCGAAACGGAGGTTTTGAGTGAGCCGGCGTAGAGGCTGGTGGCAGCTTGAACAACGAAGAGAATGCCGAGCACCTTCAAGCATGTCGCAGACCCTTTCTTGAAGGGGTCTCCGCTCTTGATCGTCCACACGAGAACGGCGCTGAGGATGGTCGTAGCGATACCGATGACGGCAGGGACCAATGTCGAGATCGCAAGGGCTGGATACGCGGGGGAGTCTGCAATTACAGGGTTGTCGAGCACTTCGATTGCTGGCTTTAAGGAGAACGCCACTTGTGCGATGGCGGTGGCGCAAAGGGTCGCAGAGGCTATCGCACATGCGATGCGGAAGGAATGAAGCCGGGGAGTGCGATTGTCGGAACTCATAATAACCTCCGAAGAATTTAAAAAACTCAGGTTACTTTTTAACAGTTTATGTTAAATTGACTTTGCCGGCAAGTAATAAGGGCCGAGCATTTTGTTCGGCCCCTCTGTTCCGACTGGATGAGGTTAAGGTTGGCGATGAATATGCTCAAAATCTCGAAGGCGATCTTTAGGTCGCTTCTCTCCTCCAGGTCGCTCTGTGTTGTCGTTGTTGCGTTGATGGTTCTTTGTGCTCTGCCCGTCTTCAGGAGCGCGGCTGGCATCGACGGACGGGTTGAATACCTCGAGTCGGGAATAACCCGTGTTGAGCAGGAATTGTCAGCATCCTATGCGGATGCGCTTGTGAATGCGGGGGAGGAGGGCGTCTATACCTCTTCATCAAGCATGCCCGCGCTTCTGTACCCTCTTGCCGCGGGGCGTCTTGTCTTGGCGCCGCTCTCTCCTCTGCTTCCGTTTCTGCAGGTATCGGATGGAGCGTACTCCTTTTATGACGGATCGAAGGAGTACTTGCTATGGGCCGCAACGGCCGTTGCCGTCTCGTTCCTTGCCGCGCGTCTTAACAAACGCGAAAAGCTCATCATCCAGGCACCGATGGGTGAGCTGGACAGGCTTGTTGCATCGAGCGTATGGGCGAGTGTTTTTGCGATGCTTGCCGTCTTTGCCATCAATCTTCCAGGGATAATCGCCGCGCTTGTGAAGAATGGCCCGGGCTCGCTGTTCTATCCGATAGGCTACATTCAATATGCGACTCCGGTTATCAAACCGGCTTGGCTGGTGTTCGCGCAGGCGGCCATCTTGCAATTCTTGGTGGCAGCGTTCATCTCGCTTGTCGTTCACCTTGCCGTGAAGATTGCCAATAACCCTACGCTTGGAATCGTGTTCGTATGTGCCCTGATGGGGGTGACGATGGTTCCCGGGTATTACGGAAGATCCATCGCTTTACGTGAGTTCGCCCTGTTGAATCCCCTTTCGTATGCGAACACCGAGTTGACCGTCGGCGCCTATAGCCCGTACCCGACAACGCAGATAGTGAATCTGCCCGGACTTTGCTTCGAGCGTGGCGCGATTACCCTCGTATGCGCAATCGGGATCGAGGTGCTGGCAATTAGCCTGCTTTGCGTTGCTGGAAAGAGCGGCTGCGCGCGCCCGATGCCCCCGATTTGTCTTGAGAGAGGTTCCTTCACCGCATCGAGAGCGGCAACTCGTTCGAGCGCTTGTGCCTCCGCCGTTGCATACGTAAGAACGATGGGGAAACTGCTCCTGCATTCTCCTGCCCTCGCCGTATGCGCGATTGCAATGTCGACGACGATGCTGGCCCCGGCTCTGGTCGAGGTGTTTCCTGACGCTGATGACGTTTCCGCTGTTCGGTATAGGGATGGGGAGCTCCGTTCAATAGATCGGTATCTAGAGCAGGACGCTGCGAATATGGATGTCGAGGGCAAAACGGCCCTGGAAGACATGCGAGATGCTCTTTCGGGTTTTGTGTACGCGCCTACGCCTGCGGAGGGGTTTCGAAGCCTTGCGACGTACGAGCGCGCTCGAGGCGAACTGGGCGCGGCAGATGCGACCCTCCTGCAATCGATCGGAATCGAGCCGGAGACTCCTTCTCGTGCGGAGGCGCGCGCCCTTCTGCTCGAGTCGATCGCGAGCTTGCCGGACCCCAAGGTTTACGAGTTAAGTACGAAGATGCCCCCATTAATCCTCCTTTCGTATTTCCAGGCAGCGCTTCCTTCCTTGTTTTGGCTGTTGCCCGTGGTTGTCACATCGCTTGCGTGTACCCACCTGCAGTGCCGTTCCCTTCTGGTTTTCCAAGTCCCCGCAACAGCGCATGTGCGTTTTCTGACGGCTGTTGCGTTGTCTCTCCTGCTTGGCTTGACGCTGCTTTTGGTGTCGATGGTTCCCGCTGCAGTTGTGTCCGCGATTAAGAACGGTGCGGGTGGATCGGAGTATCCCGTCGCTCTCATTCGAGCGGGGGCTTCGACAACGTCCATGGTGGGGGAGGCGGTGTTGCGTAGCGTTCCGTTGCTGGTCATGGCATACGGCGTGATTTCCGTCGTCGCTGCGTTGACAGCAGCGATTAGCCGCAGCCCCGTTGTCACCGGAGTGGTTTGCGCGGTTCTCTTGGTGTTGGGTTCGTTGAGCGCTCATGTTGAAAGCGCGGGCATGGGCGCCGCGCTGCTGGCTCCATTCGCCTCGTTTGATCCCGCTTCCCAGGTGGGGACGATTGGGTTCCTTGGGCGAGGGACGAACGCGATGCCTTTTGGAGAGGTCGTCGGCGCATCGGGCGCTCTGCTGGTGGTCTTGGGCGCCGTATCTCCGTTGTTGGTGCGCCTGGGTGTTCCGAAGATCGAAAGGGGATGATCTCGATGATTGACCTTCAAACGCTGACGATCTCTTATGGAAAGAAGGTGCTCGTAGATTCGGTGAACGCTGAGTTTGCCCCGGGTACGGTCTACGGTCTCGTCGCTCCGAACGGGCATGGAAAGACGACGTTGCTGCGTGCGATGGCAGGTTTGCCGGGTCCTCGCGTGGACGGGAGCATCGTTCTGGATGAGGTGCAGGGTACGGGTGCGAGAGAGGTCCGTTCTATGATCTTCTATGCACCTGGTGAGGGAACGCTGCTGTATCCCGGATTGCGTGCGGAAGATCACCTCAAGATGGTTTGCGATATGTGGCCGCATGCTCGTGATATCGAGGAGGTGGTGGAGCAAACGCAGATAGGCGAGTTCGCGAAGATGAGGATCCGCGCTCTGAGCCAGGGTATGAAGCAGCAGCTTACCTTGGCGATTGCGTATGCGACGGGTGCGCGGTACCTCCTGTTGGATGAACCCATGAACGCGCTCGATCCCAGCAGGGTGGACTTGCATTCCGGGATTCTCAGGAAGCTGGCCGATTCTGGTACGTGCATCATCATGTCATCCCACATCTTGGATTCGGTCGATAGACTGTGCGATGAGATTCTGTTTTTGAAGGATGGGAGGCTCATTAGAAGCATTCCGCAAGATGATGCTGCGCCGAAGTCTCCTGGATCCCATTTCGCAAAGCCTGCCGGACGCGCCGAGGGTGCGCTAAGCACGTATCGGCGACTCTACGAAAAGGGCGGGTAGAAATGCAAGTTAAAAATCTATGTGGTCAATATGATGCCGTTGAACCCGCGTATCGATACCGCCCAGCCATTCGCCTCGCCCCCATCGCACGCATCTTCATTCGGTCTGTCATTATTAATCTAACGATGCTTTGAGAAAT